>JAUXQB010000271.1 GCA_030685215.1 Actinomycetota bacterium
GCACCGACCTGTCCGGGTTCACCCAAGACGACCTTGACGCAGTCGCCCGCCAACTCAACGGACGGCCCCGCCAAACACTCATGTGGAAGACTCCCGCCGAGAGACTCAACGAGCTCGTTGCAACGGCCGCTTGAGACCGCCGAGGATTCCTCGCTCAGGGCATGACACAGAACGCAGTTCGGAGGTGGAGAGCCGACGGGATGCGCCTGTTCTTGTGCGCGCGAGCTGGTTAGGGTCAGGCGCATGGCGATCCCCAAGGTCTGTGGCATCGAGACCGAGTACGGCATCCTCGTGCGCGGGCACCTGCACGACGCCACCAGCAACCCGGTCACCGCCTCGTCGCTGCTCATCAACGCGTACCTCGCCGCGCATCGCAGAGTGGGGTGGGACTTCGAGGACGAGCACCCCGGCAGCGACGCGCGCGGGTTCAGTGTCGACGACCTGCTCGCGCCGGAGATCGACACCCACCTCGTCAACGCGGTGCTCACCAACGGCGCGCGCTACTACGTCGATCATGCGCACCCCGAGATCAGCACGCCCGAGTGCCTCACCGCCCGAGAGGCGTTGGTGTTCGACCGGGCCGCGGAGGAGATCGTGTGGGCCAGCATGCAGGCTGCGGCGCGCATGCTGCCCGACGGTGCCGAGATCCTGTGCCACAAGAACAACTCCGACGGCAAGGGCAACAGCTACGGCTGCCACGAGAACTACCTGGTCGCCCGCGAGGTGCCCTTCGGGCGCATCGTGCACCAGATCACCCCTCACTTCGTCACCCGGCAGGTGGTCATCGGCGCCGGCAAGGTCGGGTGCGAGCTGCCCGGCATGACCTCCACCGACGTGCCGTACCAGATCAGCCAACGCGCCGACTTCTTCGAGGAGGAGGTCGGCCTGGAGACCACGCTCAAGCGGCCGATCGTGAACACACGCGACGAGCCGCACTGCGACGCGAACAAGTACCGCCGGCTGCATGTCATCGTCGGCGACGCCAACATGAGCGAGACCGCCACGCTGGTGAAGCTGGGTGCCACGTCGATCGTGCTCGCGATGATCGAGGACGACATGTTCGGCGACGACCTCGCGCTGGCGAACCCGGTGGCCGCCATCCGCCACGTGAGCCACGACCCGTCGCTGCAGCGCACGGTGCTCCTGCGCAGTGGCCGGCGCGCCACCGCACTGGAGCTGCAGTGGGAGATCCTGGAACGCGCACAGAAGTACGAGCGCTCCCACGGTCTGGCCGCGGTGGGCGACGAAGTCGGTCGCCAGGTGCTCGGCCTGTGGGAGAGCATCCTCACCGGGCTCGAGCACGACCCCGACTCGGTGGCCCACCAGGTCGATTGGGTGGCCAAGCGCCGCATCGTGCAGGCGTACGCCGAGCGGCACGGCGTGGGCGTGGGCGACGCGCGGTTGAAGGCGCTGGACCTGCAGTACCACGACCTGCGCCGCGACAAGTGCCTGGCCCGCCGAGTGGGGCTCGACGTGCTCACCACCGACGAGGAGGTGCGCGACGCGATGGTGAACCCGCCCACCACCACACGTGCCTACTTCCGCGGCCGATGCCTGGCCAAGTGGCCCGGCGAGATCGTCGCCGCCAACTGGGACAGCATGGTGTTCGACATCGGCCGCGACCCACTGCGCAGGGTGCCGATGATGGAACCGCTGCGCGGCACGGCAGAATCCGTGGCTAGGTTGATCGACGAGAGCGATACCCCAGCCGAGCTGCTGGCCCGGCTGGGCGCCTGACGGACAGGGGAGCACATGCCCGAGCGCACACAGAAGCAGAAACCGACACCGAGTCGCACCGAGGAGACCGTCGAGGTTGCACCCGCTGTCGCCGGCACCGGCGACAAGCTGAAGGCCGACCTCGACGACCTGCTCGACGAGATCGACGACGTCCTCGAGACCAACGCGGAGGACTTCGTGAAGTCCTACGTGCAAAAGGGTGGCCAGTAGCCACCATGTCGATGCCCATGTTCAGTCCGGGGGCCGATCCCGGCTCCAGCTTTCCCGAACTGCTCAAGCGAGTCGGGCTCGCGCCTGCCGCCGACTTCCACGGCGACCTCTCGGTGCCGCACGCCACCACGTGCGTCGCACTGCGCTTCGCCGACGGTGTGGTGATGGCGGGCGATCGTCGTGCCACCAGTGGCAACCTCATCAGCCATCGCGGCATGGAGAAGGTCGTGCAGGCCGACCAGCACAGCGGCGTGGCCATCGCCGGTGCGGCCGGGCCGGCGATGGAGATGATCAAGCTGTTCCAGCTGCAGCTCGAGCACTACGAGAAGGTGGAAGGCTCGTCGCTGAGCCTGGAGGGCAAGGCCAACCAGCTGAGCATGATGGTACGCGGCAACCTGCCCGCCGCGATGCAGGGCATGGTGGTGGTGCCCATCTTCGCCGGCTACGACCTGCTGCGGGCCAACGGGCGGCTGTTCACCTACGACGTCACCGGCGGCCGCTACGAGGAGCACGACTACGTGGCGACCGGCTCGGGCATGCTGCACGCGGGCACGGTCATCAAGATCGGCTGGCGCGACGGCCTCGACCGCGCCGCCGCCGTCGCACTGGCCTGCCGTGGGCTGTGGGAGGCCGCCGACGCCGACTCGGCCACCGGTGGCCCCGACGCGCTGCGCGGCATTTACCCTGTGGTCGCCACCATCACGGCCGGCGGGTGGCAGCGGCTCGACGACAACGAACTGGTCGACGTGTTCGAATCGATCGCCAGCGAGGTGAGGTCGCGATGAGCCAGCCCTTCTACGTCTCGCCCGAACAGGTCATGAAGGACCGCGCCGACTACGCGCGCAAGGGCATCGCCCGCGGTCGCGCGCTCGTCGCGGTGCGCTTCGACGACGGCATCGCGCTGGTCGCCGAGAACCCGAGCAGCACGCTGCGCAAGATCAGCGAGATCTACGACCGAATCGCGTTCGCGGGTGTCGGCAAGTACAACGAGTTCGATCAGCTCCGCGTGGCCGGCGTGCGCGCCGCCGACCTGAAGGGCTTCCAGTACAGCCGCGACGACGTCGACGCGCGCAGCCTGGCCAACAACTACGCCCAGATCCTCGGCCAGATCTTCACGCACGAGATGAAGCCGATGGAGGTCGAGATCCTGGTCGCCGAAGTCGGCGTCACACCCGACACCGATCAGCTGTTCCACGTGCTCTACGACGGCACCGTGTTCGACGAGCGCCGCTACACGGTGCTCGGTGGCGACGCCGAGGCCATCGGAGCGCGGATGAAGGAGACCTTCGCCGACGACCAGCAACTGGGTGCGGCGGTGAAGGAGGCGACCAAGGCGCTCTCCGGCCCCGACCGCACGCTCGCCGCCGGCGACCTCGAGGTGGCGGTGCTGTCTCGCAGCAACGGGCGGCGATGCTTCCGCCGTCTCGGCGACGATGCCGTCGCCGAGGCACTGGCCGACTGACACCTCCCGTGGCGAGCATCGACCTCAACAGCGACGTCGGTGAAGCGTACGGAGCGTGGCCCGGCGGGCCCGATCGCGAACTGGTGCCGCTGCTCAGCTCGGTGAACGTGGCGTGCGGCTTCCATGCCGGCGACCCCTCGACCATCCGACGCACGTGCGAGCTCGCCCGCGCTGCCGGGTGCGTGATCGGCGCGCAGGTCAGCTACCCCGATCTCGTCGGCTTCGGCCGCCGGTTCATCGACATGCGGCCCGACGAGCTGGAAGATGCGGTCACCTATCAGCTCGGCGCGCTCGACGCGTTCGCTCGCGGCGTCGGTGCCGGCGTGCGCTACGTGAAGCCGCACGGCGCGCTCTACAACGCGCTCGCGCACCACGAGGTGCAGGCAGCTGCAGTGGTGGCCGCGGTGCGCCGCTTCGACCCGTCGCTGCCCGTCCTCGGGCTGCCCGAGTCGGCCGTGCAGCGCGCCTGTGCCCAGGCACAGGTGCGGTTCGTGGCCGAAGGCTTCGCCGACCGCAGGTACACCGTCGACGGGCGCCTGGTACCGCGCACCAGCCCCGACGCGCTCATCACCGTGCCCGCCGACGCCGCCGCGCAGGCCGTGCAACTGGCACACGCCGGCGTCGAGTCGATCTGCGTGCACTCCGACACTCCGGGTGCACCCGCACTGCTGGCAGCGGTGGCCGCCGCGCTGGTCGCCGACGGCTTCACCGTGCAGTCGTTCGTCCGGTGAAGTTGCTGCCGTACGGTCCGCGTGCGGTACTGGCCGAGTTCGACTCGCTCGCGGAGGTGATGACCCACTCCGACGGCTGGCGGTCGGCGGCACTGATCGGAGTGGTCGACATCGTCCCTGCGGCACGCACCGTGCTCGTCGTGCACGACGGCTCGCTCGATCCGTCCGTGCTCGGGCAGATCACGATGCCCACCGCGTCGCCGACGAGGAGGCCGCTCGTCACCGTCAACGTGCAGTACGACGGCGACGACCTCGACGAGGTGGCATCGCGCTGCGACCTCACCGTCGCCGAGGTCGTGGCGCTGCACACCGGCACCGAGTACACCGTGGCGTTCTGCGGCTTCATGCCCGGGTTTGCGTACCTCGTCGGCCTGCCCAGCGTGCTGCACCTCCCGCGCCGCGCCACGCCCCGCACCCGGGTGCCGGAAGGCTCGGTGGCCATCGCCGCCGAGTTCACCGGCGTGTACCCACGGGAGAGCCCGGGCGGCTGGCACCTGCTCGGCCGCACCGACGCGCCGCTGTGGGACGACCTCCGCACGCCGCCGGCGCTGCTGCCGCCCGGCGCGCGGGTGAGGTTCCGTGAGCGATGATCACCGTCAGCTCGTGGGGCATCGCCGGGTCGGTCGTCGGCCCGGGACGAATCGGCCGCGCCTGGCTGGGGCAGAGTCGTGGGGGCGCGGTCGACCTCGCCGGCGCAGCACTGGCCAACCGACTGGTGGGCAACGAGCCCGGTGCCAGGTGCCTGGAGACGTCGGGTGGCCTCACCCTGCAGGTCGAGCGCTCGGCCATGGTCGCCGTGGCCGGCGCGGGTGCGCAGGTGGTGGTCACGCATGGCCCGCCAGTGGGGTGGGGGAGCCCGGTCGTGTTGCCGGCCGGCGCGGTGCTGCACGTGCGCCGCGTGCACGACGGCGCGCGTGCGTACCTGGCCGTTCGCGGCGGCGTCACCCGACTCGACGACTCGCTGCACATCGGCGACGACCCAGGGGTGCCGGCGGCCACGCACCCCGCCTCGCCGCACGCGCGCGGTCACACCGTACGGGTGTGGCCGGGGCCGCGGCTCGACTGGGCTGCTGCCGACGCATGGCAGGCGCTGCTCGCCACCACGTTCACCGTCGTCGACACGAGCAGAGTGGGCGTGCGGCTCGACGGCCCACCCATCGAGCGCGCCGTGCACCGCGAGCTGCCGTCGGAGGGAATGGTCGAAGGCGCCGTCCAGTTGCCGCCCGACGGTCGTCCGGTGGTGATGCTCGCCGATCATCCCACCACCGGCGGCTACCCGGTCATCGCCATGGTCGATCCCGCGGCGATGGCGGTGGTGGCACAGGCCGCCGTCGGCGAGCCACTGCGGTTCGTCGCCGCCGGCTGACCCGCGCTCCGGGCACGTTCGGGCGCGCTCCCCGGGCACCTGAACGCGGAGTTCGAATGGGCGCAGTGGACTGCACGCGAGGGAAGCTGTGCGCTACGGTGCGCGCATGGAGCGGCGAATCTTCGGGCTCGAGAACGAGTACGGCGTCACGTGCACGTTGCGCGGCCAGCGCCGGCTGAGCCCCGACGAAGTCGCCCGTTACCTGTTCCGCAAGGTGGTCAGCTGGGGCCGCTCCAGCAACGTGTTCCTGCAGAACGGCGCCCGCCTCTACCTCGACGTGGGCTCGCACCCGGAGTACGCGACACCAGAGTGCGACAGCCTCTACGAGTTGGTCGTGCACGACCGCGCCGGCGAGCGCATCCTCGAAGGCCTGCTGCAGTCGGCAGAGCAGAGGCTGCGCGAGGAAGGCATCCGCGGCACCATCTACCTGTTCAAGAACAACACCGATTCGGCCGGCAACAGCTACGGCTGTCACGAGAACTACCTCACCAGTCGCGCCGACGACATGGGCCACTACGCCGAGGTGCTCATCCCGTTCTTCGTGTCGCGCCAGATCTATGCCGGTGCCGGCAAGGTGCTGCAGACCGCCCGGGGCGCCATGTTCTGCATCTCCCAGCGGGCCGAGCACATCTGGGAGGGCGTGAGCAGCGCCACCACCCGGAGCCGGCCGATCATCAACACGCGCGACGAGCCCCATGCCGACGCCGAGAAGTACCGGCGGCTCCACGTGATCGTGGGCGACTCCAACATGAGCGAGTACTCCA
>JAUXQB010000272.1 GCA_030685215.1 Actinomycetota bacterium
GCACCGACCTGTCCGGGTTCACCCAAGACGACCTTGACGCAGTCGCCCGCCAACTCAACGGACGGCCCCGCCAAACACTCATGTGGAAGACTCCCGCCGAGAGACTCAACGAGCTCGTTGCAACGGCCGCTTGAGACCGCCCTCGCTCCAGCCATGACTCACAGCGGATTCGGTCAGTTCTGGACGGCGTCGACCAGCACCGGCACTTCGGGGCTGCCGCTGAACCGGCGGATCAGCGACGCCGCGAGGCCCTCGATGCTGGAGCCACCGGTGACCAGCACGTCGGGCATCACGTCGATGCCGCCTTCCGCGATGGCATTGATCGCGGCCACCATTGCCGTCGCCGCGGAACCGAGTGCGGCTTTCTGCGCCTCGAAGCCTTCCGCCCGCGCGAGGCCGAGCGCCTCCGCGGCCTTCGCCTCGGCGAGCCCGACCGCCTCGGTGCGTGTTGCCTCGGCGGCTCCCAACGCGTGCACCTTCGATGCTTCGGCGTTGCCGATCACCTCGATGCGGCCGGCATCGGCCTTGCCGATCACCTCTACCTTGGTGGCCTCGGCTCGCGCCGTGGTCTCCACGTAGGCGGCTTCACCACGAGCCTGTTCGGCCCGTGCCTCGGCGGTGTTGCGGTTGATCTCGATGCTCACCTGCGAGGTGGCCAGCTGGCCCTGCATGTCGGCAGTACCACGCGCCTTCTCCACCTCGATGCGAGCGTGCTGCGCTTCCCGCTGCTCGTGGAACGTGGCCTTCTCCTGCTTGGCGATCTCGCGCTCGGTGAGCACCTTCACCAGTTCGACCGGGAACACCACGTCCTGGATGTAGACGCCGCGGGTCTCCACGTCGTAGCTGAGCAGGTAGCGGGTGATGGCCTCCATGGCCGCCTGCTGCACTTCGTCGCGGGTCTCGATGAAGCGCACCGCCTCTAGCCGCTGCAACGTGTTGCGGAAGTGGTTGCCCACCGCCGACTGCAGCACCTCGTTGACGAGGTTCTGCATGTTGCCGACCATCGAGATGACCTTCGGCGCCTTGGTGTCGCTGACGTGGATCTGCACCTGCAGATCGATGCGGAACACGAACCCTTCGCGGCTCTTGCCCTCGATCGGGCTGAGCGCCGAGTCCAGGTTGTGCGCCTGGCTGACGGCCGTCGCCCAGTTGAGGGTGAGGATCGAGGTCGGCACGATCTCCGCCGCGTAGATGCGCGGGTTGATCGGGTACTTGCCGGTGCGCAGCGGCTCCTGCCAGATGCCACGACGACCGGGCCGCACGATGGAGCCGAACTTGAACTCGGTGCCGCTCGTGTCGAGCGTCGGCAGACCGACGAAGCTCTTCACCACCGCCACCTCACCCTGTCGCACCACGAGCATGGGTGCGATCTCCACCTTCACGAGGAACGGGTTGAGTAGGTAGGCGCCGTACAGCAGCGGGTCGTGCTGCAGGCCGATGCGGCCGCCGTGCTCGACGAAGGCCTGGAAGTCCTGGTAGTTGTTGTGCAGCTCGTTCTTGCTGCCGAGCAGCGTGTCGATGATCTCCGCGTCGGCGGCGCCCAGTTCCGACATGCTGACGACGTCGTCGAAGCCGCCGAGGCGGCTGCTGATGTCGCCGCTCGGGAGCGGCTCGCCTTCCAGCGTGGTGACGATGCCGATGATGTCGGTGGTGCCCCGCGGTGAGATCGCGGTCACCATCAACTGCTCGGTCGACAGACCGAACGCCTCGGCCGTGAGGCCGCGCCGCGTCTCTGCCAGTGAGCGGAGCTCGCCCGACACGGGCATGCCGTACACGCGGTCGGCGGTGATGACCAGGAACCCGGCCGGGTGGATGGGTGCCAGGGTGCCCGGAGGCAGCACGGGGCGCTGCACGCCCTTCTGGCCACCGTTGGCGAGGAACACGTCGAGTTGCGAGAAGTTGCCGAACTCGGCCTTGTACTCGGCGCTCTTGGCACCGATCTTGATGGCGTCGCCGACCTGCGCGATGACGACGCCGATCTCGCCCGCCGGCACCTGCACCCACGGGTGCTTGGTGACCGCGAACACGGGCCACAGCTTGAAGCGCAGGCCGGGCATGAGGAGCGCGCCCTGGTAGCCGGCTTCGCCGTGCAGCGCGACGGGGTTGCCCTCGTCGAGGCTGCGGCGAGCCAGTCGCTTGTTGACGAGTCCCAGTTGCGCGGGGCCGATGCTGTGCAGGGAGCGCAGCAGGACGAGCACGGTGACGAGGACGATGACGATGAGAACAATGAGGATGGCCAACATCGTTCTCACCTCCCTTCTTGGGTAGGTGATGATGCTGACCAGACTTCCCAGCGTTCCACAGGCGTAATTTGTATTGCACCTGTCTGCAACTTGTTCTACGCCTGGGTGGTCGGCGTGTCAAGCAAATTCGATCAGCTGCGAGTGAGCGTCGCCCGCAGGTGCAGCTGATGCGGCTCGCCCACCGCTGCCATCCACAGCTCGTAGTCGAGCTGGTCACCGAGCACTCGCAGCTCGCGGGTCACCGAGTCGACCCGTTTCGCCGTGCCGGTGGCGGCGAGGGCCACGGTGTCGAAGGTGACGATCAGCGCGCCGTCGTCGTCGGTGGTGACGACGCCGTGGTGCGCTTCGGTCATGCCGGTCGGTTGCGCGACCACCAGCTCCGGCCTGCCGTCGGCCCAGCGCACGTAGCCGGCCTCGGCGTGCAGCGGGCGACCGTCTGATGCGGCTCGCGTGCGCTGCACGTAGAACAGAAACGGCTTCACGCCACCGTCGGTGACGGTGATCTCCTCCAGGTAGTCGAACGGTTCGATGGTGGGATAGATGCCGTGGCCGGTGCCGCTCCACGTGCCCACCAGCACGCCGAGCGGACCGAGACGCGAGTCGGCGGGGTCGGTGACAGCGGCGCTCATGGGGTCAAGTCTTGCGCATCGTCGATGTCGACGCGCGAGGGCACCCACCACAGCACGGTCGCGGACCCGATCAGGCCGCAGGCGACGATCACGATGGCCAGCCACAGCCGGTCGCGGTTGATGAACGCGCTGAAGGTGACGGCCGAAGCCATCATCGCGATCGCGATCTGCTTGGCGCGTCGCGGCATCCCGAGGCCGGCGCGGTAGTCGGAGACCATCGGCCCCACCTTCGGCAGACGGAGCACCCATTGCTCGAAGCGCGGGCTCGATCGGCTGAAGCACCACGCGGCGAACACGAAGAACACCGTGGTGGGCAGACCCGGCACCACGATGCCGACGCCACCGATGGCCACCGCGACGAAGCCGGCCAGCATCCACGACCAGCGGCCCACTCGACGGACAGCGGTGCGAACGGTGGGACCCGTGCGACCGGGCTGCCGTGGCACCACCGAGACCACCATCAGCGCAACAGGCTCAGGATGTCCTGGATGAGCAGCACCCACAGCAGGGTGATGACCGACAGTGCGACGACGGTGAAGTGCCAACGGAAGCGATGATCCACCGCGAAGAAGCGGCGGATGGTGAACACGTCGCAGACGATGGCGAACACACCGATGACGAGGCCGATGGCCGGGCCGACGCCGCTGGCGAGGTGCAGCAGCGGCAGCGCGATGGGGAACACGACGTAGGTGAGCGTGCACCGCACCGCAGAGATGAGCATCGACTTCTGGAACGCGGAGTAGGCGTCGCGGCTGGTGACGCCGGCCGGGCGCTCGTGGATGCGCAGCAGCCCGCGCATGAACAGATCGGCGCGCGATCGGTGCGGAGCCGCACCCGCATCGCCACCGTGGGCCACCGGGCACTTGGCGGCCATGGCGGTGTGGTCGATGGGGCACTTCGATGCCGGCGCCACGGCACCCTGGTCGATCTGCGGGGGGTCGATCTGCGGGGGTGCCGTCGAGGTCAGCTCCATGCCCGCCACTCTAGGACGTGATCGTCGCTCAACTCTCGCCAAGTCGGGCAACTGCCACCGACGTGAGCCGGCGGTAGTCGACCTTGCCGTTCGGTGCACGACCGATGGTGTCGACGAGCACCAGATGGCGCGGCGCCTTGTAGTGCGCCAGATGCTCCTTCACGTGGTCGCTGAGCTCGTGCAGCGTCGGCGGCTCGTCGCCGGCGGCTTCCACCACCGCGCAGATGGTCTCGCCGAAGCGGGCATCGGGAATGCCGACGGCCACCGCGTCGCGGACCCGAGGGTGCTGCTTGAGCGCCTCCTCCACCTCCTCCGGGAACACCTTCTCGCCGCCCGTGTTGATGCAGACCGAGCCGCGGCCGAGCAGCACCAGCGTGCCGTCGTCCATCACCTCCGCCCAGTCGCCGGGCACGCTCCAGCGACGGTCCTCGAAGATGCGGAACGTCTGCGCCGACTTGGCCTCGTCCTTGTAGTACCCCACCGGGATGTAGCCGCCCACGGCCACGAGACCGCGCTCGCCCGAGCCGGGTTGCACGCGCCTGCCGTCGTCCGCGAACACCACGCAGTTCGGACCGAGCTGGAACCGTGCAGTGCGGCTCGCGCCGCCGGCGGTGGACACCGACGCGCCCATGCCGACCGCTTCCGACGAGCCGAACGAGTCGAACAGCGCCGCCTGCGGCACGTGGCGGAGCAGGCCCTCCTTGTTCTCCTGGCTCCACATCACGCCCGACGACGACATCATGATGACGCTGGACAGGTCGTGGCCAGTGGGGTTCGCATCGAGGTGCTCGAGCAGCGGCCCGGCGAACGCCTGACCGACGATGATGAGCGAGTTCACCCGGTTGCGTTCGATCTCCGACAGCAGCTCCTCCACGTCGAAGTGCCGCGACGGCAGCGTGACGATGCATCCACCCATGTTCATCGCGATGAGGCTGGAGAACTGTCCGGTGCCGTGCATCAGCGGGCACGCCGACAGCAGCACGAAGCCGGGCGTGGCGGGATCGAGCCGTTCCACCAGTTCCTCGATGGACGTGGCCGGCGGTACGCCGAGCACCGCGTTGCCGCCGCTGCCGAGCACGTTGAACAGGTCGTCCTGGCGCCACATGACACCCTTGGGCATCCCGGTGGTGCCGCCGGTGTAGAGCAGCAGCAGGTCGTCGCCACTGCGACCCCACGGGCCGCGCACCGGTCCCGCGACCGGGGTGGCGACCACCGACTCGTAGGCGACCGCCCAGTCGGGCACCGCCGTGGTGCCGTCGGCCACGCAGTACCACCGGCGCACCTTCGGCAGCGAGTGGCGGACGGTCTCGACGAGATCCACGAACGCGGCGTGGAACACGACGGC
Source organism: Actinomycetota bacterium (assembly GCA_030685215.1). GTDB lineage: Bacteria > Actinomycetota > Acidimicrobiia > Acidimicrobiales > Ilumatobacteraceae > UBA668. The sequence goes on from JAUXQB010000272.1 coordinate 5,191, forward strand.
CTCCGCGTCGGAGTTGTCGAACAGGTACACGATCTCGTCGTGCCCGTAGCGGTAGTTGGTGTTGACCGGGGCGAACCCGCCCTTGAACGCGGCGACGTAGGTCTCCAGGTACTCCGGGCAGTTGAAAAGGTACGCGACCACCTTGCTTTGGTGCGTGAGGCCAGCGTCGATGAGGTCGGCGGCCAGCGCGTCGGCGCGTGCGTCGAACTGCGCCCACGAGACCGTGCGTGCGCCCTGCACCTGGCACGGGCGATCCGGCACCCGTGCCGCCACGGCCTCGTACACGTCCGCGAAGTTCCAACCAACCATGCGAGCCACTCCCCTGTCGTCGTCCCCGGCGACAGCATGGCATCGCCACCCACCCCGTCTCCCTACGGAGCGCCCGTCCGGCGTCAGGTGGCGGTGGAGGGGCCGGCGCGGGATCGGGCGCGGACTCGTCGGAGGCCTTTGCGCACCAGCCTGCGCAACGACAGCGCGATGAGCACGCCGATGATCGCGAGCACGCTGGCGATGACGGCTGCCACCACCGGATACGCCATTGCGAGCGCCACCAGCACGGCGACCATGCCGTCCTCGGCCACGCTGGCCACCACGTTGGTGAACGGCTCCGGCGACATGTTGATGGCCAGCCTGCCGGTGGCCTTCGTCAGGTGACCCGTGAGCGCGAGGCCGGCGGCGAGCGCGAACGCCGCCGGGCGGCCGAGCTGCGCGCCGGCGATGGCCGCGCCGGTCATGCCGCCGATCATCGGACGGATGAGCGTGTGCCCGGCGTCCCACACACTGTCGAGGAGCGGGATCTTGTCGATGACGAACTCGACCACGAACGCGATGCCGGCGGCGACGAGCACCCAGTTCTGCTGCAGCGAGGCCGGCGTGTCGGCCCACTCGAGTCGCCCGGAGACACCGAGGATGAGCACGGTGAGGTACGCATTGAATCCGGCCGACCAGCCTGCGGCGACCAACGCGATGGATTCCACGGCCGCAGTGTGACACAGACGCGACACAGCCCCCGATGAGGCGAACCTCACCAGGGGCTGTCGGAGGCGACGATGGGAATCGAACCCATGTGGACGGCTTTGCAGGCCGTTGCCTCAGCCACTCGGCCACGTCGCCAATGCGTTCCCGGTCGCCCGGGCATCGGCGCAAGCACGATAGCGGGTGCAGCGCTGAACCCGCAGTTCGGTTCCGACATGGCAGCGACGCGACACTCGTGCCAACCTCTCGCCATGCTCCTCCGTCGTGCCGCCGCCCCATTGATCGCATTCGCCCTGCTCGGCGCCGCGTGCAGCGACGACTCGTCGTCCACCACCACTGCGGCCGAGACGACGCTCGCTGGCGG
>JAUXQB010000273.1 GCA_030685215.1 Actinomycetota bacterium
CCCATCCCCATCCGCCAGGTGCACGACCGGTGGATCGACAAGTACACCGAGCCCTGGGCAGCAGGGCTCGTCGACCTCAAGCACGAACTGGAGCACGACATGTCCGACGAACGAACACTGGAGAAGGTCTTCGAGATCTACATCCGCACCACGCCTGAACAGTTGTGGCACGCGATCACGGACCCCGAGATCCGCGCCAAGTACAACTTCGGCGCCGCCGTGGTGAGCGACTGGACGGTGGGCTCTGCGATCGAGATGGGCGCACCGAAGGCGCCACTGCTGGGCGACGGCGAGATCCTCGAGGTCGATCCGCCCCTGCGCCTGGTGCACACGCTGCGTGCACTGTGGGGCGACGACGTGAAGGACGAGGGCTTCACCCGCGTCACGTGGGAGATCGAGCAGGTGGCCGACAGCTGCCGGCTCACCGTCACGCACGACCAGATGCGCGACGGCGCCAACGATCAGCTGTACGGCGGCTGGCCGATGATCCTCAGCGGCCTGAAGACGTGGCTGGAGACCGGCGAGCTGCTCACCACTCCCGGTTCGCTGATGTACGTCGACTGACCCAGCCACCAGCGACGCGACTCACGTGCCGACCGGCACCGAAAGCGCTACGGTCGGCATGTGAGCAGCTTCCCACCGCCGCCCCCTCCCACCGGAGGGTCCACCCCCACGCCACCGCCACCCCCGGCGGCACCGCCGACCGCGCAGTTCGGTGCAACACCTCCTGGTTCGCCGCCGCCGATCGGGTTCACGCCCACGCCGTCCGGCCCATCACCGAAGTGGTGGCAGCAGAAGTGGCTCGGCATCCCCGCGTGGGCCGTCGCGTCCGTGGTCGCGTTGGCGCTCATCGTCGGCATCGGCGTGGTCGCCACCGGAGGCGACGACGGTGACGACAACACACTGGCCTCGGTCACCACCACCGCCGCGGTCGACACCTCCACCGGCGACACCACGGCGACGGCCCCGACCTCGTCCGACGAGCCCACCGACACCACCGACGCCACCGGCGAATCCACCGTGCCCGACACCGAACCCGACGACACCGAACCCGACGACACGGTCGGAGAGCCGTCGGGCGACGAAGTGGCCGGCAGCCCACCCGGGCAGCGCGGCACGCGCGACGCTCCGGTGGCGGCCGGCGACATCGCCGACATCGGGGGCGGCTGGCGCCTGCAGGTGACGGGCTTCATCCCTGACGCCACCGATCTCATCATGGGCGAGTTCGAGTTCAACGATCCTCCGCCGGCCGGCAGCGCGTTCACCATCGTGACGGTGAACCTCGGCTACTACGGCCTCGAAGACCCGAAGATCACGTTCGAGCCCACCATCGCGGCTGTCGGCGGCAACAACGTCGAGCTCGAGTCGAGCTGTGGGCTCATCCCCGACGAGCTGCCGCTGTTCGTCGACGTCTTCGCCGGAGGCGTGGTCTCCGGCAACATCTGCTTCACCACCACGCCGGCCGACCTCGACGGCTTCCAGCTGTATGCCATCGGCGACTTCTTCAGCGACGCCGGCGACGTGTTCCTGGAAGCCGCGCCTGCCGAAGGAGCCGAGCCGCTGCCCACCCTGAAGGGACCGCAGACGGGCGCGCAGGCGACACCGCCACGGCTCGACCCCGCACCGCTGGGCACCACGCAGGATCTCGGCGAAGGCTGGTCGGTCACCGTCACCGGCGCCGCCCGCGACATCACGACGCTCGTGCGCGATGAGAACCCGTACAACGAGCCACCGCCGCCCGGCTTCGCGTTCATCGGCGTCGACGTCACCTACGCCTTCGACGGCCCCGGCAGCGACGCCGCCTTCACCGTCACCAGCTCGGCGGTCGACGACTTCAACGTGCAGCTGTCCAGCGAGTGCGGGCTCGTCCCGAACGCGATCGACAGCTTCAGCGATGTGTTCAGCGGTGGCTCGGTGAGCGGCCTGCTCTGCTTCGTGGCACCGATCGACTCCAGCGGACTGGTGCTCTACGCACGGGCCGGCTTCGAGAACGACATCCCCTTCGTCTTCGCCGTCAGCTGACCACGACCGACCGGTCGAGCCGACCGGTCGTCAGGCGGTCAGTCGCCGCACGCCACCGACAGCACGTCGGGTTGCCGCGACCGATCGGCGAGGAGCACCTCGTTGCCGTCGAGTGCCGCGCGCCAGTTCGGCGACCGCCAGGTGATGACGCCGAAGCCGACCACGATGAGTGCAGCCCCGATGAGGAAGGCGACGTGCAAGTTGAGGGCGTCGCCGATCAACCCGATGAACAGCAGACCGATGCCGTACGACACACCCATGCTCGCCTGCATGATCGACATCACGCGTCCGCGGCTGGCATCCGGTGCGTCGCGCTGGATGATGGCCGACGAGCTGATGAACAGACCGGACGATGCCGCACCGAGCAACGCACCGGCGGCGATGACCCACGCGCGGTTCGGGGCCAGCGCGTAGACCGAGAGCGCGGCGGCGAGCACGAAGATCAGCCGGCCGACCAGGTACGAACGCTGGTAGCGAGCGGCCAGCAGCGTGATGAGCACGCCACCGAAGATGGCCCCGACACCCTGCGCCGACGCCACCATGCCGGCCATGCCGGTGCCGCCACCGAACTCGGCCTTGGCGTAGATGGGGATGAGCCCCATGAACGGCACCACCGTGAGGTTGAACAGCACGAGCAGCACCACCCCGTGCCAGCACGCGGGCGTGGCGCGCAGCGTGCGCCATCCGCTGAGCAGGCGAGCCTTCACCGAGTCGGACGAGTCGACGCCGAAGGGTCGGAACGGCCGCCGCACGAGCCACACCGCGCCGGCCATGACCACGAACGAGGTGGCGTTGAACCCGACGGTCCACGCCGGGCCGACCACGAGCGCGAGCCCGGTACCGATGAGCGGCCCGATGATGCGACCGCTGTTCCACGAGTACACGCCCAGCGACACCATCGCCATCAGTTCCTCGGGCGGCACCAGGTCGGGCAGCATGGCCGCGTAGCTGGGAGCACCGATGGCGCCCGCCGCGCTCGAGAGCAGGATGAGCAGCGTGAGCACGCCGGGCGAACGGATGCCCATGCCGAGCGCGATGGCGAGACCGGCCGTGACCACCGCTTGCCCGAGCAGTGCCGCCGCGAACACCTTGCGACGGTCGAAGCGATCCGCGAGCAGCCCGCCGACGGGTGACGCGATGCCTTGCGGCATGAACGTGGCGAGCGCGACCAGCCCGGTCTGCACCGCACTGCCCGTGCCCGCGGCGACCAGGCTGCCGACGACGATGAGCTGCACCCAGGTGCCGGCGTCGGAGACGACGGCCGCACCCCACAACATCCGCACCGCACGGTGGCGCAGCGGGACGAAGGGATGGTTGCTCACGCAAGCAAACGCTACAAGGAGCACCCGGCGGAGCCGATCGTCATTTCCGTCACACGGCCGCAGCGCGGTCATCGTGCAGATCATCGTCGACTTCACGCTGCTCGCCGTCGCGGTGAAGACCCTCGTCGCCGCAGCCCGCGCGCGGGTGACGACTAGCCTCGTCCCGTGACGCCGCCCTCCCTCATCGCACTCCTCGGCGCCCCCATCGAGCCAGACCCCGGCCTCGAGGATGCGTGTGGCGAGACGCCCACCTGGTTCTGCGAGGCGGGCTGGAACCTCACGCACAACCGGATGCTCGCTCGCGCAGCCGACTGGTTGGTCACTCGCCCGCTCGCCTCGCTCGTGGTCATCGGCGTCGCGTGGATCATCAACCGCTACGCCCGCAAGGCGGTCACGGCGTTCGTCACTCGGGTGTGCACCAGCCGACAACTGGCCAACGAAGCACTGCAGAAGATGGGGTACGGCCGCCCGGCAGCGGCCACCGTCATCGATCCGCGCGAGGAGTCGCGGGCCCGCACGCTCGCCGCGGTCAGTCGGGCAAGCGTGTCGTGGTTCATCTGGACCATCGCCATCCTGGTGGTGCTCGGGCTGTTCCAGATCAACCTCGGGCCGCTGCTGGCAGGCGCCGGCATCGCCGGCATCGCAGTGGGTTTCGGCGCGCAGACGTTGGTCCGCGACTGCATCAGCGGCTTCTTCATGCTGCTCGAGGACCAGTGCGGCGTCGGCGACGAGGTCGACCTCGGCGAAGCTGTCGGCACGGTCGAGACCATCACCTTGCGGATGACCGCGGTGCGCGGACCCGACGGCACGCTCTGGAGCGTTCCCAACGGTGTCATCCAACGCGTCGGCAACCGCACGCGCAACTGGTCGCAAGGTCTGGTCGACATCAGCATCTGGCACGACGCCGACCTCGACGCCGCGCTCGCTGCGGTCGAAGAAGGCATCCGGGTCGCCTGCGAGATCCCCACTGTCGCCGAGGTGCTGCTGCAACCGCCGGCTGTGCTCGGCGTGGAGCGGATCGACGCAACCGGCACCGTCATCCGCATCACCGTGCGCACGCTTCCCGGCAAGCAGTGGGGCGCGATGCGCGACGTGCGCCAGTCGGTGCGCAACGCGCTGGTCATGCACGAGGTGCCCATCTACGCGCCGTACGCGCCGGGCGTCGTGCCCGGCGTCATCCCCGGCGCCACTCCCCCTCGCCCCTGACCAGGTCCCATTCCGAGGCTTTCCTCCAGACCGACGGCATCCGAGGCTTTCCTCCGGCAGATCACGTACGTGAGCCTCGCATTGGAGGAAAGCCTCGTAGGACGTCAGGGGGCGTGGACGATGGCGCGCAGGTGCGGCCACGCGGCAGCGAAGCCGGCGTGGAGCGGGAGGTGATCCACCTCGTCGACGGGCACCCACGCGACCGCATCGGTCTCGAAGTTGATGGAGCCGCCGAACAGGTGCGGCACCTCCAGCACGAGCGTGGTGTACTGCCAGTCGGTGGCGGGCGAGAACACGTACTCGCCGAGCACGCTGTGTGTGGCCGGGATCTCGCCGACCTCCTCGCTCGCCTCACGCAGCGCGGCCTCGTACGGCGACTCGCCTTCGTCGATGGCGCCACCCGCGCAACTCCAGGTGCCTCCCTCGTGCGCCCACGCCGACCGCTTCTGCAGCATCACGAACGGCTGCTCGTTGTCGACGTCGCGCAGCACGAACACCACACCGGCCGCACCGAACACGCCCCATCGCACGGCGCCGTCGGAGCAGCGAAGGAATCCGTCACCTGAACGACCGCCGACAGCACCACTCATGTCCTCGACCCTACGAGTTCGTCGTAGGGTTCGGCCATGCCGAGCGACCTGATGCTGAAGTCGATGAATGCCATCCACCGTGCGCTGCTCACGTTGAGCTTCGGCAAGATCGGCTGGGACGCCGCCGGCATGCCGGTGCTCGAGCTCACCACGGTCGGCCGCAAGACCGGCGAGTCGCGCTCGGTCATGCTCACCTCACCGGTGCAGGAGGGCGACACGCTGGTCATCGTGGCCTCCCGCGGTGGCGACGACCACCACCCGGCTTGGTTCCTGAACCTGCAGGCGAACCCGCAGGTGACGGTGAAGTGGAAGGGCGCAGCCGCGAGGCCCTACACCGCCACCATCGCCACGGCCGAGCAGCGCGAGCCGCTGTGGGCGACGATCACCGCGAAGCACACGAACTACGCCGGCTACCAACGCAAGACCGAGCGCGAGATCCCGCTGGTGCTGCTCACGCCCGATCGCTGAGCACCCCGTCGACGCAGCTGCGCGATCGTTCACACGCGCACGTGTCGCGGCTCCCCCGGGGTGTGCGCCGGGGGGGCCGCGACCCGAGCGGGGGTGGGGCGCGGTCCGGCGGCGACGGCGTGGTGGGGGCCGGCGGCGGCC
>JAUXQB010000309.1 GCA_030685215.1 Actinomycetota bacterium
GCTGCAGTTCATCAGCAGCGCGGTGCGATGGCCGCCGGCGCGCAGCACCGCTTCCGCCGCCGACGGGTCGAGCGGCAGCGAGGGGGTGTTGGCCAGCGCCAGCTCGTCGAGCCCGGCGCCGGCGAGGATCTGCAGCGCGCCCTGCGTGTGGATCGGAGTGCCGTCGTGGCTCGCGCACACCAGCGCGAGCAGGTGGGGCGGCAGGTGCAGACCGGAGCGCACCATCGCCACTGCCTGCATCGGTTTGTTCGACGAACGCGGATAGACGACGGCGAACGGATCGCCGGCCGAGAACTCGATGTCGCCGTATGGGCCGAGCGCGACCACCGCTCCGAAGTGCACCGACTCGTCGAGCCCGCTGCGACTGGTGATGGCGACGGGCGCGAACGAGTCAGGGTTCGGCATCTGGCTCCGCCGTCGGATGGGCGGCGCGCGCGGCTCGGCGTTGCTGTCGGCGCAAGCGTGGTTTGACCACCGTCAGGTCGCTCTCGACGAGTTCGTAGCGCGTGCCCGTGTCGCTGAGCAGGGCCTGCAGCATCGCGGCACCTGGTATGGCCAACACGGCACCCACTGCTCCCAGGACGGCGGCGCCCGCGATGGCGGAACCGAACGCGACGGCGGGGTGAAGGTCCATCGTGCGGGCCGTGATGCGCGGCAGGAACAGGTAGTTCTCGAGCTGCTGGTAGACGAGCACGACGATGAGCACACCGAGCGCCTTGGGGGGCGAGTCGATGAACGTGACGAGCACCGGCAGCGCACCGGCGAGATAGGTGCCCACCACCGGAAGGAACTGGCTGACGACGCCCACCCACAACGCCAACGCCACCGGGGCCCTGGTGCCCAGCGCTTGCAGCACCACCCAGTGGAAGAACGCGGAGAGGCCGGCGAGCAGCGCTCGTGAGTACAGGTAGCCGCCAGTCTTCTCGATGGCGAGCTCCCACGTGCTGAGCACGGAGCGTTGACGCTCGGGCGGCAGCCTGCGGCAGATGACCCGCCGCAGCTTCGGACCGTCGGCGACCAGGTAGTAGGTGAACAGCACCACCGACAGCGCCTGCACGAGGATGCCCAGCGCGGTGACCGACAGGTCGACCACCCTGCCCTGCTGGCTGTTGATGAACCGCTGGACCGCGCCGTTCTCGTCGTTGATCGAAGCGATGACCTGATCGGCGTTGATGTGAGTGCCGAACGTGTCATTGAGGAAGTTGACCGTGCGGTTCACGTAGGTCTCGGAGTCGCTCAACAGGTCGGCGATCTGCTGCCCGACGAGCGCGCCGATGGCGATGACGAACACGAGGAACGTGACCAACACGCCGACCAGGATGACCGCGGTGGCCGTACCGCGACGCCAGCCGCGCTTGGCGAGGCGGTTGACGCCCGGCTCGATGGCGAGCGACAGGAACAGCGACACCAGCAGCAGCAGGAACAGCGGGTACAGGCTGGCCCACACGGAGCGGACGGCGAGCGCCGCGACGGCACCGCCCCAGAAGATGGCGACGGCCTGCCAGACCCACCGCGGCATGCGGTCTCGCGCGGGGATCGGTTGGCTGTCGGACATCACGCGAGAGCGTACTGACCGGTCACCCGTCGAAGGGTGGAGGCCAGGTCGCCACGTTCGGCGACGCTCACCCGTTCCAGACCCAACCACTGGGCCATGGCGTGCAGCTCGCGCACGATGTCGGGCGCCATCTGCTCGGCGGGTGCCCCCGGCTCCGCGTAGGCACCTTGCACGAGCAGCGTGCGGTTCTGGCGGTCGGCCTTCATGTCGAGTCGACCCACCAACGAGTCGCCCCACAGGATGGGCAGCACGTAGTAGCCGTAGGTGCGCTTGGGCGCCGGCGTGTAGATCTCGATGCGGTATTGGAATCCGAAGAGTCGTTCGGTGCGTTCACGGTTCCAGCACACCGGGTCGAACGGGCTGAGCAGCGCGCATGCCTCGATGCGCCGCGGCAGCTTCGCGTCGGGGTGCAGGTAGGCCGGTTTGGCCCAGCCCTCCACCTGCACCATGCGCAGGCGGCCTTCCTCGACCAGTTCGTCGAGCAGCGGCTTGCACGGCGGGTTCTTCTGGCGGTGGTAGTCGGTGAGGTCGGTGAGCGTGCCCACGCCGTGGTGCCGCGCCGCCAGCATCAGCAGTTCCTTGCGCGCGTCGGCCTCGGTCGGTGTGGGTGTGGCCATCACGTGCGCGGGGATCACCCTGTGGGTGAGGTCGTACACGCGGGCGAAGTCGTTGGGGCGGCGCACGGCGGTGATCTGTCCGCTCCAGAACAAATGCTCGAGTGCGACCTTGCCGTCGTCCCAGTCCCACCACGTGCCCTTCTTGCCCACCCGCTCGTTGAGGTCGCCGCTCGCCAGCGGGCCGTCGAGCTCGATGCGTCGCAACACTTCGTCGAGGTAGCCGGGCCGCCGCTTGGTGGTCGTCCAGTACTGCTCCCACTTGTGGATGCCTGCCATCCGCCAGCGATGCAGGTGGTGGTGAGCGGTGGGCACGTGACTGGCCTCGTGCACCCAGTACTCGAACAGCTCGCCCGCAGCGGTGGCATCGGCGATGAGGCTGCGCGGGTGCGGGCCGAGGCGCGCAAACAGCGGCAGCTCCTGGCTGCGCACCAGCACGTTGACGGAGTCGATCTGGATGAGCCCCATCCGGTCGAGGGCTCGCCGGAAGTGCCGTCGGTCGACTCGCCCGGTGGGGCGCGCGTCGGCGAAGCCCTGTGCCGCGAGCGCGATGCGGCGCGCCTGCGAGAGCGTCAGCCGTTCGACAGCCACGGACGTGGTTCCGTCCGGCCGGTCAGTCGGCGACGGTGATGGTGACCGACTGGATGACCACGTCTTCACGCGGGCGATCGCTGCGATCGGTGTCGACGCGCTGCATCGCGTCGATGACCTCGAGACCCTTCACGGTCTGACCGAAGTGGTTGTACTGCGGGGGCAGGCCCACGCCGCTGGCGCCACTGATGAGGAAGAACTGGCTGCCGTTGGTGTTCGGGCCGGCGTTGGCCATCGCCAGCGAACCGAGCTGGTAGCGCTGCTTCACCGGCTCGTCGTTGAACTTGTAGCCGGGGCCACCGCGGCCGGTGCCGGTGGGGTCGCCGCCCTGGCACATGAATCCGTTGATGATGCGGTGGAAGATGATGCCGTCGTAGTAGTGGTAGCCGGCCAGGAACACGAAATTGTTGACCGTGTTCGGCGCGTTGATGGCGTCGAGTGCAACGACGATGGTGCCCAGCGGGTTGCCGCCGTGCGTGACCTCGATCGTGGCGGTGTACCGCTTCGACGGGTCGATGCCCATCTCGGGAGCGGAGCTGAACTGCTGGGTCTTGGGCGCGGAGCCGTCGAGGGCGGGGAATGCGTGGGCCATGCCCGACACGCTACCCGCCCCTCGCGCTCACCCGCCCGTCCCGGCCTCAGTCCGACCTGGCCATCGGTGGCCTGCTGCGCTGATGCCTGGACTCCCGTCACCTGTGTTCGATTTCGACTTCGCCCGCCCTCAGGGCCCGGGTCCCGACTCGGACTCGAACGCGTTGAGCGGAGGAGACCTGGAGGACGACCCGGTCGAGGCGCGGGTGTGTGCGCGGTGTGCAGCCCGAGACGGACCGATTCGCCGTCGTCGAAATCGAACACACGTGGCGGGGAGGAGACCTGGAGGACGACCCGGCTGGCGCGCGGGGCACGCGTCGCGATGTCCCACGCCGCCGCGGACCGTGTTCGCCGTCATCGAAATCGAACACACGTGACGGGGCGTGGGGGTCCCGGTCACGTGAGTCCGGCCGCGAGGCCACGGTGCCCCGGCCCGGACTCGGGACGTCAGTCGTTGCGGGCGTTGTAGTCGGTGATCAGGCCGTTGGCCTGGTCGGCGGCGTTGTCGAGGGTGGTCTGCACGTCGGCACCGTCGAAGATGGCGGCGATGGCGGTGGCGAGCACGGTGCGGATCTCGCGCAGCGGTCCGACGACCGGGCCGCGCGACGTGAGCGTGTCGGGCGACGCGAGCAGCTGCTCGTACGCCACCGAGAACCGCGGGTCGGTGGCGAGCGTGGTGGCGTACGGCTCGACCTCGAGCGCATCGGTGCGCACGGGGATGTAGCCCGTCGCCGCGGCCCACTGGCTCTGCTGCTCGGCACCGACCAGGTAGGTGATGTAGTCCCACGTGGCCGCGGTGCGCACGTCGTCGCCGGTGTCGACCGGCCACAGCGAGGCGCCGCCGATCAGTGCGCCGGGCGCGCCATCGGGTCCGGGCATCGGGCCGACGCCCACGTCGTCGGGACCGAGCTGCGGGAACTGCCCGCCACCGAGCACGGTGAGCACCTGGCCCAGCGATGCGGAGGTGGCGATGGTCATCGCAGCCGGCTGCTGGTCGTCGGCCAGCTTGAGCAGGTTGTCGAACCCGGTCTGGGTGTTGTCGCCCACGTTGACCGCCGACCCGTCGGCGAGCATGCCCTGCAGGAACGTGAGCAGGTCGACGCCCGTCTGGTTGTTGTAGAGCACCTGCGTGGCGCGACTGGTGCGACCGTTGTCGCCATCGACGTAGAACTCCTGCGCCTTGCAGAACCACTGCTCGACATACCAACCGCCGCCGGAGTCGAAGCCCGACTCGAGTGCGAGACCGTAGGTGGCCGCGCCAGACGACACGATCTGCTCGCTGTACTCACGCATCTGCTCGAGCGAGATGGGCGGCGACTCGGGGTCGAGCCCTGCCTCGGCGAACACCTTCTTGTTGTAGAAGAGCACCGGGTTGGACAGGTTGAACGGCATCGACCACTGCACGCCCTGCGTCTCGTACGCGGCGAGCGCGGTGGGCAGGAACGTGGACGTGTCGAAGCCACTGGACTCGAGGCACTTGCCCACCGGCACCGTGCTGGCCGTGTCGACCATGGCCTGCACCTGATACTCCGGCAGCTGCACCAGATCGGGGCGGTCGCCCTGGCTGGCGAGGTAGTAGTTGTCGGCGGTCTCCTCGTAGCTGCCCTGCACGAGGTTGACCTTCACCTTGCTCTGGCTGGAGTTGTAGGCGTCGGTGAGCTTGACGACCTCCTCGCCGAGCGCGGCCGACATGCTGTGCCAGAACGTGATCTCGGTGGTGCCGGTGGCCGACTCGAGCGCGTCGGTGGGGCAGTCGGGCAGCGTGTCGGGTGCGACCGTGGTGGTGGTGGCCGCCGCGGTGGAATCGGTGCCACCGGTGTCGCCGGTGGGAACCGTCGCGTCGGTTGGCGACGTGGGCGATTCGCCGGAATCGGTGATGTCGCCACCACCGCTGCAGGCCGCGACGAGACCGACCGCCGCCAGTCCGAGGAAGAAACGAGACGTGCGCGACCGGCGCATCAGCCCTTCACCGCCCCTGCGGTGAGACCGCGCACGAGTTGGCGTTGGAACACGACCAAGAGAATGAAGATGGGAAGTGCAGCGACCACGAGTCCTCCTGTGACGAGATTCAGCCGGCTGATGTCGGAGTTCTTGAGGCGGTCGAGACCGATCTGGATGGTCTCGTGCGATCGATCGCCTCGGATGACCTTCGACGGCCACAGGTAAGCGTTCCAGGTACCGAGGAAGGTGAACAAACCCAGTGCTCCGAGCGTGGGTCGACTGAGCGGCGCGGCGACCTCCCACAGGAAGCGCAGATGACCGACGCCGTCGAGTTGCGCGGCCTCGCGCAGCTCCTTCGGCAGCTGGAGGAACACCTGCCGCACCAGGAACACGCCGAACGTGCTGGCCAGCGACGGCACGATGAGCCC
>JAUXQB010000322.1 GCA_030685215.1 Actinomycetota bacterium
GTTCGAGCATCAAGCGCAGCACGCCGTGCGTGCTGGGGTGCTGGGGCCCCATGTTGATGATCATCGTCTGATCGTCGGCGGGGTCGGCGGGCAGGTCGCCCAACTTGGCGGCCTCGGCTTCGCTCATGCGCAGCACGGAGCCGACGTCGCGCAGCAGTTCGCGAGCAGTGAGCTCGCTGCGCGGCTGCAGACCCTGCTCGGGGTCGTTGCCGTCGCGGATGACCGAGACGATGTCGATCGGCGCCTGTTCGGTGCTCATCGCGCATCCTTCGCGGGGAAGTCGGCACTGAACTGCACCGGGATGCGACCCTGGTCGTAGTCCTTGCGCAGCGGGTGGCCTTCCCAGTCCTCCGGCATCAGGATGCGAGTGAGGTCGGGGTGGTCGGTGAACGAGATGCCGAACATGTCGTACACCTCGCGCTCCATGGCCTCGGTGCCCGGGTAGAGATCGAACAGCGTGGGCACCGACGGGTCGTCGGCGGGCACCTGCACCCGCACGCGGACGCGCTGCCGACGCTCGATGGAGAGCAGGTTCACCACCACTTCGAAGCGCTCCGCCACGACACCCTCGGGGAGCGAACGGCCGGCGAAGGTGAGGTAGTCGACGGCAGTGAGGTCGGCACACATCTCGAACGAATCGGCGAGCAACGCGCGCACGGTGGCCACGTACTGCTCGCGCGTCGGGTGCAGCACGCGCTGGCCGCAGCTGAGCGACAGCGGCACGCCGTACTCGGTGGTCGCGGGCGCGGGCACTTCGGCAGTGGTGGGATCCGACACGTCTACCGCGTTCCCAGGACGACAGGCATCGGCTGAGCGCCGGCAGGGATCTCGGTGACGTGCAGGCCTGCACCGGCACCCGTGTCGCGGCGCCGCTTCAGCAGCTCGCCGTCCTCGATCTTCTGGTGCAGCGTCTCGATGGCGTGGATGAGCGTCTCGGGCGTGGGAGGGCACCCCGGCGCGTACACGTCGACCGGCACCACCTGATCGACGCCCTGCACGATGGCGTAGTTGTTGAACATGCCACCGCTGCTGGCGCACACGCCCATGCTGATGACCCACTTCGGTTCCATCATCTGGTCGTAGACCTGGCGCAGCACCGGCGCCATCTTCTGGCTGACGCGGCCGGCCACGATCATGATGTCGGCCTGGCGCGGCGAGGCGCGGAACACTTCCATGCCGAAGCGGCTGATGTCGTAGTGCGCGCCGCCCGTGGCCATCATCTCGATGGCGCAGCAGGCGAGCCCGAACGACGCCGGCCAGGAGCTGCGGCTCCGCGACCAGTTGACCAGGTCTTCCAACTTCGCCGTGATGGCGTTGTGCGGGATGCCACCGAAGCCGTCGTCGTAGACGTTCTGGATGAGGCTCATGCGGCATCCTCGTCGGCGAGTTCGGGTCGACCTTCGAGACCGACACGGCGGATGGTGCTGGTGCTGGTGCGCTCTGCGGACAGCGCCGACTCGAGCCGGCGCTGCGCGCTGACGGGGCCCCAATCCAGTGCACCGCGAGCGACAACGTAGACGAAGGCAGCGAAGAACACCACGCTGAACGCGATCATCTCCCACAGGCCGTACCAGCCGAGGAACTCGCGATCGACCGCGAACGGGTAGATGAAGATCAGCTCGATGTCGAACATGATGAACAGCATCGCCACCACGTAGAAGGTGACCGGGAAGCGTTCGGGTGGTTCGCGGCTGGGCACGATGCCGCACTCGTAGGGCGCTTCCTTCGCGGCCGACGGCCGGCGCGGTGCCAGCAGACCCGACGCGAAGAAGCTGAGCGCGCCGAACAGCGCTGCCAGGATCAGCAGGCAGATGAACGGCAGGTACTGACCCACTGGCTAGACCTTTGCCGGCAGTGCCTTGGCCGAGCGGTTCTCCACGACACGCCGGTCGCGGGTGTGCAGCAGCCAGCACAGCAACAGGAAGATGATGAGCGACGAGATGGTGATGATGGCTGCGGGCACGCGCTTCGATCCCAGGTCGCGGATCATGAACACGTACTCGTGCGACCGCTCGGTGTCGACCACGGCGCGGGCCGGCGCGCGGCCGGGCTCGGTGCGCTGCGGCACCAGTGGGGCCACCTCGACGAGCGCGTAGTGCGGCTCGTGGAAGAACGCGAGGAAGTCGATGCGGTCGTCCCAGAAGCTGGGCCAGCGCTCGCCACCCTTGTCGAACACGTTGACGACGGTGAACTCGCCGGCCGCGAACGCGCCCGACTCCTCCATCATCACCGTGCCGGCAGAACCGGCCTGCTGGAACCCGGGCAGTGCCGAGTCGAGCTTGAGCCAGCCGTCGTCCTGCAGGATGGCCTCGATCGCGTGGGCGTCGGCGGTGGGGTCGCCGGTGAGCGTGATGGTCTGGTCGACCACGCCGACGTCGCCGAGGCGATCCGGCTCACGGATGATGGTCTTGTCGGCCACCGGCTGCCAGCTGGCCTCCGGCCCGAGCAGACCCTTGCCGTAGGTCCACCACACGGCGCCCATCAGGAACATCCAGCCGGCGAGGCCGGCCAGTGCCACCAGGAACCCGAGCCGGGCACCCATGTTGGTGCCGAGGATGAGGTAGATGCTGCCGCACAGGACCGTGACGGCGATGATGACGATGAGTGTGCCGCGAAGCTCCCACTCCCAGGCGACGGCCAACAGGGCACTCATCACAGGCTCCGGACGTATTCGACGATGGCTTTGATCTGTTCATCGGTGAGCAGGTGTCCGAACCCGGGCATGCGGCCCGAACCCTGACCCTGCGTGCCGTACTTGGCGCCGTTCTTCGAGCCGACCTTGATGAAGTTGATCATGTCCTGCTCGCTCGGGAAGTGCGAGTTGGTGGCCCCGCCGGTGAGGTTCCAGCCGAACGCACCCGATGCCGTGACACCGGGGTCGCCGTAGCTCCACCCGGGGGTGTGGCAGCGCGCGCAGCTGTAGGCGCCGTAGGCGAGGTCGATGTTGAACAGCGCCTCGCCTTCGGTGGCGCCGGGGTTCGACTCGATGTACTTGTCGACCGCGCCCTGGATCTGCGACGCCTCGGTCTCGGGCAGCGTGCCGCCTTCGCACACGTACGGATCGGAGTCCTTCACGAACGCCTCGTCGGTGAGGCAGCCCACCGGCGGGATCTGGATGCTCTCCAGGTACACCAGCAGGGTCTCGATGTTCTGCTCGGTCATCGGGCCACCACCGGGTGCACCCCATGCCGACATCGGCGAGAACGGGCGGCCGTAGTTGAGGATGAACCGCACCTCTTCCTTGCTGAATCGGTAGAAGACGGTGTTGATGGCCGGGGCGTACCAGTTCACCGCGTTCACCTCACCGGTGTTCACGTCGGTGACCGCGTAGGGGGCGAAGTTGCCCGCCCCGGTCATGCCACCATGGCAGCCGGCGCAGTTGAAGCCACCGTTGGCGGTGGTCTCGAACAACCGCTCGCCCCACCAACGGAACCGCTCGTCCTGGCCCGACACGGCACCCGCCTGCCGGCTGGGCTCGAACACCCAGTAGAGCGGCAGACCGATGACCACCGTGGCCAGCAGGATGACACCGAGCACCTGCATGCGCTCGAGCCGTGAGCCTTCGAGTGTCTCGTCGTCGTAGTACGGCTTGCGGTTCGGCGCCATCTCGACTTCCGAGCCGAGCTCGCGTCGCGAGGCACCGAGGTTCAGGAAGAAGTAGGTGACCCAGCCGATGACCACCACGGCGAAGATGACCCACGCCACAGCAGTGGAGTTGAGTGCGAGCATTAGTGGCTACCTCCGCCGCCAGTGATGCAGTGCGGACCCTCGGCCTCTTGGCCGGTGGTGTTGGTGCCGATGGGGGCGCCGGCGAACACGGTGGACGTGTCGATGATGACGTCGCCCGACGCCGACACCGTGACGGCGAAGCGGTCCATGCCGCGAGGTGCGGGACCAGCCTTCTTCTCGCCGACCCGGTTGTACTGCGAGCCGTGGCAGGGGCATTCGAACCACTGGCTGCTCTTGCACTCGGGCACGCGGCAACCGAGGTGCGGGCACTTCTGGTACATGGCGCCGACGCCGGCTTCGAGGCCGGGCATGAGCGGCGCGTACTCCTTGACGCTCTTCGCCTTCGGCAGCGCCTCGGCGGGGTACACCGTGACGTACGAGCGTGCGCTGGAGCTGTAGAAGAAGCCGCCGTTGCTGCGGATGGACGACAGGATGTCGTTGAGCTTGCCGACGTTCACCTTGCCACCGAAGACGGGGGCAGCGGTGGGCCACAGGAAGGCGACGAAGCCGGCGGCCGCGAACGACGCGAGGCCGGCGCTCATCAGCGTGACGGTGGCGCGGTTGAGGAACTGACGGCGGCTGACGCCGATCTCCTCGCGGTCGGGCGGGATCCAGATGCTGGGCGGCGACGACTCGACGGGCACGAGTGCGGTGGACCGCGCTTCGACGGCGGCGCGCTCGACGGCCTTGCCCGAGGGCGCGGCGGGCAGGTCGATGTCGGCGTCGCGGTCGCGGCGCTTGGTCTCGCGACTGAGTGCACCGGCGCCGCGCACGTCGCTCTTGCGAGCAGCGGTGAGCAGGACGACCGCCGCGAGGACGACGATGACGGCAACAGCAATGGCGATGATGGCGGCAGAGCTCATGACAGCGATGACCTCACAGTTCGAAGAAGAGACCGTCACGCCAGGGCAGCGTGAAGTTGAAGCCGGGACCACGGAAGAACGAGCCGATGATGACGAGCACGGCCCAGAACATGAGGTGCACGGTCATCAGGGAGGTGGCGAACTTTCGGTCTTCAGGCTTGTTGGATGGGTTCTTGTCGATGAACGGGGCGAGGATGAGCACGATCATGCCCACACCGGGAATGGTGACGCCGGCGACCATCGGGTGGAACATCGTGAGCAGCTCCTGGAGACCCAGGAAGTACCACGGTGCCTTGGAAGGGTTCGGAGTCTGGTTGATGTTGGCTTGCTGCAGCAACGGCGCGTTGACGAACACGCTGAAGAAGAAGGTGAACGACAGGCACGCGAGTGCGGCCACGAACTCGGCGGCGAGCAAGTGCGGCCAGGTGTGCACCTTGTCGACCGGCGAGGCCTTCACGTCTTGGATGCTGCCGCTCTTGACGACGGTGAGCAGTCGCTGCGTGTGACCACCGGGGCCGGCACCGAGGGGCACGCCGCCGCCGGCAGGGGCGGCCGCGACGACGCTGGCCACCTTCTCCTGCACGGCCACCGCGCCACCGGCTTCCGCCTGTGCCTTGCGCGCCTTGCTGCGCTCGAGCAGGTGCGCGGGGATGCGCGGGTCGGCGGCAGGCTCGTCGGCCGCGGCAGCACCGGTGTCGGCCGCGGCCGGAGCCGCGTCGGCAGACGCGCCGGCTTCGGCAGCGGCCTTGTCGCGAGCTGCTTGCGCTCGCTTCAGGAGGTGTTCAGGGATTTCGGTCATCGATCGCCTCCGTCACTCGCTCCGGCACTCACAACGGCCCCGAGATGCCGCCGTCTTTGCGGACACGCCAGAAGTGGATGGCCATGAAGATGACGATCACGAAGGGCAGCATCAGCACGTGCAACACGTACCAGCGCAGCAACGTGTCGCCACTGATCTCCTTGCCACCGAGCAGCACGAACCGCACCTGCTCGCCGAGCACCGGGGTGTAGCCCATCATGTTGGTGCCCACGGTGACCGCCCACAGCGCCAACTGGTCCCACGGCAGCAGGTAGCCGGTGAAGCTGAGCAGCAGCGTGAGCATCAGCAACACGACGCCGATGACCCAGTTGAACTCTCGCGGCGGCTTGTACGCGCCGTGGTAGAAGACGCGGGCCATGTGCAGGAACACGCTGAGCACCATGAGGTGCGCGCCCCATCGGTGCATGTTGCGCACGAGTAGTCCGAACGTGACCGAGGTCTGCAGGTTGGAGATGTCGTTCCACGCCTGCACGTCGGTGGGCCGGTAGAAGAACATCAGGAAGATGCCGGTGACGGTGAGCAGGATGAAGAGGAAGAAGCTGAGGCCACCGAGGCAGAGCGTGTAGCTCACCTTCACCGCATGGCGCTTCACCTTCACCGGGTGGAGGTGGTACAGCACCGAGTTCATGATGACGTAGCTGCGGTTGCGCGGGCTGTCGGTGTAGCCCTTGCGGAAGATGCTGCCCGGCCGGAAGATGCTGCTCCAGGCCTGGCTGCCCTGCACGTCGCCGACACCTTTGGACAGGCGGTCCTTGATGGTGGGACGGGGTGTCTCGTCGAGAGTCTTTGCCATCGTTCTTGGTTCCCTCAGAGCCTCATGCCGTAGGCGTAGCCGTGGCTGTTGGTACGTACGTGCGAGTCGCCGGCAACGGCCGGCGCCCCAACCTTGCCCATGATGATCACGCCGGTGGGGCAGCGATCCACGCACAGCTGGCAGCGTGTGCAGATGTCGTCGTCGATGATGAACAGCACGTTGTCGCTCGGGTCGAGCCCCGGCTGCTCGGTGTTGCTGGCCTCGGCGATGGCGTCGGTCGACACCATGTGGATGCACTTCCACGGACAGATGTCGACGCAGCCCTCGCACATGATGCACTCGGTCTGGTCGATGTGGATGAACTGCTTGGGCTTGATGGCCTTCGACAGGTAGTCCGCGTCGACCTCGACGAGCATGTACTCGTCGGTGTAGGGCATCATCGGGGGGTTGGCATCGGTCTTCGCCATGAATCAGCTCTTCTTCACCAGAGGGCGACCGAAGGTGCTGGTGGCCAGCGCGGTGCTGGGCTTGCCGTCGCCGCGCTTCTGCCACACGCTCCAGAGGAAGATGAGCAGACCGAAGTACCACAGGTGGATGACGATGACCACGATGTCGCGAATGGCTTCGTACGACATCGTGAACGGGAACCAGCCGCCGTAGGCCTGCGGCTTCAGGATGCCCGCCGGGCCGAAGATGATCTTGTTCTTGCTCCAGCCCAGTTCCTTGTCGGCGTGGTCGATGAACTGGTGCGGCACGACGCCGAACGCGACGAACATGACGCCGAAGGCGAAGGTGGCTGCGAGCATCGCCTCGCCCCACGACGTGGGCGTGCCCTTGGGGCGACGCTTCGCATAGGGGATGGCGAGCAAGGAGAGGCCAGTGGCGAGGAAGAACGAAAAAAGGAACGCGACGTTCATCCCGGGCCACTTGAGCACGTTGGTTTCAAAAGCGATCAGCAACTCCGCTGCCCTTCCTCGTGAACTGCTGCACAAACTGTAGCCACCACACCCCCGGTCGATACCAGTCCGTCCATGAGAACGCGGAAACAAACGGACCCGGCGACATGTCGCCGTCGTGGTGTCACGTCATCGGTCTACCACGCGCCGGTCGACGCCACCGCCCCGTTGTGAACTCGTGCACGCGTCGGTCCCGCGCAACTGCCGCGCGAGAGTGCGGTCGATTTCCTCCATCGGGCCTCCGGCCGTCTATCGTTCCTCGAGTGACAGAGATTCCCGAGCACCTGCTGAAGCGCAGCCAGGCGCGCCGCGCCGGCGGCGACGCCCCCGCCGAGGCGGGTGCTGCCGCCGCCACGCCTGCCACCACCACGGCCGCCACGCCCGCCGTGGCCGCCCCCAAGGCCGAGGTCGTGCCCGCCGGTCCGCCCGCTGCTCCCCCCGACATCCCGGTCGTCGCCGCCTACAAGGCGCGCAAGAAGATCCCCGTGTGGGCCATGGCCACGCTCAGCATCCTGCCGGTGTGGATGTTCATGTACCTGCGTGCGCTCACGCCGGTCACGGCCGAGGCCACCGGCCCGCTCGGCCTCGGCGCCGAGATCTACGCCGGCAACTGCTCCGGCTGCCACGGCGCGGGCGGTGCGGGCGTCGCCGGTGGCGCCTACGCGTTCACCGAGAACTCGTCGATGCTCACGTTCCCGCACATCGAGGATCAGTTGCGCTGGGTGGCGCTCGGCACCACCGCCTACATCGACGCCGGCATCACCATCGCCGGCGACCCCAACCGTGAAGGCGGCGCCCACATCGCCGGCAGCAACGGCATCATGCCCGCCCGAGGTGGCAACGCCGAGTACACCGACGCCGACATCCTTGGCGCGGTGTGCGAAGAGCGTTACGTGCTCGGCGGCGCACCCGAGGAGGGCGAGGAGTTCGAGCTCTGGTGCTCGCCGGAGTCGCCCATCTTCGAAGCGCTCGAAGCCGGCACCGCCACGTTCGAGAACCTGCACGAGGTGTTCGCCGACAGCGGTGTCATCGCCATCGGCAGCGTGCCGGTCGCTGGCACCACCGCCGAGGGCTGACCTCCCGCCGCGCTGCGGCCTTCCCTTCTGTCTCGTGTGGCCGCTTCTCCCGGGAAGCGGCCACACTTGTCTCTCGTGACCGACATCGCGTCCAGCTCCGACACCACCCCGATCACGACGGTCGGCGAGGCACCCGCCGACCCGCTCGACGAGGCGCCCCCGACGACGCCCCTCACGACCGAGGTGCTCATCATCGGTGGCGGGCCCGCCGGCGCCGCTGCCGGCTACTGGCTGGCAAAGTACGGCCACGACGTCGTCATCGTCGAGCGCAAGACGTTCCCGCGCGAGAAGACCTGCGGCGACGGCCTCACGCCACGCGCGGTGCACCAACTCGACCTGATGGGCCTCACCGAGCCGCTCTCCAAGTTCCACCGGTACAGCGGGTTGCGCGCCACCGGCATGGGCCACGAGCTCGAGCTCGAGTGGCCCAGCCACTCCGTCTACCCGCAGCACGGCTACGTGGTTCGCCGACGAGAGCTCGACCAGATGGTGGCGCACAACGCCGAGCAGGCGGGTGCCACCTTGCTCACCGGGCACGAGGCGCTGCAGCCCATCGTCGACCGCGGCTTCGTGCGTGGTGCCACCGTGCAGG
>JAUXQB010000327.1 GCA_030685215.1 Actinomycetota bacterium
GGACTGCCCGACCCGACGCCCGGGGCCGAGGCAAGCCACGGCGGTGACCGGCAACCGGTCCGAGAACGAGTCGGCGGCAATGCCCGGTGTACGGTGCGGCCATGCGCCTCGGATCAATGAGCAATGCCATCAACGCCGGAACGATCGACGAGGTGGTGGCCGAAGCCCAGGCTGCGGTCGAGTTGGGTGCGCACACGTTCTGGTCGTCGCAGATCTTCGGCCACGACGCGCTCACGGTGCTCGCCATCGTCGGCCGGGAAGTGCCGGGCATCGAGCTCGGCACGGCCGTGGTGCCCACCTACCCGCGTCATCCGATGATGCTGGCCCAGCAGGCGCTCAGCGTGCAGGCGGCCATCAACAGCAGGGGCGACGCCGGGCTCTGTCTCGGCATCGGGTTGTCGCACCAGATCGTCGTCGAGTCGATGTGGGGGATGTCGTACGCCAAGCCGGTGCGCCACCTGCGCGAGTACCTGTCCGTGCTGATGCCGCTGCTCGAGGGCAAGCCGGTGAAGTTCGAAGGTGAGGAGTACCGCGTGCAGGGCGCCGTCTCCGTTGCGGGCAGCAGCCGCCCGTCGGTGGTGGTCGCCGCACTCGGCCCGCAGATGCTGCGGGTCACCGGCGAGCTCGCCGACGGCACGTCCACCTGGTGTGTGGGGCCCAAGACGCTCGCCGAGCTCACCATCCCCACGCTGCGCCAGGCCGCCGCCGACGCCGGCCGGCCCGACCCGCGTGTCGTGTGTGCGCTGCCGGTGTGCGTCACCGACGACGTCGACGCCGCGCGCAAGCGTGCCGCTCAGGTGTTCGCCGTGTACGACACGCTGCCCAGCTACAAGACGATGATGAACCGCGAGGGCGTCGATGGCCCGGGCGGCATCGCCATCGTCGGCACCGAGGCGGAGGTGCGCGACCAGGTCGCCCACCTCGCCGCGATCGGCGTCACCGACTTCAACGCCGGCGTGTTCACCAGCGACCCCGACGAGCTGGCCCGCACGCACTCGGTGCTGCGCGAGCTCGTCTGACCCCGAGCCCCCCAGTCGGGAGGCGCCGGTTAGCCTGACCCGTCGTGACGGCTGGGTGGCTTCGAACGGTGTGCGGAGCAGTGCTGCTCGCGGCGTGCGCCACCAGCCCTGGGGTGTCGTCGTCGCGCAGCGTGGCACTGCCGACTCCGTTCGACCGTGCCGTGCCGCTCGAGGCCGTCACGTCGATGCCCGACGTCGATGCCGTCGAGTGGAACGACTGTGACGACCAGGACTCGCCGTGGGAGTGCGGCTCGCTCGACGTGCCGCTCGACTACCGGCGGCCAGGAGACCTGGGCACGGTGCGCATCGCCGTCACGCGCCTGCCGGCGGCCGAGCCCGACCAGCGCATGGGCTCGCTCGTCCTCAATCCCGGCGGCCCGGGTGGGTCGGGCCTCGATCTCGCGTGGGGGTACGCCCCGCTGTTCCCCGCGGAGCTGTTGAACCGGTTCGACCTCGTCGGCTTCGATCCGAGGGGAGTCGGCCGGTCCACCGCGGTCGACTGCGGCGATCTCGACCGGTCGTTCCGGGTGGTCGAGCGCGACTGCATCGCGCGCAGCGGCCAGCTGCTCCCGTACGTGGGCACGCAGAACGCGGCACGCGACATGGAGCTGTTGCGCGCTGCGTTGGGCGACGAGCAGCTCACCTACCTCGGCTTCAGCTACGGCACCGCGCTCGGTGCCGTGTACGCGGACCTGTTCCCCGACCGCGTCCGTGCGCTCGTGCTCGACGGCAGCGTCGACCCGTCGGCAGGGGAGTACAACGTGGATGGCACCGCTGTCGGCTCGTTCGGCTCTCCGTTCTACGGCGTGCAGGACTTCGGCGGCACCGTCGACGTGTTCCTCGACCTGTGCGATGCCGTCCGCGTCTGCCTGGCCGGGCCGCGCAGCGGTGAGCTGCTCGGCGATCTGTACGGCAGCGTCGGCGATGCCGACACCGACTACTTCGACGATTGGGACGCGACGGTGACTGCCGGTCAGGTCGACGGCATCGTGACCTCGGCGATGTACAACACCGATCTGTGGGCGCCGCTCGCCATCGGCCTGGCCGACGCGGCCGCAGGCGACGCGAGCACCTTGGCCGCCCTCGGCAGCTTCCTGGAGGCCGGCTACCCGCGAGTGGAGAACTCGTTCGACAACATCACCGAAGCCAACCTGGCGATCTACTGCGCCGACTTCGCCGGCCGGCGTGGCGAGTTCGCCGTCGACCGTTGTCGCGGATGGCCGGAGACCGCCGAGCCGATCCCGCCGATCACGCCGGTCGACGTCGCCAACCCGATCGTGGTCATCGGTACCGACGGCGACCCCGCCACGCCCGGGTTCCTGGCGCCGCTGATGGCCGAAGCCCTGGGCGATGCGGTGTCGGTGCGATGGGAGGGCGCCGGGCACACGGCGTTCCTGAACAGCCAGTGCGTCGACCGGCTGGTCGTCGACTACCTGGTCGACCTGGCGGTGCCGAAGAACCGTTCGCGGTGCACGTTCACCGACGACGACAACACCACGGTCGCCCGCGCTCGTCAGGTGTTCGAGGTGGACCGCGAGCACTTCCGTACGCGGCTCAACACCGTGCTCGTCGCGGAGGGCACGCCGGCCGACGATGCCGAGTGCATCGTTGACGGCCTGGTGCGCGACGGCAGCGACTCCGTCCTCATCTATGCCCGCCTCGGTGTGCAGAAGCCGGAGTACACCGACCTGCGTGCCGACCTCGAACGCGAGTGCGCCACCGGCTGATCCGGTGGCGCACGCGTTGATCGGTCATCCGTCGCTCCGGTCAGCCTCCCGCGGTGAAGGTGCCCTCGAGGTGCCAGACGCCGGTGAACCCGTCGAACGACCCGCCCGAGATCAGGCTCGTCCACTCGAGGACGTAGGCGCCCGTGGTCGGGTCGATCGTGCCGGTGGGCGCGGTGCCTGCTCCATCCGGCTTGGGTGCGCCCTGGTTGAAGATGCCGGTGCCCCAGTAGGCGGTGAACGCCGACAGGTCTGCGGTCAGTGTTCCGTCGGCCGCCGAGATCGACGGAGCCGCTTCGGCAGGGTCGGTGGCCACCGCGAACGCGCCACCGAAGAACGCGACGGGGGCGACGATGGCGGCCGCCAGGCCTGCGCCGGCGGCGTCGAATGCAGGCTCAGGAGCGGCCTGCCACACACTCGTCATCAGCCCGCCGTCGGTTCCCACGGTCAGCAACGAGTAGTTGGTGTCGGCGCAGAGCGAGTCGGCGTTGGCGATGAACGGCCCGGCCTCGGGCGTCCCGCCCGGCTGCACCATCTGGAAGTACGACCCGGTGATCGCGCCGTCGGCGCAGGCGCCTGCGTCGATCGAGAACAGGCCGACCAGTTCGCCGTCGTACACAGCCGCCGGTTCGGTGACGGCCACTGTCGTCTCCGTCGCGGCTGCCGTTGTGTCGACGCCGGCAGTCGTCGTCTCGGCCGCCGCGACCGATGTGGTCGTGTCGCCGGCATCGTCGTCGTCGCCGCAGGCGGTGGCGATCAGTGCGAACGCACCGAACGCGGCCACGAAGAGGCGGGTGGTTGCACGTGTTGTTCTCATGAGGGTTCCTTCTCGCTGGACTGTGTTGGGGAAGCGGACCCGCGCAGGCCGATGGCCGCGCAACTCGCGACGATGGCGCCGGGAATGGCGAAGAACCACGGGAACAGCGCGAACGGCGGCAGGGCGTCGACGGCCTGGAAGTTGTCGATGTTGTCGCTCATGGTGGCGATCATCGGGTTGAAGTCGCTGACGATCGTCGGCCACTGCGTGGAGAACTCGTCGATGGCGACCGTGGCAACCTCGTCGCCGCCTGCAGCGAGGTACGCGGGGACGAGTCCGACACGCATCTGCCCTTCTGCCCCGCCGAGGATGACGAAGGAGCGCTGCACGCTCTGCACCCGCTCGCGCGTCATCATCGGGCGGAAGCTGTCGATCATGTCGCCGCCCTGGGGTGCGCGCGTGAACATCTGGAACGCGATCGGTGCGGCGATGATCGCGACGCCCAGCGCAGCCAGTGCCCACAGGCGCCGTCTCGGCGATGAACCGTCGCGCCGCGTGGGGTCGCGCAGCGACCACAGGATGCTGCCGGCCAGTGCTGCAACCATCACGCCTGGGAGCACGAAGAACCACGGGAACAGGGGGAACGGCGGCAGGGCCGCGACCGCGCGGTAGTTGCCCATGTTGGCATCCATGCGGTCGAGGAGGTCCGACATGTCGGCCTCGATGGTCGCCCACTCGTCGACGAGTTGTGTCACGCCGCTGTACTGAACATCGAACTCGTCCGACGTGACGGTGCCGGACTCGATCAGTCCCGCGCGCACCTCACCGATGCCCACGACAGCGGCGTCGATGGTGTCCATGGAGTCGCGGAAGGCGGCGATCTTCGCTTCGACCATGTACGGCCGGAACTCGTCGATCATCGTGCCGCCGAGCGGTGCTCGGCTGAACATCCCGAACGCGAGCGGCGCTGTCGCCAATCCGATGCCCACCAGCAGCGCTGTGACTGCGGCCCACCGTTGCGCTCGTCCGTGCATGTCGTTCCTCGCTCTGCCTCAGCCAAGCACTCGGAACGGATACCACCAAGGGTATTAGGACCCGGTGGTGTCCGACGTCACGTGAGGCGCAGGGGCGTGGCGGCGACGTATGGCCTGTTGACGAGATCGAAGAAGTCGTTGCCCTTGTCGTCGACGACGATGAACGCCGGGAAGTCGTGTACCTCGATCTTCCACACCGCTTCCATGCCGAGCTCGGGCATCTCCAGCACCTCGACCTTGGTGATGCAGTCCTGCGCGAGACGTGCCGCCGGCCCGCCGATGCTGCCGAGGTAGAAGCCACCGTGCGTCTTGCACGCATCGGTGACCGCCTTGCTGCGGTTCCCCTTCGCCAGCATCACGAAGCTGCCACCGGCTGCCTGGAACTCGTCGACGTAGCTGTCCATGCGACCGGCGGTGGTGGGGCCGAATGACCCGCTCGCCATGCCCTCGGGTGTCTTGGCCGGGCCCGCGTAGTACACGCAGTAGTCCTTCAGGTACTGCGGCATCGGCTCGCCGCGATCGAGGCGCTCCTTGATCTTCGAGTGCGCGATGTCGCGCGCCACCACCATCGGGCCGGTGAGCATCACACGTGTCTTCACCGGGTACTTGCCGAGCTCGGCGCGGATGTCGGCCATCGGTCGGTTGAGATCGATGTGCACGACCTGCGCATCGGCGAGATCGTCGTGCGTGACGTCGGGCAGGAAGCGCGCCGGGTCGGTCTCGAGCTGCTCGAGGAAGATGCCGTCCTTGGTGATCTTGCCGAGCATCTGGCGGTCGGCGCTGCAGCTGACTGCCATGCCCACCGGGCAACTGGCACCGTGGCGCGGCAGCCGGATGACGCGCACGTCGTGGCAGAAGTACTTGCCGCCGAACTGCGCGCCGATGCCGGTCTGCTGACTGAGCTCGAGCACCTTCGCCTCCAGCTCGACGTCGCGGAACGCGTGACCCAGCTTCGAACCTTCGGTGGGCAGCGAGTCGAGGCAACGCGCGCTCGCCAGCTTGGCGGTCTCGACCGCCATCTCGGCGCTGGTGCCACCGATGACCACCGCGAGGTGGTACGGCGGGCAGGCCGCGGTTCCAAGCGTCTTCATCTTCTCGAACAGCCACGGCAACAGCGACTTCTCGTTGAGCAGCGCCTTCGTCTCCTGGAACAGGTAGCTCTTGTTCGCGCTGCCACCGCCCTTCGCCATGAACAGGAACTTGTAGGCGTCGCCGTCGATGGCGCTGATCTTGATCTCGGCGGGCAGGTTGTTGCCGGTGTTGACCTCGTCGTACATCGTGAGCGGCGCCATCTGGCTGTAGCGCAGGCTGCTGGTCTGATACGTGTTGAACACGCCGCGGGCGATGGCTTCCTCGTCGCCGCCGCCGGTGAACACGCGCTCGCCCTTCTTCGCCTTCACGATGGCGGTGCCCGTGTCCTGGCACATCGGCAGCACGCCGCCGGCGCTGATGGCCGAGTTCTTCAACAGGTCGAGCGCCACGAACCGGTCGTTGTCGCTGGCCTCCGGGTCGTCGAGGATCTTCGCAAGCTGCGCGAGGTGGCCGGGTCGGAGGAAGTGCGCGATGTCGCGCATCGCTTCCTGCGTGATGAGTGTGAGCGCCTCCGGGTCGACCTGCAGCATGGTGCCCAGCGGCGTGTCGACGGTACGAACGTGCTCGCTGCTCACCAGTCGGTACGGGGTGTCGTCGTGACCCAGCGGGAACAACTCGGTGAACTCGAACTCCGGAGCGTCAGCCATGCGTTCAGGCTAGGCCCGAGTGTGTCGAGCCTGAAAGACGGGTCAGGGCACGAGATCGACGAAGTAGATGTTGAACGCTGGATCCTGGTTCTGGAGGAGGTTCGTCGACGTCGACCTGAAGATCGCGGTGCCCATGTCGGGCGCCACCAGGAACGTCTGCACGGTGCCGTTCGCGACGAACCCGGTCCAGGTCGTGTCGATGCGATCGACGAGCTGCCCAGTGGTCGTCATCAAGTACACGCCCACGTGCGCCGAACCGGTGAGTGCCAGGGTCGAGCCGTCGGCACTGAGCTGGAACGGCGGATCGTTCACGAACCCGCGGTACGACCCGTCCGGATTGAGCAGCGCATCCGGAATCGGGAGCTCCGTTGCGATGCCGGTGGCCCGGTCCACCCTCATCAGCCCGAGTGATGCGTAGTAGGTCGGTGCGTTGTACACCACCACGGCGGAAGTGCCGTCCGCGCTGAGCTGGATGTTCCGAACGCGGTACGGAAGACTGACGACGTCGACCGCGCCGGTCTCCAGGTCGAGCAGGTGTAGATCGTCGGTCACGGCGGAGGGCGCCAAGTCGGCCCACGCGAGCGTGGAGCCGGACACACCGGCCGGCTTGTTAGCCCCCGGCACCCATCGCGTGGTGTTGCTGACACGGTCGCGCACGTACATGTCCGTCGACCCGGCCACGGTGTCGGCAGGATCGAGCGACGCTGCGGTGGCGAACGCGACGTAGCGTCCGTCCTCCGACGCTCCGATGAAGCTCGACACGCCGCTCGCGATCACCTCGTCCGAGCTCACCGACACCGGCTCGTACACCCACGGTTGTGTCGTGAGATCGACTGCGAAGACCTGAGGGAGCTCCGATGCGCTCGGGTGCTTCGCGGCTCCGACGAAGAGCCATCTGCCGGTGCGGTCGAGCGCCAACGCGTCGCCGGACACGGGAGATTGGAAGGGGACCGACATGGTGTCCCCGGTACTTCGCCGGTGGACGATCGCCTGGAAGTGCCCGGCGAACACCACCACATCGCCGTCATCCGACATCGCGATCGGGTTCGAGTCGCCGGGAACCGGCACCAACTGGCGTGTCGACGCCTCGGGGCCTGCCGAGAAGTATCCCGAGACGTCGCTGATGGCGTGCGTGGTGTAGTTGCTCCTGAGACTGAAGTGTCCTTGGTCCACCCGTGTGATCGTCGAGGCGGCGATCACCTGACCTGCGGCGCCGGCAGTGAGGTTCCGGAACGCCGGCGGCTGCGGCTGCGGCACGTCCGCGATCTGGGTCTGCCCGGCGGCGAGTGTGCCGACCGCGGCGTTGTTCAGGAACACCGCAGCGGCGTCGGTCGGCACGCCTGCTGACGCTGTCGACACGTCGACCGCGACACCAGCGGGAATGGGGGCCGAGCCGGTCGGCAGACGGCTGTCGAGCTGCCGGCTCGGTGTGATCGGTACGTAGAGGCCTCGCGTCTCGCCGTGACCGGTTCGTCCACTGAACCATCCGAGCAGCTCCACCTGGATGTGAGCGCTGGCGCTGGTGAATATGTTGACGGCACCGTTCGCGTCGCCGCTGATGGGGACGATGACGAGCATCGTCGCCGAACGCCCGGCCTCGAAGTTGAGGTTCGACACGTTGGCGACCGTGGATGTGCCGGGCACGACGGAGAGGTATCCCGGCTTCGCGGGTGTGTCGATGGTGATGGAGAGTGCGGCGCCCGTTGCATCGTCGGGCACGTCGAGCGCCGGGTCGATGGGATCGGCAAGACCTCGCACGGTCAGAGGGGTCCAGGACGCCGCCGGGCGCGGCGAGCCGGTGCACGGCGCAATCGCCTCGCACGTTCTCGAATCCAGGACGCGGTGAGGCGTGCTCGCGACGAACCGACCCTCGGACGACGTTCCCGCCTCGACTGGGTAGAAGTACCCCATGATGTCGACGATCACATCGGTCTCGACGGACGAGTAGACGTCGACGTAGCCGTCGTGTCCGACCGGCACGATGACGGTGTTGGCGCGGACCTGCCCAGCGGCCTCGGTGTTCACCGAGGACACAGTGGCAGGGATCGTCCAGCCGGCGGGCTGGACCGACAGGAACCCGCGGCCGGTCGGTCGGATCATCGCGACGTTCAGCACCACCGCGGTCGCGAAGCTGTACGGGATCTTCACGTGCAGCGTCTCGCCTCGGCGCATGCGACGGGCCTCCTGCATCCCGACGGGGCCGACCGGCGCGGGTCGTGTGTCGATCAGCCGCTCGGGAGTGAACGCGCCGTACGCGGTGGTCGGGTACGAGGTGGGGGGAACCGTGGGCATGGTGGCGACACCGGCGCCGAGGTAGTTGTTCGGTGGGTTGAGCTTCTCGCCCTGCCACTCCACCTGGTCGCGCATGTACATGCCGATCTGGTGCGGGGTGACCGCACCGACGACGGGCGCAGCGGCTGCGGCCCATCCCGCCAGCGATGCAGCGGCCGCGTCGGCACCGAAGTAGCCGCGGTCGACGCAGTACTGGTCGCTGCCGTCGATGGACGTGTCCATGCACAGGAACGACACGAGGTCGGGCTTGGTGCGGCCGTCGGTGGTGGGCCCCACGCTGCTGGCCGGGTACCCGACAGCGGTGGTGCCGCGCTCGCCGCCGACCGTGAGCATGCCCTGGTTGGACGAGTCGGCGAACGCGAGGGCCGCGCTGCCGGCGTCAGCCACGTGCTCCATCCAGCCGTAGTAGGCGCCGATCTCGATCCTGTCACCCGTCGGGGCATCCGCGGTACGGGTCGTCCGCTGCACCCACAACGAGACGTAGCCGTCGCCATTCGTGTCGTACACCGGCCCGAGGGCTGCGTTGGAGTTGCACAGGCGCACGCCGGAAGTGGCTTCCAAGGGCTTTGCGCCAGCGAGCGCCTGGCTGAGCACCGACAGCGTCCGGCGTGTTCCGTGAGTGCCGTTGTTGGCGCGGTAGTCGCTGATGTGCAGGTCGTAGTCGGTTGGCACCTTCCCCCAGTCGTTCCAGCGCATGCCCAGCAGCAACCCGCAGTAGACCGTGAGCGACTCGTCGGTTCCCTTGAAGTTCAGCCACCGGTCGTTGTCGGCATCCGACCAGGTGCCGCTCCAGTACGTGCCGCCTGAACCGATTCCCAGCTCGCCGGCCGTGTTGAACCACGCAATGCCCTTTGACACCGCGTAGTCGACGATCGCGGCCGAGGGTCCCGTGCCGTTGCCCGGGCCGTCGTACGTCCAGATGATCGGGTTCACCACGATGGTGACACCTCGCGCGGCCATCCAGTCGAGGATGGTGTAGTAGTCGCTGCGATATCCGATCTCCGCGAGGTACAGCTGCGCGTCGGGCGCTCCGTCAGCGATCATCTCCGCCAACGAGTTGCCCCACGTCTGGCCGACCGTCCCGAACGGGCACGTGGCTCCGGCGGACACGCACGTCTTGTTCCCCGTCGGGATCGCCGGCAGCTCGCCCGACGAGATCTGGGTCGCGAGCACCGTCGGATCGAACAGGGCGATGAGCCCGACCTTGCTGCCCGCGCCTCTGTGGCCCGCGGCGTGCCACGGCTGGATGGATGCGACGTTTCGCGCAGTGACCGGTCCCCGTTCCGTGCGCTCCATCGACGGCACGACTGACCGGGCCGAACGGACATCGAGGGGGGTGG
Organism: Actinomycetota bacterium; assembly: GCA_030685215.1. Taxonomy (GTDB): domain Bacteria; phylum Actinomycetota; class Acidimicrobiia; order Acidimicrobiales; family Ilumatobacteraceae; genus UBA668. The sequence goes on from JAUXQB010000327.1 coordinate 9,906, forward strand.
AGACCGATCGGATGCCTGCTGTGTCAGCGAGGCTGGAGAGCGACTCGTTGGGCACCGTGGCGAGGTACAGACCGTCGCCGCCACGGCCGAGTGTGCCCCGTGCCCGTCTCACTGCCGCGGCGACGACCGCATCCGATCCGGTCACCTCGACCACGGTCGTGCCGGCCACCTCGAGTCGCGCCTGCAGCCCTGGGTCCAGGCCGTTCGTCGACGTCGTGTCAGGCACCTCGGACGCGTCGTCGACCGACCCCACGCCACCCTGCCCGGGGAACGACACCGTGGGAGGTGTTGTGTCGGCGTCGTCGGGCGGTGCGGCCTCCGCTGTCGTGCCCGGAGGGCTGATCAGGGCCGACAGGGCCAGGCACAACACGACTCCGACACGCATCCGCCGCACGGTTCTCACACACGCGACCCTAACCCGACGGTTCACTCGGGGAAACGGCTACTTCAGGCGCTTCGGGTTGGCGCTCGCTGGGTCGGCGGGCCACTGGTGCTTGGGGTAGCGGCCGGCCATCTCCTTGCGGACGTCGGCCCAGGTGCCGGCCCAGAAGCCGGGCAGATCGCTGGTGATCTGGATCGGTCGGTCGGCGGGCGACAGCAGCTCCAAGGCCACCGGCACGGTGCCCGCCACCGTCGGGTGCTCGCGCAGACCGAACAGGTCCTGCACCCGCACCGATGCCGTCGGAACGTGGCGCGAGTAGTCGATCACTGCGGTGCGCCCGGCGGGCGTGTCGAGGTGCGAGGGCGCCAGTTCGGCGAGGCTGGTCGAGCGGTCCCAGCCGAGCTGCGACGACAGCAGCAGTTCGGTGTCGAGCCGGGCAAGGTCGGCCGCGCCGGTGGCGCCGACCAGGTACGGCGCGAGCCACTCGTCGAGCGTTGCCAGCAGTGCCTTGTCGCTCCAGTCGGGCCAGCCGCCGCCACCGAGGTGGTGGCGCACGAACGCCACGCGCGCTCGCAGCAGCAGCGCTCGCTCTGGCCATTGCAGCGCAGCGAGCCGGGTGGTGCGCACGCGCTCGACGAGGGCGGCGACGGTGGCGTCGCCCGGGGGCGCGGCGCGCACCTGCTCGTCGAGCAACATGCCACCCAGGCGGGTCTCGACGCGCAGCACGAGGTCGTCGCGCTGTTTGTCCCACACCACGGACTCGCGACGCTCGATCTGGTCGGCCAACGTCGTGATCACGTCGTCGACGTCGAGCGCCGCACCGATGCGAATGCGGGCGTTGTCGCGCTTGCCGTCGAGGTCGGCCGCGACGACGAACCGCTCGTCGGCGAGCGGGTCCGTCGGCGGTGTCCACGCCGACGAGCCGGAGCGCAGTTGGAACTGGCCCGGCTGGCTGCGGCGCACGGCGATGCGATCCGGGTACGCGAGCGCCAGCACGATGCCGGCGCGCGCCGGCCGCACGTCGTCGAGATCCAGTCGCATGCCGGCGCGCTGGGCGATGTCGGCGGCGCGCTCGCGCACACGTCGCACGTCGCGCGTGTCGGCGCGGTCGTGGTACTGGCCGCACACCACGCTCACCCGCAGGCTCAGGTCGGAGGGCAGCTCGTCGGGTCGACCACGGAAGACGTCGCGCTCGTCGAGCAGCGCCGCCACCACGCACGCCAGCGACCGATCCGCAGCAGCCGCGCCGTCGACCATCCGCGCCAGGCGAGGGTGCAGCGGCAAGGCGAGCATCCGCCGCCCGCGGTCGGTGAGTCGACCGTCGTCGGTGAGCGCGTCGAGTCGCACCAGTAGTTCGTTGGCCTGCTGCAGCGTGCGCGACGGTGGCGCGTCGGCCCAGCGCAGCTCGTCGACCGGCGTGCCCCACGCCGCCAGTTCCAGTACCAGACCGGCGAGGTCGACCTGCGTGATCTCCGGCTCGAGGTGGGCGCGTCGAGTGCCGTGCTCGAGCTTGCTCCACAACCGGTACGCGGCGCCGGGCTCGGTTCGTCCGGCGCGACCGGCGCGCTGGTCCGCGCTGGCACGGCTGGTGCTGACGGTGGTGAGTCGGCTCATGCCGGTGCGCTGGTCGAAGCGCGGCACGCGTGCGAGTCCGGCATCTACCACCACGCGCACACCGTCGACGGTGAGCGACGACTCGGCGATGTCGGTGGACAGCACCACCCGCCGCCGGCCCTTCGGTGACGGCGCGAGCGCATGGTCCTGTTCGGCCAGCGACAGCGCACCGGCGAGCGGGTACACGTCGACGTCGTTGGCGACGGACGACTCGAGCATCCCCTGCACTCGACGGATCTCGCCGATGCCCGGGAGGAACACGAGCACGTCGCCAGGCTGCTCGCGCAACGCCCGGTGCACCAGTGCGGCCATCGCCTCCGGCACGCGGTCCTGCTTCGCCATCGGTGCCCACACCAGCTCCACCGGATGCATTCGGCCGTCGCTGCTGGCGACGGGAGTGTCGCTGCCCAGCACTTTCAACAGGCCCTTCGTGTCTGGCGTCGCGCTCATCGCGAGCACGCGCAGGTCGGGCCGCAAGGTGGATCGAGCATCGAGCAGCAGCGCCAGCCCGAGGTCGGTGGGCAGGTTCCGTTCGTGCACCTCGTCGAACACCACCAGGCCGTACCCGTCGAGCGATGGGTCGTGCTGCAGGCGGCGGGTGAGCACGCCCTCGGTGACCACTTCGATGCGTGTCTGGCGGCCGATGTGCCGCTCGTCGCGAGTCTGGTACCCGACCGTCTCGCCCACACGTTCCCCGAGCAACGACGCCATCCGCTGCGCGGCGGCGCGAGTGGCGAGCCGACGAGGCTCGAGCATCACGATGCGGCGCCCTGCCAGCCACGGCTCGTGCAGCAGCACCTGCGGCGCGAGCGTGGTCTTGCCCGCGCCGGGAGGAGCGACCAGCACCGCGGTGCCGTGGTCGCGCAGTGCGTCGGCCACGGCGGGGAGCGCGTCGAGGACGGGGAGATCTGGCAGCTCGACAGGCACCGGCCGCTGCGCTCGGGATCAGCCGGCGGCGGGCGTGCCGTGGAACGGCGAGGGATCGCCGGCCACCGGGATGGTGGGGGCGATCCACGAGGTGTTGTCGGCGATGACCTTCGCCACATGACGCCACTCGGCCGAGTTCCAGCCCTCGGCCGCGGCCTGCACGCTGCCGTCGCCGCGCACGAACACGAACGCGGGCAGTGTGGCCACGCCGAGCCCGCGCACGAAGGTGCGGTCGGGGTCGCAGAACACCAGGAACTGGTCGGCGAGCGGCCCGAGGAACTGCTTCGCTTCCTCGGCCGGACAGGTGAGCACCAGGTTCACGCGCACGTCGGCACCGCGGAACGAGTCGAGCACTCGCACGGCAGTCTTCAGCACCCACGAGCTCTCGTTGGTGTACGGGTCGAGCACCACGCTCGCCAGGTGGAAGGTGGTGACCCACTCTTCCAGCGGACGCGACTCGCCGCCGATGGTGGTGAGGTTGGTGTCGAGAGCAACGGTGCTGGCCACGACCGACCACCGTAGCGCAGCACCCACCATTTACGGAAAGGCTGTCGGGCGCTGACCTGCGGCTGGGAACCCGGAGTCTTGACACAAACCATGGCTGAGACGGTGTCGGACGGGACAGGGTGCGCAGGCGCCGGTAGGGTCGCGGCGTGCACCCGATCGAGCGACTGCGGTACCTGGCACGGTCGAGCGGCGGCGACCCACGGGTGATGGTGGCCGAGACCGCGTCGGCGTTGCGGGGCATGGGCGTCGACCCCGCCGGACTGGTGGTGGCCTGTCGACGCATCGTGGAACGGCACCCGACGTCCGGCCCGCTGTGGTGGCTGTGCGCGCACATGCTCACCTCCGGCGATCCGTTCGGCACGGCCCGGCGCTTGGCCGACGAGATCGACGACGACCAGACCGCCGAACAGCTCATCGACGCACTCCCGGCCGACGCCACCGTGTGCGTGGTGGGTTGGCCCGATCTGGCCGGCGAAGCGCTCCTGCGCCGCGGCGACCTGGCCGTGCTCGCCCTCGACACCGACGACCAGGGCGCGTCGTTCGTCCGCCGGCTCGACCGGGCCGACGTCGACGCGGAGGTCATCGATGCCGGCGGAATCGCCGGGGCGGTGCTGGCCGCCGACCTGGTCATCGTCGAAGCACTCGCCGCGTCGAGCACGGAACTGATCGCCGCCCGCGGCAGTCGTGCGGCAGCGTCCGTCGCCTACTGCAGCGAGGTACCCGTCTGGGCCGTGGTCGGTGTCGGCCGCTGCCTGCCCGAGGCCGGCTTCACCTCGCTGGTGCAGCGAGTCGCCGACGTGCGGGTGCCATGGCTCGCCGAGGCCGACGTGGTCCCACTCGGTCTCTGTTCACACATCGCCGGCACAGCAGGTGTGGGGCTCGTCGGCGACGTCGCCCTGACCCCCGAGTGCCCGCTCGCCCACGAGCTGCTCTAGTTCGCCCGCCGCCATCCGAGTGCCACGCGCCCACCGGGGTGCACGCTGCCACTCGGACGGCACGCTGGCACTCGGATGGTCGGCTGGCACTCGGATGGTGGGCTGGCACTCGGTTGGGTCAGCGTTGGCCGCTGCGGGCGGGGATGTTGCCGGCGGCTTCGGCGAGACGCTCGGCGTAGCCGGCGAGGTCGTTGTCGATGTTGCCCACGGTGACCCGCAGCGACGGTTCGTCGACGCGCACCATGAACGGCTCGCCGGGCGCGGCACCGATGCCCTGCGCGGCCAGGGTGAGCAGCGCGGAGCGCTCGTCGGCCACCTGCATCCACAGGTTGATGCCGTCGGTGCCGGTGAACCCGACGCCCGCACCGGCGAGCACCGCGGTGACGGCGCGCCGGCGCGCCGCGTACTCGTCGCGTGCTGCAGCGACCGCGTCGATGGTGGGCCGATGGTCGAGCATCGCCACCAGCACAGCCTGCAGGATGCGGCTGCTCCAACCGGGTCCGAGCAGCCGGCGGTTCGCCACCGCGCTGACCACGTCGCCGGCGCCGCCCACGGCCGCGAGACGCAGGTCGGGACCGTGGCTCTTGGAGTAGCTGCGGATGTGGACGGTGCGCTCGGGCAGCCATTGCCCGAGGCTGACGAGCGCCCCGCTGGCGATGTCGCCGGAGTGGTCGTCCTCGACGATGCTGGCAGCGCTCGCCGCGAGCACCGCGGCCAACTGCGCGCCGCGCTCGGCCGTGAGCGTGATGCCCGTCGGGTTGTGGGCCCGCGGTTGCAGGAACACCGCCGAGGCTCCGGTGGCGAGCGCCGCCGCGAGGCCATCGGGCCGCATGCCCTCGTGGTCGAGATCGACGCCGATGACATCGGCACCGAGCAGTTCGAGCAGGTCGAGCAGCGGCGGGAACGTGGGGTGCTCGACGACCACGCGGTCACCGAGGCGCACCACCACACCGGCCACGCGGTCGAGTGCGTCCATCGCGCCGTCGACCACGGTGAGCTCCTCGGGCGTGAACGGCCAGTCGGCGCGCACGCGCTCGGCCAGTTCGGGCAGCACCGGCTGGTCGAGGTAGCTGCTGGTGAGCGACTGCCGGCTGACGCGCGCGATCACCGGCCCCAGGTCGGGCAGCAGCGCCGGATCGGGCGTGCCGGTGCTGAGGTCGAGCGAGAAGTGACCGGGTCCTTCGGTGACGCGCCGGTAGCGGCGCGGCGAGGAGGGCCCGGTGGGCTGGCGCACGAACGTGCCTTGGCGGCCGCGAGCGTCGATGGCCCCCACGGCCGCGAGCGTCTGCCACGCCTCGCTCACCGTGGTGGGGGAGACGCCGAGCTCCTTCGACAGTTCGCGCACCGTGGGCAGGCGTGTGCCCACCGCCAGTTGACCCGCCGAGATGAGCCGGCCGACGCCGCCCGCGATGCCCCGGGCGCTGCGATCGGTGATGGACGTCGTGAGCAGGGGAACCAACGAGGCGTTCATTGTCCGGTAACAATACATCTATTGTGCGGCCTGGGGTGTCACATTAGAGTCGGCACATGGCGAACATCGTGAGAGCAGCACTTCTGCAGACTGATTGGCCCGGCACCAAGGAGGCCATGCTCGACAAGCACGAGCAGGCCGTGCACGACGCCAAGGCGCAAGGTGCGCAGGTGATGTGCTTCCAGGAGCTGTTCTACGGGCCGTACTTCTGCCAGGTGCAGGAACCCGAGTACTACGCGTACACCGAGCACATCCCCGACGGTCCCACCACGCAACGGTTCCAGGCGCTCGCGAAGGAGACCGGCATGGTGCTGGTGCTCCCCATGTACGAGATCGTGCAGAGCGGGCTGTACTACAACACGGCCGCGGTCATCGACGCCGATGGCACCTACCTGGGCAAGTACCGCAAGCAGCACATCCCCCAGACCAAAGGGTTCTGGGAGAAGTTCTACTTCCGGCCCGGCACCGGTGGGTATCCCATCTTCGAAACAGCGGTCGGCAAGGTCGGCGTGTACATCTGCTACGACCGTCACTTCCCCG
>JAUXQB010000332.1 GCA_030685215.1 Actinomycetota bacterium
CTCCTCGTCGCCGTGGCGGCCGGCCTGGCGGCGGGCGGAGCGGTGTGGTGTGCCGCCGAGTCCGTGCGCCCACGATCAGCCTCCAACCCGCTCGCTCGACGTCGCTCGCAACTGGCGAGTGGCAACGCATTGGTCGTCGCCATCGCTGCCGGGATGGTGGTGTTGTTGGTCACGCGCTGGCCGGTCGCCGCGACGGGGACGATCGCGCTGGTGGTGGTGTGGCCGAGGTTGTTCGCCGGCAAGTCGGCGACCGTCGAGCGTCGCCGTCTCGATGGGATCGCCAAGTGGTTGGAGGACCTACGTGATCTTCAGCTTGGATCGAATCTCGATCTGGTCGAGGCCTTGACCGAGTCCGCCAAGCGGGCGCCGACGGTGATCGAAACGGAGCTCGGCCGGCTTGCCGGTCGGCTCGGCCATCACATGCCATTGCGCGACGCACTCGTGCATCTGGCCGACGAACTCGATCACCCAGTGTCGGACACCGCCGTGGCGTCGATGTTGTTCGCCGCCGGCCACGCCTCGGGTTCGGCGCTACAGGACACCTTCGCCCAGCTCGCGGTGACGGCCCGCGACGAACTCACCGCCCGCGACCGCATCGACCGCCTGCGAGCGAACTTCGAACGGTCGATGCGTCGGATGCTGGCGATTCTGGGCGGCCTGGTTGCGTACATGGTCGTCGTCGCCTCGGAAACTCTGGAGCCCTACCAGTCGCCTGTCGGGCAGATCTGGCTGTTGTTGCCGTTGTCGATCTGGGCGCTCAGTCTGGTGTGGCTCCGCAACCTGTCCCGTTACGAACGCGCCGGCCGGTTCGTCAGCCGTGAGGCACTCGCCGAGGCCCGGCCATGACGCTGACCCAGCTCGCGTTGGTCGCCGGTGCAGCGACCGTGATGGCCGGATGGTGTCTACGACGAGCGATGCAGTTCGGTCCGGCGACGGTTGCCACCACCTACCGGCGCTTGTACTCGACCCGGTCCCCTCTCCCGGCGACCGCTACCGGTTCGCGGTGGGATCGCTCGTTCGCCCGCTTGGGGACACGACTCGCAGCCTCCGATGTCGGTCAACGGATCGAAGCACGCCGTCGCTACGCGTTCCGTGCCGGGGGTGTCTCCGTGCCGCTACTCGCCACCCGGATCGTGTCGGCCGCAGTCGTCGGTTTCGTTGCCGGGCTGGTGCTCGTGCTGGTACCGACGATGACTGGCGTTGCGGTCCCCTGGCCGATCGTCGCGGTCGCGCCGTTCGGTGTTGCCGTGTTGATGGGCTGGTATCAGTTGTCGAGCGTCGTCGCAGTTGCCGATCGTCGCTACCGATCGTTCCGGGCCGGGGTCGCCGCCTACGTGCAACTGGTCGCGGTGTGCATGACCACGAGACGATCGATGACCGAAGCGATCAGCTACGCAGCCGAAGTCGGTACAGGGCCAGCGTTCGAAACGATCGCCGCCGCAGTGCACGCCGCCCCGCAGATGGGCATCCGGGTCTGGGAAGCACTCGACAGCGTCGGCGTCGAGTACGACTGCCGCGAGCTACAAGACCTGGCGTCGTCGGTCGGCCACGTCGCCCGGATCGGCGTCGGTGTCGAAACCACGGTCATTGCCGTGGCGACACGGATGCGCCAGGTCGCGCTGGATGACATGCAACGTTCCGCCGATCGCCAAACCTCCACGATGTTCGGCCCGACCCTGCTGTTCGTCGCCGGTGTCGTCGCATTCCTCGGCTACCCGCTGATCGTGCGCGTGTTCGACGCCTTCTCCACCACCAGCTAACCGAAAGGAACCCGACATGACATCACCCGCCCCATACGTCACGAGCCCGTACGTGACAAGCGTCGTCGATCAGGCCTACATCGGCCTGACGATGCTCTTGCGCACCTTGCGCGTCTGGTCTGCCCGAGACGAGGGCCTCGACGAGTCACCGTCCAAGCTGCTCTACATCGCCCTGGGGATCATCGTCGCCGGCATCGTCGCAGGGATCGCCTACGCGATAGTCCAACAAGCCGGCGACAACATCCCCGACCCCGTGGTCCCCGCCGGACCCTGAACCCGCGTCCACTTCTCGATGCGAATCCGTCGACGCCCCCGACAAGCGGTCAGTGCCGCGCGGCGACGTTTCGACTGGCGCGACGACCGAGGGGTTTCGAGCAGCGTCGAGCAGCTGTTCGCGTTCGTGTTCCTCCTGATGTTGTTCCTGTTCTTCATGCAGGTGATCGTGTGGTGGCACGCCAAGAACATCCTCGAACAGTCAGCGGCCGAGGGCGCCAGGGCCGCCGCAGCAGCCGACGGTGGATGCACCGACGCAGCCACCGCGGCGACATCGATCGCAACACGGATCGGTGGCGGCTGGGTCAGGAACCTCGACGTCACCTGCACCGGTGGCGCCGTCGAGGGCGAACTCGTGACCGTCACCGTGACCGCATCGACACCGGGGTTCGTGCTCCCCGGATCGCTCACTGTGTCGGCCGTTGCCAACGCACCGGAAGAGTCACCGTGACCGCCCGCCCAATCCGCTGGCGTGACGATCGCGGTCAAGCCGTCAGCACCGAACTGTTGTTGCTGCTGATCGTCGCGCTGATCGGGTGGGGCTTCCTGGCGTGGCTCGGGAGGCTGACCTCCACCTCACAAGACCTCGCCAACAGCGCCCAATCCGCAGCCCGCGCCGCATCACAACAGAGCAACCCCACCGACGCGCTCACCGCCGCTCGCGCCGCCGCCTATGCGTCGAACCTGCAGTCGCCATGCACCACCCAACCTGCCGTTGCCATGTCGTGGCAGCCAGGCCCGACCGGCACATGGCGCGGTGGCAGCGTCACCGTCACACTCACGTGCACCGTCGACAATCGCGAACCGATCACCAACACAGGCCGCACCATTGCAGCGTCAGACACCCAAGTCATCGACCGCTACCAGGAAGCAGAATGAAGCGCCGCCTGCACACACTCCGCCGAGCGATCGCGGATGACCGTGGCGTCATCGGTCCTGCTGTGGCGATGCTGCTGATCGTGGTCCTGATCGGTGCCGGCCTCGTGTTCGACGGTGGCCGGGCACTTGCCGCGCGCCGTCAGGCGATCAACACCGCCGAGGCCGCCGCCCGCGCCGGCGTCGCGACTGTCACCGCCGACGGCCTACGCGAAGACCAGGCACGCGCTGCGACACTCGAGTTCCTCGACGCTGCAGGCGTCGCACGAACGGACGTCGTGTCAATCACAGTCACCGCGACCACGGTCACCGTCGTGCTGACGGCTCGTCGGGACGCGGTGTTCGGCCAACTGATCGGCAACGACAGCATCGTCGTGCGCGGCAGCGGCGAAGCAACAGCAACGTTCGGGAACAGCCCATGATCCGCCAAGCCCTCCGAATCCTGGCGCGCCTGGCCGCCGGCCTGCTCGTCGTCGCCGTCCTCACCGTTCCAGTCGCACTGATGGCGAGAGTCGCCGGCAACCCGTTCGGTGGTGACCTGTTGCGCCGCGTCCAGGATCGAGCCGTCGACGACGCCACAATTCTGCGGCTGCTCTCCATCGGCTTCTACGTGCTCTGGGCATGGTTCGCGCTACCCGCCATCCGCCAGGCAAGGCTGTGTCTCAAGGCCCGCCATCCCCGCCCGTCGGCTCAGGCCTCGCCTCGCTCGGTACCCGTCATTGTTGACCGAGGTCCACAAGGGTGGCTCACCAGGCTCGTGCGCTACGCGCTGACTTCGTCCACGATCGCCGCGATCACCACCACGACCGCGCTCGCCGTGTTTCCCTCCTCCGCGCTCTCCAGCATGCATAGCTCCACGCAGGCCACCGGCCGACCCGCCGCGACGTTCGTCGTGAACGACGCTCGCCACTCGATTCAGAACGACCACGGTGAACGTCACGATCCTGTGAGCGAGATCGTTGCTCGACGCCGGGACACTCCCTACTCGGTCGCCGCCCGCCTGTTCCCTGACCGACTCGACGGTGCCCGCGATGAGATCCTCGCTCTGAACGTCGGCCGACCGATGCCAGATGGGGGCATGTATCAGGGAGGTGCCTTCCCGGAAGGCATGACCGTGCTCACGCCTCGCGGACAGTCCGCCAGCGGCGTAGCTTCGCCGGCGACCAGCGGCGACACCGGCTGGCTCCCGGGAGAGACCGTGGTCGTCGAACCCGGCGACAACGTCTGGGACCTCGGTGCCG
>JAUXQB010000335.1 GCA_030685215.1 Actinomycetota bacterium
CCCTCGGCGGTGTCGCCACCAACGCAGGCGACTCCCACCAACCCGGCGTGATCTCGTCGTTGGACGTCGCCGGTTGTCGGCGGTCCACTACGATTGCGCGGACTCCCGTCACTTGTGTTCGATTTCGATTTTGTCCGGGTCGGGGTCCGGGCTGGTGTGGCCGGGCTGGTGTGGAGCGGGCTGGTGTGGAGCGGGCTGGTGTGGCCGGGCTGGTGTGGCCGGGCTGGTGCGGAGCGGGCAGGTGTGGAGCGGGCTACCACAGCAATCGGAATCGAACACACGTGACGGACAGCCAACGACCGGGGACGACGACCGGAGAGGTCGTTGCGGTTGCGTCGTGGCCGGGTGCCGGGTGCGAGGATGAGCGAGTGAATGTTCCGATCAGCGGCGCGTGCGATGAGCGTTTCGTGGCGGTGCGCGACGCGTTCGCCGACAACTTCGCCGAGCGTGGCGAGGTGGGCGCTGCGGTGTGCGTAATGGTGCACGGCGAGCCGGTGGTCGACCTGGTGGGTGGCTGGGCCGACGACGCACGCACCGCGCCGTGGCAGCACGACACCCTCGTCAACTACTACTCGGTGGGGAAGGCCGTCGTCGCGCTGCTGTTGCTGCAGCTCGTCGACGAGGGCCGCGTCGGCCTCGACGACCCGATCGCCACCGTGTGGCCGGAGTTCGCAGCAGCGGGCAAGGAGCACGCCACCATTCGCCACGCGCTGTGCCATCGTGCGGGCGTGCCTGCGATCCGTGAGCGGCTCACCGACGACGACCTGTGGAGCTGGTCGCGCATGACCGGCGCACTGGCGGCCACCGAGCCGTGGCACGAACCCGGCACGCGGCACGTCTACCACACCAACACCTACGGCCATCTGGTGGGCGAGCTCGTCCACCGCGTGAGCGGTGAGATGCCCGGTCCACGGCTGCGCACGTTGGCGGCGTCACTCGACGCCGATGTGCATTGGGGTCTCACCGTCGCCGAGCAGCAACGATGCGCCGAGCTGCTGTGGGCACCGGCCACATCGCTCGACGCGATCGACCCGTTCACCACCGAAGGCGACGCGCAGATGCCGCTGCTCAGCTACTTCAACCCGCCCGGATACTCGTCGCGAGGCGTGGTCAACACGCCGCAGTGGCGTGCCGCGCAGGTGCCCGCCACCAACGGTCACGGCACCGCGGTGGGCGTCGCCCGGTTGTACGCCGCGATCATCGGCTGCCATCCGATCCTCTCCACCGATCTGCTGGCCGAGGCGACCCGCGTTCAGAGCGAGGGCCCGTGCCCCGTGCTCGGCGAGGACGTGACCTTCGGTCTCGGCTTCACGCCGACCAGCGCGCGTCGACCGTTCGGACCCAACCCACGCAGCTTCGGCCACTTCGGTACCGGCGGCGCGCTGGGGTTCGCGGACCCCGACTCGGGTGTTGCACTCGGGTACGTGATGAACCACGTCATCCCGCGCTGGCAGAGCACCCGCAACCGAGCGCTGATCGACGCGGTGTTCGCCTCGATCTGAGCGGTGCCGCGGGCGGTCGCGCTACCGTGCGGTCGATGAGCGCCGTCACCGCCGGCATGGTGTGCAGTCACCACCACCTGTACTCGGCGCTCGCGCGCGGCATGCCCGCCCCACCGCGGCAGCCCACCCGATTCCTCGAGATCCTCGAGCAGGTGTGGTGGCGGCTCGACGTGGCGCTCGACGAGGAGATGATCCGCTGGTCGGCCATGCTCGGCGCGGTCGAAGCGCTGCAGTCGGGCACCACGGCCATCGTCGACCACCACGAGTCGCCCTCGGCCATCGACGGCAGCCTGTCGATCATCGCCGAGGCGTGCGCAGAAGTGGGTGTGCGCACCAACCTGGCCTACGGCGTCACCGACCGGCACGGGCCCGACGGGGCGCGTCGCGGCCTGGCCGAGAACGAGCGCTTTCTTCGCGGGGGAGGGCGGGGGATGGTGGGCGTGCACGCAGCGTTCACGTGCTCCGACCACACGTTGAGCGCGGCGGCGGCGTTGGCCGCCGACTGCGGTGTGGGCGTGCACATCCACGTGGCCGAAGGTCCCGACGACGCCGACGCCGGAATGCGCCTCGACGCCCTCGCCCGTGACGACTGGTGGCTGGTGCACTGCGTGTACCTCGACCGCGACCTGCCGGGCACCATCGCGCACAACCCGCGCAGCAACATGAACAACGGGGTCGGCTACGCGCGGCCGGCGAGTCGCCCGAATCGCGTCGCGCTCGGCACCGACGGCATCGGCGCCGACATGCTGGAGGAAGCCCGGCTCGCCTACGTGCGCCTGCGTGAGGACGACGTGCTCGCCTCGCCCGACACCGTGTGGCAGTGGCTGGAGAACGGCTACGTGCTGTTCCCCGAGGCACGCGACGACCGGGTCACCTGGTCGTACGATCACGCCGACAGCGGATGGCACGTGGTGTTCACGCCGGGCATCCGCGCGCTGCAGGTGGAGGTCGACGGCGAGGTGCTGCTGCACGACGGCCGCCCCACCCGCGTCGACGTCGACGAGGTGCGCGCGAAGGCTGCCGAACAGGCGCGCCGCCTCTTCACCCGCCTGTGACGCTGGCACGCGTGTACAAAACGTAAACGCACTAACGTGGCGCACATGAGCACGCCGATGGCCGTCTACCTGCAGGATGCCCACCCGATCCGTGAGGGCATGGCCATCGCGCAGTACGCGGAGGCCAAGGGTTTCCACGCGGTGTGGCAGGCCGAGAGCCGGCTCGTGCGCGAGGCCACGGTGCCGATGGCCGCGTTCGCCAGCGTCACCGACCACATCAAGGTCGGGTCCGGCGTGGTCGACTGCTGGAGCCGCAACCCGGCCCGGCTCGCCGCCACGTTCAGCACGCTCGACGACCTGGCCCCCGGCCGGGTGATCCTCGGCATCGGCGCCTGGTGGGACCCACTGGCCGCCAAGGTGGGCATCGAGCGTGCGCGCCCCCTCACGGTGATGCGCGAGATCGTCACCGTCGTGCGCGCGCTGCTGCACAACGAGACCGTCACCTTCGACGGGGCCTACGTGCACCTCGACGGCGTCGAGCTCGACTACGTGTACCAGGAACGCCGGGCCAAGGACGTGCCCATCTACATCGGTGCCACCGGCATGCAGATGATGGAGCTCGCCGGTGAGATCGCCGACGGAGTGGTGCTCAACTACCTGGTCTCGCCCGACTACAACCAGCGCGCGATGGAAGCGCTGGCCACCGGCGCGGCGAAGGCCGGGCGCAGCGTCGACGACGTCGACCGCCCGCAGCTGGTGGTGTGCAGCGTGCACGAGGACCGCGAGACCGCGCTCGACATGGCGCGGATGATGGTGACGCAGTACCTCGGTCAGCAGCCGCACATCATGAAGGCGTCGGGCGTGCCGCAGAGCCTGCTCGACAAGGTGGGCGAGGTGCTCACCTGGCCGGCCACGCACGAGCAGGTCGAGGCTGCCAGCAGGCTGGTGCCCGACGAGATCGTGCAGATGCTCACCGCCAGCGGCACGCCGGCGGAGGCGAAGGCGAAGGTGCAGGAGTACATCGACCACGGCTGCACCTGCCCCATCCTGTACCCGCTGGGCGACGTGCACGCGATGATCGACGCGTTCAGCGACTGAGCATGTGACGGACGTCATAACTAGGCGTTCGGCGGCGTCGGTGACCTGGAAATACGTACATCGACAGATGTGGCGAAGCACCTCATGGGCGCACACTGAAGGTGTTCCCAGAGACGCACGAAAGACGCCGAAATGTTCCAGAACCCGTACTTCCTCTCCACGATGGCCTTCCAGCGCCACGCCGAGTTCCAGGCACAGGCTGCGCGGCGTCACCGGTTGTTCCGGCGCCCGCTCAGCCCTGCCCGGCCCGGTTCGGCTCGAGTGTTCAACCTGCCCGCGGCCTCTGCTGCCTCGCACGGTTGCGACACTCGCGTCGCCTGAGCACCGGCCCCAGTAACGTGAGCCCCATGCTGCGTGGGCGCAATGGCCTCTCGCCGGTGATGATCGGTCGCCTGCCGGCGCTCACTCGCCTCCTCGGCCTGGTCGAGGCGGCGGAGGTGGCGTCGTGCGACGGTCCCGAGATCGCGCTCGTCTCCGGCGAAGCCGGTGTCGGCAAGACCCGGTTGCTCCGCGAGTTCACCGACGCGGTGCCCGCCGACGTGACGGTGCTCACCGCGCAGGCCCAACCCGGCTCGATGGGCCGGCCGTTCGACGTGATCGGGCAACTCGCTCCCGACAGCGACGACCCTGGCACCGCCGCGCAGCTGGTGCTCGACACTGCGGCGCAGAAGGGTCGCACGCTGCTGGTGGTGGAAGATCTGCACTGGGCCGACGCCGACAGCGTGCACTTCATCGAGCAGGCCAGCATGCTGCCGTACCCGCAACTGGTCATCGTCGGCACCTACCGCGGCAACGACCTGTCGCGCAAGGCGCCTGGTGGCGAGCTGGTGCTGCGCCTCGAGCGACAGCACACCGTCGAGCAGATCCGCCTCGATCGCCTCGACCGCACCGAGGTGGCCGCGATGCTCGCCGCCATCGGCAACGGTACGCCCTCGTCGGGTGCCGTCGAAGCCGTGTTCCGCCGCAGCGGTGGCATTCCGTTCGTCATCGAGGAGCTCGTCCGCTGCTGCGGCCCCGACGCGTGCATCGACGACCTGCAGACTGCGCAGCTGCCGTGGTCGCTCGACGAAGCCGTCCGTCAGCAGCTCGCCGGCCTCGCGCCCGACGAGCGGCGCGTCATCGACGCGCTCGCCGTGTTCGGCGATCCGGCGCCCTTCGACGTGCTGCGCGCGGTGTGCGACATCGACGACGATCGCCTGTTGGTGGCGTTGCGCGGACTCGTCGCCGCCGGCATCGCGGTCGAGCCCACGGACGACACGTTCTGGTTCACCCACGCGCTGGTCGCCGATGCGGTGCAGCAGCAGCTGCTCGGTCGCGAACGCCGCCGCTTGCACGAGCGCTCGCTCGCCGCGCTGCGCGGCCTGTCCCACCCCGACCACGCGGCGCTGGCACGTCACGCACTCGGCGCCGGCCAGTTCGACCTCATCCCGGCCATTGCGCGCGAGGGCTCGCGCCGTTACCTCGACCTCGGTGCCTCGTTCCAGGCGCTGCGGCTCGCGGGCGCTGCATTGGCGGAGGCTCCCAACGACCCCGAACTGCTGGCCGTGGCCACCGATGCGGCCTGGCGCCTCGAGTTCGGCCGTGAGGCGCTGGCCTACGCGCGGCAGTGGCGCGACAACGCGGTCACCGAGCTCGACCGTGTCGAGTCGATGCGGTTCATCGCACGGCTGCACCACGAGCTGCTCGAGGTGGACCAGCGCGACGCCACGCTCGCCGAGCTGGAGGCACTCACCGATGCGTTGCCACCAGGCCTCGCCCGCGGTCGCGGGGCAGGCGCTGTCGCGCAGTTGCACATGCTGTCGCATCACAGTGCCGACGCGGTGAAGTGGGCCGATCGGGCCATCGCCGACGCGCGCCGCTCCGGCGACGAGTGGCTGCAGGCGCAGGCATCGGTCGAGCGGGCCTCCGTGTACGACCGGCTCGGCAGTCGTGCGGAGAGCGAGGGTGCGCTGATGGCGGCCCGCGAGCTCGCCCGCCAGGTGGGCGACGGGGTGCTCGAGTGCCGCGCGCTGAACAACCTGCTCGGTGTCGTCACTCCGCACAGCCCACGTGGCGAGTGGGCGCGAGCCGAGCTGCGCGAGGCATCCGCGCGCTGCGGCCTCGACAAGCTCGGTGCCGGCATGCTGGCCATCTGGGACGCCGATGCCGCGCTCGCCGGTGGCGACATGCCGACGATGCGTCAGCGCATCGCCGAGGCCGGGCAGCACTGGACGGCCGGCAGCAACGAGTACAGCCACCATCAGGCGCAGATCGCCGACCTGCGCGTGGAGGAAGGTCTGATCGCCGAGGCGCTGGCGGCCGCGGCTCGATCGACCGAGGGCGAACGGTGTGGCGACGAGGGCATCAGCAGCGCGCCGCGAGTCCGGCTGGTGGCCGCTGCGCTGGAGAGCCGTCGCAACGATGCCGAGCGCGTGCTCGACGAGCTGCTCGCATGGCCCACGTTGCCCGACACGCCGTGGTCGCTGTGGTTCATGGTCGAAGTCGCGCTGTCAGCGCTCCACGCGGGTGTCGCTCCCGGCCGTGTGCGCGACGACTTCCTGCTCGGTTGGGTGGGCGCGCACAACTCGCAGAGCTTCGTCACCCGTCACGTGGAAGGGCCGCTGCTGCTCGCCGAAGGCGATGCGGCCGCAGCGGTGGCTGCGCTCACGTCGGTGCTCGCTGCTCCCGACCCTGCCCTCTACGTGCCCACCATCGGGTCGCTGCGCACGCTGCTCGCCGCTGCGCAGTTGGCCGCCGGCGATCGAATCGCTGCGCTCGCCACGGCCCGCGCGGCCACTGCCGACCTGGCCACCTGGCCGGGCTGGCGCCGCGACCGCGCCGAGGCGCTGGTGCGCCGACTGGAAGGCAGCGGTGCCCGAACCGACGGCGAGCTCACCCCTCGCGAGCTGGAGGTGGCCGCGCTCATCTCGGAAGGCCTCACCAACAGTCAGCTCGCCGAGCGTCTGTACATCTCGCCGCGCACCGCCGCCGTGCACGTGTCGAACATCCTGATGAAGCTCGGCCTCTCCGGCCGCGCGGAGGTCGCCGCCTGGGCCGTGCGCCACGGCGTCGTCCTGCAACCCGGCTGAGCCGCCGGCCGCCGGGCCGGGCCGCGCCTACAGCCAGTCGCGCTTGCGGAACACTCGGAACAGCACGACGCTGAGCACGGCCATCGAACCCAACGCGAACGGATAGCCCCAGTACCACTTCAGCTCGGGCATGTGCCGGAAGTTCATGCCGTAGATGCCGGCGATGAGCGTGGCGCCGAACACGATGGAACCCCATGCGGTGAGCTGCTTCATCACCAGGTTCATCTGGTTGCTCATCACCGCGAGGTGCGCGTCGACCGCGTTGCCGACGAGCTCGCGCAGTTCGTCGACCAGGTCGACCGCGCGCAGCAGCTTGTCGAAGGTGTCGCGCAGCAGGACGAGCGCGTCGCCGTCGACCCACTGCACCTCCTTGCGCAGCAACGCGGAGAGCACCTCCCGCAACGGCATCACCGCCCGGCGCAGTTCGAGCAGTCGCCGGCGCACCGTGAACAGGTCGGCCTGCACCTGTCGCTCGGCCTGGCCCGGCCCGGCGAAGATCCGCTCCTCGATCGACTCGAGATCGTCCTCCAACCCGTCGCTGGTGTCGAAGTAGCCGTCGACGAGCTCCTCGATGACGATGGCCAGCATCATCCCCGCGTCGGGTGTCGGCGAGGCGCGATCGATCCGCTCGGCCACCGTCTCCGGGTTCCACTCGCGGCCCTGTTCGTCGTGGTAGCGGATGGTGATGAACCAACAGTCGCCCACGTACATGTCGATCTCGGCGAGCGAGCCGCTGAACGCGACCACGTACGCGTGGTCGGGATAGCGCTGCAAGGTGGGCCGCGCCGAGCGGCGGCGAGCTTCGTCGAAGGTGCGATCGCCGAGGCCGTAGCGATCGTCGAGCGACTGCAGTTCCTCGGCGGTGGGATCGACCACGTCGGTCCACGTCGTGTCGCCGTACGTGTGGTCGGTGATCATCGGCAGTGATCGTACGAGGTGCGGGAGCTACCATGGGCGCCCATGGGTCAACAGATCGCCGTCGTCGAGAAGCCGAGCTCGAAAGCGGGCATGGTTCGTTTCGAAGCCAACCGCAACCTCACCGGCATGGGGCACGAGCAGTTCCGGTCGGCTGCCGACGCGATCGGCCCGCGGCCCGCTGCGGCGCTCGCTCGCAACCTGCTCGCCACCGGCAAGGTCGACTCCGTGCACGTGTACGGCAACATCATCACCGTCGACGTGTCGAAGGGCGCGGACAGCAGCGGGCTCGGCGACATCGTGCGCGACCTGTACCAGTACTGGAAACCGGGCATGGAGATGCCGGTGTTCGACGATCCTGCTCCCGAAGCCGCCGCACCGGCCGCCGCGGCCAGCGGGGTGGAGGGCGGCATGAGCGGTGCCGAGGCCGACTTCCTGGCGCGAGTGCCGGCCGTGCTGGTCGAGCGCAGCCGTGCGGCGTTGGCGAAGTGGAAGGCCTCGCACTGAGCCGAGTTTCTGTCGCTGCGTTACGCAGCGACAGTTGAGCGGGCCGTACGGTGAAGCAGTGACCGCCCCCCTCACCTTGCACGAGGCTGCTGAACAGCTCGGCGTTCACTACATGACCGCGTATCGCTACGTGCGGCTCGGTCTGCTCGGCGCATCGAAGGTGGGCGGCACCTGGCAGGTCACCGCTGCCGACATCGACGCCTACCGCGCCGAGAACGACACCCCTGCCGTCGCCGGTTCGCCCCGTCGTCGCGCTCCGTGGGCGGCGAGGTTGGAAGCCCGATTGGTCGCCGGTGACGCGCGTGGTGCGTGGGGGGTGGTGGAAGCCGCGCTTGCCTCCGGCGCCGAGATCGACGAGGTGTACCTCGAGCTCATCACCCCTGCGATGCAATCCATCGGTGAGCGTTGGGCAACCGGCGAGCTCGACGTTTCGGTCGAGCACCGCGCCACCGGCATCGCCTTCCGTCTCATCGGTCGCCTCGGCCCTCGGTTCGCGCGCCGTGGCCGCACGCGGGGTGCCGTGGTCGTCGGGGCCCCCGCCGGCGAGCGACACTCGCTGCCGGTGGCGCTGCTCGCCGACCTGCTGCGCGGCGAAGGGTGGGAGGTGTCCGACGTGGGCGTCGACATGCCACCTGAGTCGTTCGCCCACGCCGCGGTCCACACGGCCGATCTCGTGGCCGTGGGTGTCTCGGTCACGTCGGAGGCATGCCTCGAGGCGGCAGCGCAGCTGCTGGCGACCTTGCGCGACACGTTGCGCAGCGACGTGCACCTCGCCGTCGGTGGCCTCGCCGTGCGCGACGAAGAGCACGCGCTCGCACTGGGAGCGCACGGCTGGGCGGCGTCCGCGCACGACTTCGCGCGGCAGCTCACCGAACGTGGGCTGGCCCGCCCGATCGACGGCTCGGACGACGAGGAATTCGCCTAGATCTTCCGGAATCCCCGGTGTGGCGCGATCGTACGTGTGTTCGATACTGTGGCCGGATGAGTTCCCGTGTCACCAACCTCGCCGAGCTCGCCGGCAGCGGGTTGCTCACCGGTGCCGCGGCGCAGCAGCGCACTATGCCGGTGCTGCCCGCATTCGCCGAACTGCTGCCGCAGGCGGTGGTGCAACGCGGCAGCGTCGTCGAGTGTGCGGGGTCGGCGGCGGTCTCGTTGGCGCTCGCGCTCGCGGCCGGGCCGTCGCTGGCCGGTGCGTGGGTCGGCGTGGCCGGCCTGCCCGAGATGGGGGTCGCCGCCGCGGTCGAGCTGGGTGTGGTCCCTGAGCGGCTGGTCATGGTGGCCGAGCCGGCGCAACGGTTCAACGATGCACAGTGGGCCGACGTGCTCGCCGCGATGATCGACGGGTTCGACGTGGTGCTGCTCGGCCCCGGCGCCCACGTGGTGCGTGCCGGCACCGCGCGCCGGCTGGCGGCGCGTCTCCATGCCCGTGGTGCGGTCATCGTCACGGTGGAAGGCGCCACGCCGGGTCCGTTCGGTGCCGACCTGCGGTTCGAGGCCACCGGCGCGGCATGGCAGGGTCTCGGCGACGGGCACGGGGTGGCTGGTGGTCGGCGCGCGCACGTGCAGCTCAGTGGTCGGCGAGTGCCACGCCCACGTCGCGCCGAGCTGTGGCTGCCCACCGCCGACGGCTTGGTGGAAGCTGCCACGTCGTTCAGCGACACGTCGACCGCCTCGCCGTTCAACACCCCGTCGTTCAAGGACCCGGCGGCCGTCGCATGGCAGCCGACGGGATAGCGCACGTGTCGTCGTCTCGCACGCACGTGCCGCGCCTGGGGGTGCTGTGGTGCCCGCACTGGCCGGTGGTCGCGGCCGGGCCGTCCGCCGCCGGGGCGGGCGAACCGGTGGCGGTGCTGCATGCCAACCGAGTGGTCGCGCACTCGTCGGCGGCCGCGGCCGACGGCATCGCGGTGGGGCAACGTCGCCGCGACGCACAGGCGCGCTGCCCGTCGGTGCGCATCGAGCAGCACGACCCGGCTCGCGATGCTCGCGTGTTCGAACAGGTGGTGCACGCGGTGGCGGCCATGGTGCCCAGGGTCGAGGTCACCGAGCCGGGCACGCTCACGTTCATGTCGCGCGGCCCGTCGCGCTACTTCGGCGGCGACGCGGCCATGGCGGCCCGAGTCGCGCAGCTCGCCACCGACACCATCACACCGCAGCGCTCGCTGGCGGCGGTCGGCTCGCTGGGCATCGGTGTGGCCGACGGCCGTTTCGCTGCCGGCATCGCTGCTCGCCGTGCAGCGCGGCTGAGTGCACCGGTCGTCATCGAACCCGGGCAGCAGGCCACGGCCGACTTCCTCGCGCCACTCCCGGTGCGGCTGCTGACGGTGGTGGCGGGCGTCGCCCCCGAGTTCGTGCACCTGCTCGACCGGCTGGGCGTGCACCACCTCGGCTCGCTGGCGGCGCTCCCCGAAGCCGACGTGCTGGCGCGCTTCGGTCCGCTGGGGGTGTTCGCACATCGCATCGCTGCCGGCGGCGACCATCGCCTGCCCGGCACGCACGACCCGCCCGCCGGGCTGCAGGTGCAGCGCGTGTTCGACCAGCCGGTGCACCACTCCGATGCGCTCGTGTTCGTGGCTCGGCAACTGGCCGAGGAGCTGGTGGGTGTGCTCGCGGCCGGTGGTCGTGTGTGCACTCGCCTGGTGGTCACCGCCGAGACAGAGCACGGCGAGCAGAGCGAGCGCGTGTGGTACCGCAGCACCGGGCTCAGCGCGGCCGCGATGGTCGAGCGCGTTCGTTGGCAACTCGACGCCTGGGCACAGCACGACTCCATCACCGCCGGTGTCGCGCTGCTGCGACTCGACCCGGTGGAGGTGCGCAGCGACGAAGGGGTGCAGCTGGGGTTGTGGGGTGGGCGCACGCAGGCCGACGAGTGGGCCGTGCGCGCGGTGGCACGGTTGGCGGCGGTCGCGGGTGAGCAGCAGGTGCTGGTGCCCGCGGCGCAGGGCGGCCGCCAGCCGCACGATGCGTATGCCTGGGTACCCGCGGTCACCGCCGACCTGCTGGAGCCGGCCGAGCGGCTCGCGGTGCCGGCCACGCCATGGCCGGGCCGGCTGCCGTCGCCGTCGCCGGCGGTGGTGCACCGGCCGCTGCGCCCGGTCTCGGTGCTCGACCTCACCGGCACCACGGTGAAGGTCACCGGCAGGGGAGTGGTGAGCGCGTCGCCCGCTGCTGTGCAGTTGCCCGACGGCGCGCTCGAGCCGGTCGAGTCGTGGGCAGGTCCGTGGCCGGTGGAGGAACGATGGTGGGACGCCGCTCGGCACCGCCGGCTGGCCAGGTTCCAGGTGCTCACCCGCTCGGGCCGGTTGCTGTTGCTCACCGTCGAGCGTGGTCAGTGGTGGCTCGCCGCCGAGTACTGCTGACCCGTCAGTCGGGCACCGGCCGGTCGAGCACGGCCTCGTACGACACCAGCTGGAACCCGAGCCGCTCGTAGATGCCGAACGCGTTCGCCGGGTTCTCGGTGTCGACGCCGAGAGCGGCCTCGGTCATGCCGCGATCACGGAGCTCGCGCAAGCTGGCCGCCAGCAGCGCACTGGCCAGGCCGCGCCCGCGCCAGTCGGCGTGCGTGGAGATGAACTCGGTGTACCCGCGCAGGCGACCTTCCGACTCGTTCTCCTCGTGGTTGATGAAGCTGCGTACTTGACCCACCACCTGGTCACTCGACGACCAGGCCACCTTCCACATGCTCGGGTCCGCGATCGGGTCGTCGCGGAAGCGCAACCACGCAGCCTCGGTGGCCTCCTGCTCGCCGAAGCTGCCGGCGAACGCCGCGACGTCGGCCTCCCAGATGACACGCAACTGTTCGGGCGTCACTCCTCGGACCTCCGCGCCGGCCGGAAGCGGCAGATCGGGGATGTCGTCGAGCGTCGGACGGACCATCGCCGCACCGAACCGCACCGGCCGGTACCCGACGTCGTGCAGCCAACCCGCGGGAACGTCGCCGGGTTCGAGGCCGGGGCCGGGGTGCGGCATCCAGCAGCGGAACACCTGACCGGGGATCTGCTCGGTGCGAGCCCGTTCCGTGGCCCGCTGCTCCAACCAGTCGACCAGTGCGAGGAACAGAGGCCGGTGGAGGTGTTCCGGCCGCACGGCGGCCACCCAGTACTGCGTGCGGCACTCCGGTGTGTCGTCGGCGCCGGTGCGGCCGTAGGCGACCACGCCGTCGCGCTCGTGCTCGACGATCACCACGTACCGCGCCTTCTCCTCGGCCTCGATGTGGTCGTAGTTGACGGCGATCTGTTCGGTGGTGACCAGTTCGCCGCTCGCGTCGATCATGTGGAACGCGGTGAGCACGGCCGCCATGGCGGCATGGTCGGTCGCCCCGGCGTACGGGCGCGACCGGTATCCGGGAGGGAACGGAACGCTCACGGACGACGACGCTACGACGGCGACGTGGCCGATCCGGGCTGCATTTCGCGACACGCGCGTTCGGCCACCACGACACCGGCTGTCCATCCGGGTGCACGGCCGTCCATCGGTGGTGCGAGCGATGCGACGTCCACTCCGGCTCGCACGAGCAGCCACGAGGTCACCGAGTTCGAGTTCCACATCTCGCCGGCGTCGAGCTCGTCGCGACCCCACACGGGTGTCGGCACCGACGGCACCAGGTCGAGGACCCTCTGCGCGACCGCTGTCTCGGTGCTGACCGTGTTCGCACCGCCGATCGCGTGGGCCAGGTCGGGGATCACGCCGTCGTCCCAAC
Organism: Actinomycetota bacterium; assembly: GCA_030685215.1. GTDB lineage: Bacteria > Actinomycetota > Acidimicrobiia > Acidimicrobiales > Ilumatobacteraceae > UBA668. The sequence goes on from JAUXQB010000335.1 coordinate 12,785, forward strand.
GGTGGATCTCGTAGCGGAACACGCGGAACCGCCCGAGAAAGCTCATCCCGACGCTGCCTTCCGACACGCTGCCGCGTCGCTCGCCATGCTCATCGAGCACCGGCGTCATCTCGATGATCACGCGTCTGCCCGGCACGATGATCTCGAGCGCCGAGTGGAACAGCGGCCGCGCTGTCCGTCGCTGCACCAGTGCCGACGCAGCTTCGAACACCTTGCCACTCAGCCGCACCACTGTCGCGCCCGCGCCGAGCGGGATCCAGTAGAGGTCGACGGCAACACTCTCGCTCACACGGTCAGCCTGCGCCGTCGAGCAACGCCGTGCCAGAGTCGGACGACCTCATCGAGCGCTCGACCCTGTCTGGTCGCATCACCACGACAGTGAATGTGGGATTCGTGTGACCAGACGCCGGAAACTTGGCCGGAACGGAGTGGCTCCGGGCGGCGCGGTGACTCAGGCGGAGACGAGCTCGCGGTCGGTCTCGGTCTCGTCGTCGTTGCCGACCGTGCCGTTGCCGCTGCCCACGTCGTGGAGCGGTGCTTCCACGGTGGGGTCTTCCACCGCACGCAGCAGGTCGTTGCTCAGTCGGAAGCCCACACCGCGCACGGTGTGGATGAAGCGCAGCTCGGGTGCCCGTTGCTGCAGCTTGCGGCGAAGGTTGCTGAGGTGCACGTCGACGACGTGCGTGTCGCCCACCCAGTTGGGGCCCCACACTTCCTCGAGCAGCTCGGAACGCGAGCACACTTCGGCGGGACGGCGACACAGCTGCTCGAACAGTGCGAACTCGATGCGGGTGACCGGCACGTCGATGTCGTGCACGCGGATCTCCTTGCGACCGACGTCGACCGTCAGCGCACCGAGCGTGATGACCGAGGCCTGCAACGGATCCCAGCGAGCGTGCAGCTGACGCGGACGGCGCAGCAGCGCCTGGCAGCGAGCAGCCAGTTCGTCGGGGTTCAGCGTGGCCGACACGACGTCGTCGGCGCCGGCGCGAAGTGCACGGATGCGAGCAGTGTCGGCATCGGGGGGAGCAATGCCGACGATGTACGCATCCGTGAGAGCACGCATCGTGTCGAAGAGGTTGCCACCCTCGGGGGAGGGGAGGTCGAGATCCACCATCACGACGTCGGGCGAGAACGACCGAGCGAGCGTCAGCGCAGCTTCTTCCTCGGTGGTTGCACTCACCGAGTAACCCCGCGACCGCAGCGCTGACGACGCCACCCGCCGCAACAGCGGGTCGGCCACAGCCAGCAGCACTCGTGGTGCGAGTTGTGCGTCGGGTTCCATGATGATGAGTTCTTCCCGCCTCGTCGTGGTTGCGGTATGGGCGGTTGGTTGCCCCCCGCCACCGTTCGTAGTGACTATCGGCGCGGATTCGTCCTTCCTGAAGTGGCGATTTTGACGAAGTCGTGCGACACCGAACACGGATCGAACGCCTACCGTGGTCGCGTGCCTGATCTCAACCAACAGATTCGCTCCGCCGTCGTGGCCCGCCGGCCGGTCGATGCCCGCGAGCGCGACTCGGTCGCGTCGTTCCAGCGTCTGTTCGACGCGCTCGATCGTCCGTGCTCGGAGACGGCGAACAAGGTGCACGTCACCGCGTCGGCGATCGTGGTCACCGAGGATCGACGGCGGGTGCTGCTGCACCTGCACAAGCGGATGAACCTGTGGCTGCAGCCGGGCGGGCACATCGACGAGGGCGAACTGCCGTGGTCGGCCGCGCTGCGCGAAGCGGTCGAGGAGACCGGTCTGCCCGCACGGCTGGCCGGAGAGTTCGGCGACGACGGGCCACCGCTGCTGCACGTCGACGTGCACGGCGGGCCGAAGGGCCACACGCACCTCGACCTGCGCTACCTGGTCGAGTCGCCGCACGTCACGCCGGCGCCGCCGGCGGGCGAGAGCCAGGACGTGCAGTGGTTCCACTGGCACCAGGCCGTGGGCATGTTCGAGCCTGGCCTGGAGGGCATCCTGCGCTCGCTGCAGCCGGGCGACGCGCGCATCCGCACCGCCCGCCACACCGACGCAGTGGAGTGCGCCCAGGTGTACCTGCGCTCTCGTGCGTTCGCGCTGCCCACCGTGCCGTTGGTGCACCCCGACCGCGAAGTGCGGCGGTGGATGGCCGACGAGGTGGTCGGTCGCACCGACATGTGGGTGGCCGAGGTCGACGGCACGATCGTGGCGCTGATGGTGCTCGACGGCGGTTGGCTCGAGCACCTCTACCTCGACCCGAGCTGGATGGGTCGCGGCCTCGGCGACCAGTTGATCCAGCTCGCCAAGGAGCGGTCGTCGGCGGGGCTGCAGCTGTGGACGTTCCAGGTGAACGAACCGGCCCGCCGCTTCTACGAGCGTCACGGGTTCGTGGCCGAAGAGCTCACCGAGGGCGCCGGCAACGAAGAGCGGGCGCCCGACGTGCGCTACGCCTGGCGCCCCTGACCCAAAAATGCGCGAAAGGTCGCGCCAGGCGCGCGACATCGCGCATGCAGCACGCGGTGACCGACGACACAGGCGAGAGCATTGCCTTCGGTACAGTCACGATATATCGTGACCGCACACAACAGATCGATCCGAAGAGGACGACACGAAAGGCATTCACATGCGATCACGATTCAAGTACGGCCATCCCGGCCATTCTCACGACCACGACGGTCAGCACGACGACCGCCCGACCGGGCGCGACCGCGGCGAGTTCGGCTTCGGTCGCCACGGCGGCCCCCCGCACCGTGGTGGCCCGCGCCGGGCACGGCGCGGCGACATCCGCCTCGCGCTGCTCGGTGGCCTCACCGAAGGTTCGGCGCACGGCTACGAGCTCATCCAGCGGCTGTCGGCTCGCACCGGCGGCCGTTGGAAGCCCAGCCCCGGCTCGGTGTACCCCACCCTGCAGATGCTGGAGGACGCCGGCTTCGTGTCGGCCAGCCAGCTCGACGACAAGAAGGTGTACTCCATCACCGAGGCCGGCCAGGCCGAACTGCAGGCCAAGACCGCCGAGGCGGGCGGCCCACCCTCGTGGCTCGACCCGGAGGCCGCCGGCAGCCACGACGAACTGCGCAAGGCAGTCGCTCAGCTGGTGATGGCGGCCAAGCAGGTGGGCATGTCCGACAACGACACGCACATCGACACCGCCGCCGGCGTCATCAACGAGGCCCGGCGCAAGCTGTACCAGCTGCTCGCCGAAGCCTGACCCCACCCCCGGCCTCCACGACCCCCCGACCTGTCGCGGCCCCGTTCACCATTCGTGGTGA
>JAUXQB010000006.1 GCA_030685215.1 Actinomycetota bacterium
TGCCGATCAGCGACGTCGACGCCACCAGGATCAGTGACGTCGTGCTCGCTGCGGTGGGCGTCTGGCCGGCCCCGTACACGAGCGCGGGGATCGCGAGGATGGATCCGCCGCCACCGAGGGCGCCCAGCGAGATGCCGATGAGCAGCCCCAGCGGTGAGGCGAGGAGCGCACGCATCGCGTGCTCAGATCACGACGCCGGCATTGCCGGCATGGTTCACCATCGGGTGGCCGAAGCTGGCCCACTGGAACATGCCGCCTGCCATGTTGACGGCGTCGAAGCCCTGCTGCAGCAGCCAGGCGGTGACCCGACCGGATCGGTTGCCGCTGCGGCAGATGCAGACGATGCGGCGGGTGCGGTCGAGTTCGCCCACCCGTGACGGCAGGTCGTTCATCGGGATGTGGATAGCGGTGGGCGCGTGACCGCTCATCCACTCCTCGTACTCGCGCACGTCGAGCAGCACGGCGCCGCCGGCTGCCGCGAGGGCCGCATCGTCGACCGACACGGTGGGGAGTGCATCGAGCTGGTTCATGCCGTTGCCTCGTTCGGGGTTGCCTCGTTCGGGTTCGTGGCCCATGCGGTGTAGCCGCCGATGAGATCGGAGACGTCGGAGAAGCCGCGCGACCGCAGCAGGCTGGAGGCGATGGCCGATCGGTAGCCGCCGGCGCAGAACACGACCGTGGGTGCGGTCTGGTCGAGTTGGTCGAGGTTGGTGAGGAGCGCCGGCAGCGGCATGTTCCTCGCACCGGCGATGGTGCCCAGCTCCACTTCGCCTGCGTTGCGCACGTCGACGAGCACCAGGCCCGGCACCGACGCGACTCGCTCGGCCAGCGTGCGGGCCGACAGCCGCGACAACCGCTCGGTCACCTCAGGGTGCGCGGTGAACACCGCCAGCGGATCGGCGAGTGCGCCGACCACCCTGTCGAATCCGATGCGGGCGAGGCGGATCTTGGCCTCGGACTCGTGCCCGGGAGGCGTGACCAACACGATCGGGGTGCCGGGTCGCATGACCTCGCCCGCGTACTCGGCGAAGCGGCCGCCGAGGCCGATGTTGATGGACCCGCGGAGGTGCCCGGCCGTGAACTCGATGTCGTCTCGAGCGTCGATGACCACTGCGCCGTCGTGCTGATGCGCGATCGCCTGTTCGAGCGTGAGCGTGGGGACGGACGCGTCCTCGGTGAGCAGCTCGCGCGCCTCGCGGTTGCGGTTGGCGGCGAACGAGAAGTAGAGCGGAGCGACCGACTGGCCCTGGGTGACGGCCTCCACGAACTCGTCCTCGCTCATCGGCGCGAGCGCATAGTTGAAGCGCCGCTGCTCGCCGATGGTCGACATCGTCTCGGTCGACAGGTTCTTGCCGCACGCCGACCCGGCGCCGTGCGCGGGGTAGACCTTCGTCGCGTCGGGCAGCGTCAGCAACTGCTCGTGGAGCGAGTGGTACAGCTGGCGGGCCAGTTCGTCGGCGGTGACGCCCACGGAGGCCAGCAGGTCGGGACGGCCGACGTCGCCGATGAACATGGTGTCGCCGGTGAGCACGCTGTCGGGCGGCGAGCCGAGGCCGTGCGGGTAGACCACGATGCTGATCGACTCGGGCGTGTGGCCCGGTGTCTCGCGGATCTCGAGGGCGACCTCGCCGAGCTCGATGACGTGGCCGTGCGAGTAGGTCTCGATGGGGAACTCCGCTCGCCCTTCGGCGGCGCGCCCGTACCCGATGGTGGCGCCCGTGTGCGCGGCCACCTCGAGGTGGCCGGAGAGGAAGTCGGCGTGGAAGTGGGTCTCGAGCACCTTCGTGATCGTGAGACCGTGCGCCTCCGCGTCGGCCAGGTACTCGGCGATGTCGCGCTGCGGATCGACCACCACGGCCGCGCCGGTGGTGGTGTCGCCGATGAGGTAGCTGGCGTGGGAAAGGCACCCGAGGTAGTACTGGCGGAAGAACATGACGAGTCGCACTCCTTGTGGATCAGCGATGTCATACTATACCCCTAGGGGTATGAACGCAATTCACGAACGCACGTGTCGCGGCCCCACCGGGATGTGAGTCGGTGGAGCCGCGACACGAGCGAGCGGGGCCAGTCAGTCCTTGACCTCGTAGGCCTGCACGGCGGCGCCGGCAACGGGGCCCAGCTCGAGGCTGATGGTGAGCGTGGCGTCGGCGCCGCGCACGTCGAGCGTCCCTCGCGTCGCGACGTCCGGCCGCACGCCCACCAGCTGGAGCGGTCCGTGCTGGGCGATCAGCTTCGAGGCGGCCGCAGCGCGGCGGTCGAACGGCTCGTCGAGCGCGACGTTGTCGGCGAACAGGGCGGCAGCGTCACCGTCGTCCCACGAGTTGAGGAGCGCGACCAGTCGGCGAGCGGCATCGTCGAGCAACGGAGCCGCCACCTCGACGGATGCGGGCACCGCGCCGTGCACGTGCACGACGTCGAGCATGCGCATCGTGAGCTCGCTCATCGGCGCATAGGTGGTGTTGCCGAGCGCGATGGCGCCGACACCGTGGCCGGCGAGCCAGCGCATGTTGCTGCCGTAGCCGGGCAACCCACCCGCGTGGGCGACGACGGTGCCGAGCGTGGGGTCGTCGCGCACGTTGAGCCCGAAGCCGTAGCCGGCGGGAGTGGTGCGGCCGGCGATGGCAGTGGCCCCGATGTAGGTGTGGATGCTCTGCATCTCGCGACGGCTCGCCGATGACAGACCGACGGCGTCGGTCTGATCGGGGAGCGAGTTCGCCTCGTCGAGCCACGCCACCCATCGGGCGAGGTCGGCGACGGTGGTCCACAGCCCGCCCATCGGTGCGATCTCGCCGTCGCCCAACGGGTCGGGTTCGTCGCGCACGATGCGGTCGTCGCGCCAGCGATGCGGGCGAGCCCAGTCGTCGTGCGGCGGGCGCACCCACGTGGTGCGCGACATCGCGAGAGGACGGAGGAAGCGTTCCGTGATGTGCTCCTGCACGCGAACACCGGTGGCGCGCTGCACAGCGCGGCCGAGCATGCCGTAGCCGAGGTTGCTGTACTCGAACCCGGTGCCGGGGCGGCGGGCGAACACTGGCCCGGCGGCGTAGATGCGATCGATCTCGTCGGCGCCGATGTCGAGGTGGCGGTCGGCCCATGCGTCGTCGGTGGCGAGGCCGCTGGCCATGCTCAGCAGGTGGCGCAGGGTGATCGGCGGCGATCCGGCCGGGCCGCACACCGCGGCGAGCTCGGGTGCGTGTGCCGCGACCGGGTCGTCGAGCTGCCACACCCCTTCGTCGCGCAGGGCGAGCACGGCGGCTGCGGTGAAGCTCTTGGTCATCGATGCGATGCGGTACACCGTGTGCTCGTCGATCGCGCGGTCGTCGTCCAAGGTGCCGGTGGCGCCGTGTGCCGTGAGCTCACCGCCGATGACCACCCCCCACGAGATGGAGGCCACGTGGTGTTCGCGGGCAGTGTCGTCGGACAGCTGTTGCAGTGCGTCGAGGCAGTCGGGAGTCACGCCGGCCGACGCTAACAACTGCCCCCGGACCAGTCCGAGGCTTTCCTCCAGCGCCGGCCCTACCGAGGCTTTGCGCGGGCGAACCCTGGACGTGAGCCTCGGAAGGCCGCCGGCTGGAGGAAAGCCTCGCTCAGTCCAGCGCGGCGGTGATGGCGGCGAACAGCTCGTCGTAGGTGTGGTTCGGGGGGAACTGCGGGAACTGGCCGGCGATCGACTCCGGCGCGTGGAACCAGAACCCGGCGTCGGCGGCAGCCAGCATCGCGGCATCGTTGTACGAGTCGCCGGCGGCCACCACGCGGTAGTTCAGCCCGCGCAGCGCCTCGACGGCATGGCGCTTCTGGTCGGGCATGCGAAGGGCGTAGTCGACGATGCGGTCGTCGTGCACGACGAGCTGGTGGCACAGGATGGTGGGCATGCCGAGCTGGCGCATGAACGGTGCGCCGAACTGCTCGAACGTGTCGCTGAGGATGATGACCTGCGTGCGCTCGCGCAGCGCGTCGAGGAAGTCGCGAGCGCCGTCCATCGGTTCCAACCCGGCGATCACGTCGGCGATGGTGCTCATCGTCAGCCCGTGCTCGTCGAGCAGCGCGAGCCGACCCTTCATCAGCACGTCGTAGTCGGGTTCGTCGCGGGTGGTGCGCCGCAGCGCCTCGATGCCCGTGCGCTCGGCCACCGCGATCCAGATCTCCGGCACCAGCACGCCCTCCAGATCGAGGGTGACGACGGTCTGTCGGCGAGGAGAGGTGGGGGAGGCGTTCGTACTCACGGTGGCCTATTCTTCACGACCGCCGAGCTGTCGTGACAAGCGGCGGCGCGAACGAGGGGGAAACTCATGCCGATCAGCACCATGTCCAGCACGATGATGGACGACTACCAGCTCACGCTGTTGCCCGTCTTCCGCTACGGCCGGCAGGTGCATGCGAACAGCAAGATCACCACGTTCACCGGCGACGGCTACGTGGAGGCCACGTTCGCGCAGGTGGCCGACCGCGCCGACCAGCTGGCAGCGGCGCTCGCCAAGCTCGGCGTGCAGCCCGGCGATCGCGTGGGCACGTTCCTGTGGAACAACCAGACGCACATGGAGGCCTACCTCGCCATCCCGTGCATGGGCGCGGTGCTGCACACGCTCAACATCCGCCTGTTCCCCGAGCAGCTCGCGTACGTCATCAACCACGCGGAAGACCGCGTCATCATCGTCGACGCGTCTATCGCGCCACTGCTGGCCCGAGTGCGCGATCAGCTCACCACCGTGCAGCACATCATCGTCAAGGGCCCTGGCGACGCGTCGTCGTTGGGCGAGGGTTTGCTCGACTACGACGAGCTGCTGGCCGCCGAGCAGCCGGGTTACGACTACCCGGAGGTCACCGAGAACACCGGCGCCGCGATGTGCTACACGAGCGGCACCACCGGCAACCCGAAGGGAGTGATGTACAGCCACCGCAGCACCTACATGCACTCTCTGATGGTCACCAGCACCGCCAACATCGCGCTCAGCGAGCACGACCGCATGCTGGTCATCGTGCCCATGTTCCACGCCAACGCGTGGGGCACGCCCTACGCGGCGTGGATGATCGGCGCCGACCTCGTCTTCCCGCAGCAGTTCCTCCAGGCGGCGCCCATCTCGCGCATCATCGCCGACACCAGGCCCACGCTCACCGGCGCCGTGCCCACCGTGCTCAACGACCTGCTGCACAATGCGCCCGACACCGACATGAGCAGCTTCCGGCTGGTCATGTGCGGTGGCTCGGCCGTGCCTCGCGGCCTCATCGACGGCTACCGCGCCACGTTCGGTGTGCCCATCGTGCAGGGCTGGGGCATGACCGAGACCAGCCCGGTGTGCGCCATCGGCCACCCGCCCAAGGAGATGGGCGACGGCAGCGAGACCGATTGGCGGGTGAAGACCGGACGCATCATCCCCGGTGTCGAGCTGCGCATCACCGACGACAACGGCGACGTGCAGCCGTGGGACGGCGAAGCGCTCGGCGAGATCGAAGTGCGCGGCTCGTGGATCACCGAGAGCTACTACCACGTCGACGATCCGGAGAAGTTCCACGACGGGTGGCTGCGCACCGGCGACGTCGCCAGCGTGCTGCCCAACGGCTACGTGATGATCAGCGACCGGGCCAAGGACGTCATCAAGAGCGGCGGCGAGTGGGTGAGCTCGGTCGACCTGGAGAACACGCTGATGGGGCACCCCGCCGTGCTCGAAGCCGCGGTCATCGGCGTGCCCGACGATCGCTGGGACGAACGCCCGCTGGCGTGCGTGGTGCTCAAGCCCGGCGAGACCCTCGGCGCCGAGGAGCTGCGCGCGTGGCTCAGCGAGCGCACCGCCAAGTTCTGGCTGCCCGAGCGGTGGAGCTTCATCACGGAGGTGCCGAAGACGAGCGTCGGCAAGTTCGACAAGAAGGTGCTCCGGGCCCGCAACACGGCCGGCGAGCTGGAGGTCGAAACTCTGGGCTGAGTGGGGGCATTCGCCCCTGGTGTGCGCCGGCCCGCAGGTGCTGACTGAAGGTATGTCAGCACGTGTCGCATGCCCATCTCCCACGCTCACGTCCTACGGCGGCGTCGGCACCGTCACCGGCAGCCGGCACCTGGTGGAGGTCGGCACGTCCGCGGTGCTCATCGACTGCGGGTTGTTCCAGGGCCTCAAGGAGCTGCGCGATCGGAACTGGGCGCCGCTGCCCGTGGATGTCGACTCGCTCGACGCGGTGGTCATCACGCACGCCCACCTCGATCACTGCGGCTATCTGCCACGGCTGGTGCAGCAGGGCTACAAGGGGCCGGTCTACGTCACCTACGACACCGGCAAGTTGATGTCGGTGGTGCTCCCCGACAGCGCACGACTGCTGGAGGAGGAAGCCGGGTACGCGAACCGCAAGGGCTTCTCGCGTCACCACCCCGCGCTGCCGCTCTACACCGAGGACGATGCCTGGGCGGCGATCGAGCTGCTGCAGGCGATGCCGTTCGACCACGCGTTCGAGGCGGCCCCGGGCATCGAGGTCACCTTCGAACCGGCCGGCCACATCCTCGGCTCCGCGATCACCCGCGTGGTGCTGGGCGACGAGGCCGGCGAGACCACGACGCTGGTCTGCAGTGGCGACCTGGGACGCCAACAGCACCCGTTCCTTCGTCCGCCTGTGGGCATCGGCGCAGCCGACTGGGTGATGGTGGAGAGCACGTACGGTGACCGGCAGCACGTGAGCAGCGATGCGGTCGATCGCTTGGCCGAGACCATCACGCGCACCGCCGAACGCGGGGGCGTGGTGGTGATCCCCGCCTTCGCGGTCGATCGCACGGAAGTGCTGCTGTTCCACCTGCATCACCTCGCGAAGGCCGGCCGCCTTCCCCACATCCCGATCTACGTCGACAGCCCGATGGCGCTCGCCGGGCTCACCATCTACCGCGCGGCCCTGGCCGAAGGTGCGCTCGACGTGCGCCCGAACTTCCGCGGTCACCCGCACGTCCTGGATCTCGACGCGCTGGAAGAGGTGCGCGACACGCAGGGTTCGAAGGCCATCTCCGGGCGGCCGGGGCCGGCCGTCGTCATCGCCGGTGCCGGCATGGCCAGCGGTGGGCGAGTGGTGCACCACCTCAAGCGCGTGCTGCCCGACCCGCGCAACACGGTCGTGCTGGTCGGCTTCCAGGCCGAGGGCACCCGTGGCCGCCAGTTGCTGGAGGGAGCCACCACGGTGAAGATCCACGGTCAGTACGTGCGCGTGCGCGCCGAGATCTGCGACCTCACCGGCTTCTCGGTGCACGCCGACGCCGACGAACTGGTGAACTGGCTGTGCTCGGCCGCGCACGAACCGGCCGGCGTGTTCGTCGTGCACGGCGAGGAAGCCGCCTCGGCCGCGCTCGCCGGCCGCATCGAGCACGAGCTCGACTGGACCGCCGTGCGCCCGGGCATGGGTGAGCGCCTGAGCCTCGCCGTGTCGGCCGAGCAACGCGCCGCTGCTCCCGCCGTCGCGGTCGGCGCGACCTAGGCCAGACCCGGCGACGCGGCCTTCGGCCCCGCCCTACCTCGTCTTCGTTCCCTGTCTGGTCCTACGAATCCCACACTCACTGTGGGTTTCGTGCGACCAGACGGCCGGTTGGGCGTCAGCGACGCGGGGCGGTGCCGGCGACGGTGGTGCGGTGCAGCTCGCGGCGGTGGCCGCGGTAGTCGTTGAGCGC
>JAUXQB010000008.1 GCA_030685215.1 Actinomycetota bacterium
TCACCACCACACGCGCCCAGGGCGGCACCTGGGAACAAGCGATCACCGTCGGCCTCGACGGCCTCTACCGAGAAGCCGCGTACGTCGACATGTCTCGCGGACAACACACCAACCTGCTCGTGATCACACGACCAGAAGCCGAACAGATCGATCTCCTCGCCCGCGACCCGCTCGAACGCCACGACCAACACGGCATACCGTTGCCGACTGAGGAACCCGGGACCATCGACGACGAACTCGTCGACACCTTCGAACGATCTCGCGCAAAGCACCTCGCCCACACCATCGACCCGCACATCACCAGCGTCGACGCCCTCGTCCGGCGACCGCTCGACCAGCTCGAAGCTCGACTCACCCATTGCCGACACATCGAACGCCTCGCCAACGAGCACATCGGCGTCGACGCCACCGAACTCCGTCATGCGATCGCCACCGCGACGCGCACGGCCACCCACGCCGCCATCGGACAGACCGTCAAAGCACTCGACCGGCACAACATCGGCACGATCATCGGACTCGACGACACCACCGGCGAGGTACTCGTCGGGTTCCTGTCCGCCGACGGAAAGTGCGCCGAACGCTCACTCGCCTGGCAGGAAGTCGAGATCCTCGACCCACACGCGACCCCTCGCTCGCTTCCCGACACTGCGCGCACGCGCCTCGCTCAACTCACCCACGCAGCCGACGCCACGCTGACCACCTGGACCAGCTACCTCGCCGACAATCGCGTTGACTCGGGCGAAGCCGACAACGTCCAACAGGCCATCCGACGCGTCATCGAACGCGCCACGAACACCCTCATCGCCGATCAACCCCAATGGCTCACCACCCTCGTCGGCTACCAACCCGCCGACCCGATCGGCACCCAAACCTGGACAACCGCCCTGCGCGACATCGCAACCTGGCGAACCCGGCACCACCACACCGGAGATGACGCCGGCATCCTGCCGATGCCCGGCGACGCCGCGAGTGAGGCGTGGGAAGCTCTCAGCACCCGGCTGGTCCACACCAAAGCCTTTCTCGACCACCGCGACCCGCCCACCGTCCTGTGGCCTCAGCGACGCTCACATCACGAACTTGTCGCGCGGCGATCCGAACTCGATCAGATCTTCGAGACCGCCCCGGCCGATCAAAAGCCCCTCATCGCACGCCTTCGTCGCGGCGACCCGCAACTGCTCGACGACACCGCCGAGGTGCTCAAGGCAGCCCTCGACAACCAGCACGCCCGCAGGCACTGGATCCTCGAACACTGGCCCCACATCGTCGAGTACGCCGAAATTGCCAGCACCCTCACCAACCAACTATGGGGACCCGACGCCGCCACGATCCTCGACAACCTCGAACCCGAGCCGGGAAGCGCGCTCGGCGCAGCCGTTGCAGCGGACGAGCCTTGGTTGCCGATTGCAATCGGCGGGCTCGCGCCCCAATGGGCCACTGAGCTCGAACCGGGCGCCCTCGCCCAGCTGCGTGCCATTGCGGACTACCGCCAACGGTGGAGCGAGACCAGCACCCAACCCCTCGGCGCAACCCCAGCTACCCCAGACCAGCTCGCCGAACACGAACGCCTACAACAGCTGTTCACCCACACATCAGAATTGCCCGTCGGCCGTGCCAACACGAGAGTCAGCAGCGGACTGGATCTGCAGTAGCCGGACGAGAGGAACCCCGTCGAACGTCACTCCCGTCACCGGTTGCCTGCAAGCTGGCAAATGGTCTGATCCCGCGAGTGCCGCTGGTGGTCGTGGCGCCGTGCTGCTTTCTGGCCTCACAGGCAACAGAGCCGCACAGAACCAGCACCACGGCGAGATCCTGACGCAGCCCGGCCGTTGGCTACTATCCGAGCATGCCCGTGGGATCCTGCGCTTACCTGTGCGCGGCTCCGCAATCGCCGGCCCAGTCCGAGACGGCCCCAACGAGGTCAGAGTGAGCGATCGATTCGCGCTGGCGTCATCGGCGATCCGACCACCCGGGGATCCACGATCAGATGCGTCGACGATTCAAACCGGTCTCCCAATTGCGCCGATAGATCGACTTCGCTCATGGAGTAGTGACACCTGGGAGGACTTCGTTCTTGAGTGGGCGGTGTCACTTTCGAGCGGTTACGAGCGGGTCGAGAGGTGCGGAGGAGCAGGTGACATGGGTCGGGACGTAATCGCCTTCGTTTACGGCGACACCGACAAATGGGACAACTACCAGTGCAAGCACTACGCGTCCGGACTCACACCGTCGGAAATCTGGATCGAATTGGGCAAGCTGGTCTACTACACATGGCGAGGTGACTACTCTGTCCCTCGGCGATACACATTCGTTTCTCCGCACGGCGCCGGCACCAAGTTGTCGAATCTCCTGCGAAACCCGAACAAACTCCGAACGGAACTCGTCGCGAACTGGGAGCGCTACTGCAGTTTAGGGATCACTTCTGGCGCAACCATATCGCTCGAAGGCGCCTTGCTCGATCATCTGAACGCTCTGGACTTCGCCATCTTTGATTCATTGCCGCCGCTGTCCCTCATCGAGCAGCACGCGACTACCCCCTACCACGCACCTCGGTTCGGCGGGGGACTTCCGACTCGACCAGAGGTTGAACCACCTCCAAGCGAAGTCCAAGAAATGGAATCACCGTACGTCGACGCGTTGTGGCGCGCGTACGCAGATCACACGAAGTGCGAGGTGAAGCAACTGACCGACCTGGGCGAGCGCGTCGACCTCGCCGA
>JAUXQB010000024.1 GCA_030685215.1 Actinomycetota bacterium
AACTGGTGGCCGAAGCGCTGCTCGAGCGAGAGACCATCGACGGTGCCGAGGTCGCACAGCTCGTGCACCAGAGCCTCGACGGCCAGCACGCCGACGCAGCGAGCGCCGACGCAGCCGACGCAGCCGACGCCGACTCCGCCAACGCGCACGCCGACTGACGGTTCCGTCCGGGCCGGTGGGCCGTTGACCGTGCGGACCCGTGCCTGCGGGTTTCCGTCACGTGTGTTCGATTCCGATTCCGATTCCGAATTCGAGCGGTGACACTGATCGATTCCGATTCCGATTTCGAGCGGTGGCACTGATCGATTCCGATCCGACTCCGAGCGATCCGATTCCGACTCCGAGCGATCCGATTCCGAATCCGATCCGATTCCGGTCCGATTCCGGTCCGATTCCGGTCCGATTCCGATGCCGATCCGATCCGATGCCGATTCCGATTCCGATGCCGATCCGATGCCGAGCGCTGGGCAGTGAGCGATCGCCGCATCGAAATCGAACACACGTGACGGGGACCGACGTGGACGTGCCGGCGCGCCATCAGGGCGCCGTCAGGGCGCCGTCAGGGCGCCATCGGATGAGCGTGCCGTCGAATGGAGCGGGCACGCCGGGTAGGCGGGCACGCGGGCAGTCAGCGGCCGAGGTCGGGTTCCGGGCTGGTGCCGGGTTGGCGCGCTTCGGCGACGGCCGCCCACAGGTCGGTGGCGGTGACCGGTCCGGCGAAGCCGGCGCGCACGACGCCGTGCTCGTCGGCGATGGCGACGATGGGCACGGCCTGGATGTCGTACTTGCGGTGCAGGTCGCGTGCCGTGGGGAACTCGGCGTGCACCACCGACACCTCGGCCGAGCGCAGCACGTCGGCCTTCCTCGCGACATCGGCGCAGCTGGCACACGTGGCACTGGAGAACACCACCACCACCCACGGCGTGGGCGCGTCGAAGTCGGCGCGATCGAGTTGCGCGGGCACTGCGTGGCTCGGCTGCGTGGGCGCCGGCACCGCCTGACGGCTGCGCAGCACGAGGCCGACGATCACTGCGACCACCACCACGGCCACCGCGACGAGCAACTGCGCCATCGGCTCAGCCCGGCAACGCGAGTGAGCCGGAGCGGCCGCGCAGGTCGTCGCCGCGGGGCAGCAGTCGCTCGACGATGATCGGCTGCGTGCCGACCACGATGAGCGGATGACCGAGCGCCGCCGCAACGTCGGGGATGGCGATGGCGACCACCGAGTTGGCGGCGAGCGGCACCGCCTCGAGACCAGGGATGTCGACCTCTCCGCCGGGACCGAGGGCCTTCACCGCGACCAGGGTGTCGGTGCCGGAGAGGTTGAGCACCACCAGCACACCGTCGACCGGCAACTCGGTGCCGATGGCCATGCTCCACCGGTAGTAACCCGGGTCGAGGAATGCCGACTCCACGCCGCGCACCACGGTGGTGACGTAGGTGTCACCGGCCGTGCGGGTGATCGCTCGCTCGACCACCACCGGTGCATCGGTCTCGGAGGTGAAGGTGACGCTGTGACGCCCTTCGGGCAGATCCGGCACATCGGCGACGCTCAGCGACACCACCCTGCCAGCGGGCACCTCGATGGCGTCGACCCCGTTGAACGTGTCGGAGAACACCCCGAGGAACACCGGCTGCACGACCGCATCGTCCTCGCCGGGGTTGTAGATGCTGTAGCGCTCGAACCGCGTGTCGCCGCCCACCTCGCCGTCGGCGAAGGTCCACGACGTGGAACCCGAGGGCGAGCCGAGGCTCATCGAGTAGCCCTGGCGTTCCCCGATGTACTGCTGCGAGCGGCCTGCGACCACACGGCCGCGCGAGGCCACGATCGACACCGCGAGCACGGCTTCGTCCTTGGCCAGGAACCGCTCGTCGACCACCAGCACGGAGTGGCCCGGCACGGGCACACCCTGCAGCTGCTCGGGCGAGCGCTCGCCGTCGTCGCTCGCGAACGAGACGTCGATGATCGCGTCGTCGGGGAACGGGTTGGTGATG
This sequence comes from Actinomycetota bacterium, assembly GCA_030685215.1. Classification (GTDB taxonomy): domain Bacteria; phylum Actinomycetota; class Acidimicrobiia; order Acidimicrobiales; family Ilumatobacteraceae; genus UBA668. The sequence goes on from JAUXQB010000024.1 coordinate 1,996, forward strand.
ACGAGATCTTCCTGGCTGCCGTTCAGCGTGTAATTGTCGGCGAAGTACCAGGTGGACGACGTGCTGTTCGAGCACGGCGCAACCGACGCGCCGTCGGGGTGGTCGGCCTGCTGCTCCACGAAACCGCCGCCGCCGGTGATCTCCACCATCGCCGCGAGGTAGTTGCCGGTGTTCTGGATGCTGGCGAGCTCGACGGTGAACGTGTCGCGCGCCGGCACCGTGAACGCGAGCTCGCCACCTTCCACGTCGGGCGTGTCGGTGAACACCGTGATCTGGCCCTGCAGCGGCGAATCCGCCGGGTTGGCGACGGTGACCGAACCGCCGAGACCACTGCCGCCCGACGGCACGCCGGGACAGAACCAGGTGGCGTCGATGAAGCCCTGGTACGGCACGAACGGCATCGTCGGCGTGCCCAGACTGGCGAACGTGGGCTCGGTGGCGATGGTGGCGGTGCCACCGGCGGCCACTCCGACCAGCAGCGCCGGCAGCACGACGGCCACCGCGATGGCGAGCAGGCGACGGTTCACGACGCGTCCTCTGGCCCCGGCGCCCACGGGTCGTCGTCGCCGTCGGCGCCCGCGCCCCCGACCGCGCCCCCGAAGGCATCGTCGATGCGATCGTCGGCGGCACCCGGCTCGGTGTCGGTACTCGCTCGGATGGTCACCGTCGGCAGGGGCGCGGTGAGGTCGGCGACCGGCGAGACGTCGGACACGCCGGCGCGTCGGCGCCGCTGCAGCATCTGCGCCGGACGGAATCGGCTCGCCGCCATGGCCAGGGCCATCCATGCGAGCAGCTGCACCAGCAGCCACAGCAGTCGGGTGAACGAGGTGTTGTACGTGAGCGTCGCCCGACCGGCGGCGGGCACGTCGAAGGCCATCGTGGAACCGAACGCACGACGGCTCTCGACTGCGTCGCCGTCGACCGACAAGGCCCAGTGGGTGTCGAACGGGATGGCGACGTGCAGCGTGCCGTCGGCGACGTCGCCGACCGCGTCGCCGCGGTCGGGTGCTCCGATCGCGAACGGCACCGAGCCACGCAGGTCGGCGTTGGCGAGCGCCTCGCCACCGGCCTCGCTGCTGGCCTCCGCGCCTTCGACGGTGAGGACCGAACGCGTGGGCGTGTACGCGGTGTTCTCGTAGATCATGAAGTTCGGCGGCCGGGTGAGCGGCGCGGCCAGATCGAGTTGATCCTCGAGCACGTCGACGAGTCCGGCGGGCGTGGGCAACGGGCTGTCGATGGTGCCGTGGGCGCCGTCGACGAGCGGGACGATGACGAAGCGGATGCCGTACTGCGCGAGGAGCCGCCCGCCGCGCAGCGTGACGCCGGCGGCCATGTAGCGCAACGCGGTGGCCACCTCCTCCTCGGTCTCGGTGGGCGTGCCCGACCAGAACTCCTCGACCGTGAGCGAGCCGTCGTCGGTGATGGCGTAGCCGATGCCGGGCTGGTAGGTGTAGGAGGTGACCGGGATGCCCAACGGGTCGCCGATCCAGAGCACGCGATAGTTGCCCTCCGGCGGGTTCACGGGCAGTTGCTCGTAGGCGCTGACGAGCGTGCGGTCGGGCATGTTCCAACTGCCGTCGGCGACACCGATCAACCCGGGCACGACGCTGATCACCACGGCGACGCCCGCGAGCACGCCCAGCGGCTGACGCCACCCGAACGAACCGCCGAGCACGTCGTCCTGGAAGGCCGCCGCGAGGCAGGCTGCACCGAGCGCCACCCCGATGGCCACCGGCACGAGCAGCACGCCCGGCTCCGGCATGCGGAACGGCAGCGCGGCACGATCGTCGAGGATGGCCAGGCCCCCGAACCCGAACACCAACGCCGACGAGCGGATGGCCCAGGTGAACCGCCATGCGCGGGCGACGAGCGGGGCGACGAGGAGCGGCAGGAAGGCGACCACGGCCACTGCGCCGAGGTTGCTGCCGTCGGAGAGGAAGCGCATCAGCTGCCCGACTCCGAGCGCGCGCGAGGAGGTGACCGGCACGCCGACGATGGAGGTCCAGCCGTCGCTGCCGAGCAGGCTGAACGCCCACGGGAGGTTGACGAGGAGGCCCACCAACGGTGCCGCCAAGGAGGCGCCGAGCAACGTGAAGGCAGCTCGCGCCGACCCGCCGCACAGCAGCGTGGCGGCCGCCAGCAGCACCCCGCTGAGCACGAGCAGCAGCGCGAAGGCCGGAGAGAACGCGACGACGACGGCCGTGAGCAACGCGAGTTGGCCACCGAGCCGGACGAGCTTGGTGGTGGCGACGGGCGTGTAGTGCTCGACCGCCTCGTCGTAGCGGGCACCGGAGGTCTCGATGCCGGCGATGCGACGCAAGAGGTGCAGCGCCCACGGCATCGCTCCGTAGCACGCCAGCGCGGCCCACCGACCGTTGCCGAGCAGCTCGGCGGGCAGCGGGAGCGCGGCGTACACGACGAGCGCGGCGACACGTGCGCGAGCCGTGGGGAACAGCGACGCCAAACGCCACATGCCCAGGTAGCCGGCGAACAGCAGCCCGATGACTGCGACCGTGTTGAGCAGGCCCATGTGGAACACCGTGCCGATGCTGGCGATGCCGATGAGCGCCATGCCGGTGGGTTGCGCGGTGGTGCTGCCCAGGCCGTGCCCCGACCAGCCGGACAGATGATCGGTGATGATGTTGCTGGGGCTGGACGGAAACGCCAGGAACTCACCGAAGTGCGGCACACCGCCGGTGATGATGTGGCGACTGCCGATGAGGGCGAGCAGCCCGACCGACAACCACGCGAGCGCCGGTGCCGAACCGGCGGTCTGCCGCCAGCGGCGTTCGGTGGTGGAGTCGGGGTCGACCTGTCGGCTCTCTCGGGAGCGCAGGTAGTTGGTGAGTCGTGCACTGCCGCGGAGCTGCAGGCCCGCCACCTCGGTGTCGGGCACCTGCCGGAGGTTGACGAGCGCGCGGCGTCGGGCGAAGTAGCCGGGCGTGCGCGGCACCATGGCCAGCAGTGACGTGAGCGATGCGCCGACTTCACGGAACCGCCCGGTGAGCACCCCGATGATGGCCTCGGCGAGGGTGACCAGCACGAGCTGCAGTGAGACGAGCGGCAGGCGGCGCGCGCCGGTGAGGGTGGCCACCGAGCGCATGCGGCTGCGAGCCGCCAGCGTCGCGTGCGGCAGGTCGGGGCGGCGCTCGGCGAGCTGTTCGCGGTGGCGAGCACGCGCGGTGGGCACCACCACGACTCGTGCACCACCGAGGTGGGCGCGCCAGCACAGATCCACGTCGTCGCCGTAGAACTCGATGGCCGGGTCGAACCCGCCGATGGTGCGGAACAGGTCGGCACGCACGAGCAGGCAGGCGGAGGGCAGGGCGAAGGCGTCGCGCACCGCGTCGTGCTGCTCCTGGTCCACCTCGCCGGGCTCGACGATGGGGTCGATCTCGCCGAACCGGTCGACACCGAGGCCGACGTGCTGGAGCACGTGCGACTGGGTCCACGAGACGAGCTTGGGGCCGACCACCCCGGCGTTCGAGCGGTAGAGCTCCTCCACCAGCAGCCGGATGGCGCCCGGCTCGAGCGCGATGTCGTCGTGCAGGAAGCAGAAGAACCCGTTGTCGCCTTCGACCAGCTTCATGACCTCGTTGGCAGCGGTGCCGAAACCGGGGTTGCCGGCCACGGCGCGGACGAACGCGTTGGGCACGGAGTCGCGGATGCGGGCGGGCACATCGCCGGCTTCACCGACGACCAGGAACAGGCACTTCAGGTTGCCGTAGTCCTGTGCGGCCAGTGCGGCGAGCGATTCCTCGAACCACGCGCCCGGCTCATGCACCACCATCACGGCCACTACGGGCGGGGCGAGCGATCCGGTGGGTTCCACGAACATTCGAGGCTAGCGGCGCGACCCCCACCGCCACCGGTCACCTCCGCGGCGCACTCGACAAGATCGGGAAAGTGCTTGCAATAGTTAGCAGTCTGCGGTATGGTGCTATCACCCGCCGATCACCCCCCGATCAGCTCCCTCGCAAAGGACACCACCATGGCCACCAAGCCCGACTTCTCCAAGATCACCAACGGGTTCGACTTCTCGAACCTCGATGCCAGCAAGCTCGCCGGTCTCGACGACAAGCTCGTCGCCGCACTGCGCGACGCCGCCTACATCACCATCGGCTTCGGCGTGCTCGCCGTGCAGCAGGCCCAGGTGCGTCGCCGCGAGATCGTCAAGACGCTGTCGGAGCGCTTCGGCACCAGCAAGGCGCAGGCCGACGATCTGCTCTCCACGATGGAGTCGCAGCTCAGCAAGCTCGACGAGCGCCTGAACGCCCTCGAGACCAAGCTCGACAGCAGCGTCGAGAAGCTGGAAGAGCGCCTGCCCGAGCAGGCCGCCGCCCTCGTCGGCCAGGCGCACGACATCGCCAAGGCCGCCCGCAAGCAGGTCCGCGGCCTCATCCGCACCGCCGCCTGATTCCACGCAACGCACGAGGCGCCGGCAGCAACGCCGGCGCCTCGTGCGCGTGTCAGGCGAAGTAGCCGCTCACGTCGACCAGCACGTGCACGCTGCGGTTCGACGCGATGCACCAGCGACCGCTGCCGTCGTCGGGGCCGACCACCGTGGTCGCTGCGTTCGCGTACGGGGCGTATCGCACCATCGAGAGATCGGGCACCGCGGGCAGGCACGGGTGCACGGTGAGGTAGCCCGACGACGTCGGGTACACCGCAGTCACCTCCGCCATCACGGCTCGCAGCGTGGCGGCAGCCGGCAGGCCCTGCTGCCCTGCGAGCACGAACGCCCGGCCGACGTTGGCGGCGAACTGGCCGCTGAGGCCGATGGCATTGCGCGTGTCGACCGCACGGAACGGCGTCACCGCGAAGAATTCGGAGGTCGCGGCTGCGCCGAACCAGCCGCTGAAGTCGAGCGTGACGTGCATGGCCGTGCTCACGTGCACGCACACCTCGCCGGCGCCGTTGAGCGCCACCTCGACGTGGTTGGTGACGCTCGAGCCGCTGAGCACGTTGATGTTGCTGACCAGCGGCACCTCCGCCGAGCACGGGAACACGGTGGCCCACCCGGAGGCCGTGGCGCCGGTGCTGTGCAGCGTGAGCGCCGCGGCCGAGGCACCTGCCGGCGCGCCGCCCGCGGTGACCACGGGAATGCGCACGATGGTGCCGGCGGCCACCCTCGAGCCGGAACGCGAGTCGTACAGGCGCGACGGGGCGACCGGCTCGAAGCGGTCGCCGACCGCGGGCGCGTACGAGCCGAACAGGTCGACCACGAGCGCGGTGGCCGCGGAGGTGAACACGCAGAACGTGCCGTCCGCGCTGAGGGGTACCACGGCCATCCCCGCCACGGTGTTGCCGGCGAGCGCCTGGATGGCCGAGACGTTCGGCCGCGCCACGCCGCAGGGATAGGCGGTGACGTACGCGTTGGTGGGAGGCCGCACCGAGGTGAGGTTCACGGCCACCGCAATGACCGACGGGTCGAGGCCCGGGTCCACCACCAGCGTGCAGCCGCCGCCGAGTGGGGAGGCTGCCGTGCCGGTGCCGTCGCGGGTGTCGATCAGGCGGACGGGTGCCAGCGGCGTGTACCGGGCTCCGGCGGCGGTGCCGGGCGCCGCGCCGATCGGCGGCTCGGTTCGCCCCGGGCACGGGTCGGGCGGAGGTGGTGGCGCCGTCGCGCCGCGCACGTTGAACCAGTTCGCCTTCAGACCGAACGCCGACTTGAACTGGTCGCCGGTGACGGTGACCGACGACGACGCGCCGGTGATGCGGATGGACGTGACGCGCCCGCCCCATTCCCCGTACCCGTTGCGGGCCAGCACAGTGAGCGACGTGAACGTGCCGATCGCCGGATAGCGCGCGGTGATGGCGCTGCCGACGAGCGTGGTGGTCCAGGTGTGGTTGGGGTTGAGGCTGGTGTCGTCGCCCTCGTCGACCACCGCGGGGAAGGGCATCTGTGCACCCACGCCGGCCGCGGTCCAGCCACCGTTCGATGCGGCGAACATCGTGTACGCGATGGCGCCGGAGGTGGTGCCCACACGCCGCACCACGCCGGCGGTGGCGAGCACGGCTGCGTCGGTGCCCGGGTACTCGACCTGTGTGTACGCGCTGCCGACGCTGTTGCGAGTGGCGGCGCCCATGTAGTACTGGCACACGAGATCGCACGTCTTCGCGTACGAGTACTTGTTCTCGGCGAGCGCGTAGCTGCGCGCGGCGACGGCCTGCGCCTGCAACGCCTGTGCACCCTTGCCGCCGCCGGCAGTGGCCCACGACGGCGACATCTCCTTCGCGATGACCGAGCGCAGGTAGTGCTCGAGCGGCACGATGTTGACCGTGCGGTTCTCGCCCGCGGTGCCGTTGACCGCTCGGATGAAGCCGCGGTACGACTTCACCTTTCCGCCGGGTTCGCACACCGCGGGCAACGACGGGAAGCCGGCCGTGGTCGTGTCGGCCTGCGTGCGGATGTTCACCTGCGTCGACACCGCATCGGACACCAGCGTCCATCCCGACGACACCGGGTTGCCCGACGCCGCCGGGCACACCTGCGCGTCGCTCCGCGCCCACACCGAGTACACCGACGGCGACACCTCACGGGCGAGCACCGACTTCCACGGTCCGCCGGCCACTCCGTCGACCACCAGGCCGCCGCTCTCGCTGACCACGGCGGTCTGCGCGTCGTCGAGGTTCTGCAGGCGCACGGTGATCACCGAGTCGAGCGGCACGGTGCCGGCGACGGTGCCGCCGTAGTAGTGGTTCAGGATCTGCGCCGACGACCATCCGTGGTCGACCGCATACCCGTACGCACCCCACTGGCTGAGCCCGTAGCCGTGGCCGTAGCCGCGCCCGTCGATGGTGACGACCGTGTCGGCTGCAGCGTGAACCGGTGCTGCGGCGGGTGGCGCGCCCACGAGTACCGCCGACATCGCGAGCGACGCGACAAGGAGACCTCGACGACGGCGCATGCACTGGTATCGGCGCCGAGGGCGGCCGGCTTGACCTCCGCCCTGGGTTCTCGTCATTGGACAAGTCTGGCCGGTAGCCTCGAATGCTTGGTGGCAGCGTCCGACGAATCATCCTCAACCTCTCGCGTGCCCGTACCCGAAGGCACCATTCCGGTGGCCGTCGGTCTGCTCATCGCGGGCGTCGCCAGCTACCTCTTCCTCAAGGTCGGCAAGGAAGCGCTGGGCAGCGACGAAGCGCTGCAGCCGATCACCAGCCTCTGGGTCGCCACCTTCGCACTCGCGCCCGGCGTGTTCCTGCCGGTCGAGCAGGAACTGGCACGTGCGCTGTCGAGCCGCCGGGCGATGGGCATGGGCGGAAAGCCGGTGCTGCGCAAGGTCATCGCGCTCGGCACGGGCCTCGCTGCCATCGTCTCCGCCATCATCCTGCTGGCCAGTCCCGCGCTCGCGTCGGCGTTCTTCAACGACGACTGGGTGCTGGTCGTCGCGTTGCTCATCGCCTTCGTCTCGTACACCCCGGCGCACATCGCACGCGGCGTCGCCAGCGGTCACGGGCGGTTCCGCGCGTACGCCATCGTCATGGCATCCGACGGCGTCGTGCGCATCGCGTTCTGTCTGCTCCTCGCCGTCATCGGCGTCAAGACCGTCGGACCCTACGGCCTCGCCATCGCGTTCGCCCCGCTCCCTGGCGTGCTGTGGGTGTACTTCCGCGGCCAGCTGAAGACCGACGACGGTCCCGCGGCCGAGTGGGGCGAGGTCACCCAGAACCTGGGCTGGTTGCTGGTGGGTTCGATGTTCGCGGCCGGCCTGGTGAACGCCGGCCCGCTCGCCGCCACCGTGCTGGCGGAGCCTGGCCAGGAGGAACTGGTCACCCGCTTCACCTACGGCGTGCTGCTCGCCCGCATCCCGCTGTTCCTGTTCCAGGCGGTGCAGGCCGCGCTGCTGCCGCGCTTGTCGCAGCTGGCGGCGCGTAACGAGATCGCCGAGTTCCGTCAGGGGCTCGCCCGCCTGATGAAGGTGGTGTTGCTGGTCGCCGTGGTCGGAACCGCCGGCGCCTACGTGGTGGGCCCGCTGGTCATCGAGAAGTTCTACGACTCCGAGCTCAGTGGCAACACCTTGGCCACGCTCGCGTTCAGCAGCGCCATCTACATGTTGGCGTTGGCCTTGGCGCAAGCGGTCATCGCACTGCGCGGGCACCGGCTGGTCGCGCTCGGCTGGGCCTGCGCCGGCATCACGTTCCTGTTGGTCACCTGGTTGAACAACGAACCGCTGTTCCGCCGAGTCGAGTTCGGTCTGGTCGCCTCGTCGGTGGCCGCTCTCGTCGCCTTCGCGTTGGCTCTGCGACACAAGCTGAGCACGGGCGTGGTGCCGAGCGGCGGTTCGTTGATGGACGCCATCACCGACATGCCCCTCGAGAGCTGACGCCCCCGCAACCGAGGATCCCCTTTCCGGGGCTCCGCTAGCGGCCCTTGGACTCGAGCGCGAGGTCGTTGGCGACCATCATCTTGACGAGCTCGGGGAACTGGACTTCCGGTTCCCAGCCGAGCTTCTCGCGTGCCTTGGTGGGGTCGCCGATGAGCAGGTCGACCTCGGCCGGACGGTAGAACTTCGGGTCCTGGCGCACGTAGTTCTGCCAGTCCTCGATGCCCACCTCGGCGAACGCCAAGCGCACCAGGTCTTCGATGCTGTAGGTCGTGCCGGTGGCCACCACGTAGTCGTCGGGAGCGTCCTGCTGCAGCATGGCCCACATCGCCTTCACGTAGTCGCCGGCGTAGCCCCAGTCGCGCTTGCTGTCGAGGTTGCCGAGCACGATCTCCTGCTGCAGCCCGAGGTGGATGCGAGCGACCGAGTTGGTGACCTTGCGAGTGACGAACTCGAGGCCGCGGCGAGGGCCCTCGTGGTTGAACAGGATGCCGCTGCAGGCGAACATGTCGTAGCTCTCGCGGTAGTTCACCACGATGTCGTGGCCGAACACCTTCGCGCAGCCGTACGGCGAACGCGGGTGGAATGGTGTGCGTTCCGTCTGCGGGGTCTCGCGCACCTTGCCGAACATCTCGCTGCTGCTGGCCTGGTAGAAACGGATTGAGTTGTTCTGCGCGCCACCCACCATGCGGATGGCCTCGAGCATGCGCAGCACGCCCAGCCCGGTGATGTTGGCGGTGAGTTCGGCCTGGTTGAAGCTGAGCGCGACGAACGAGATGGCACCGAGGTTGTAGACCTCGTCGGGCTGCGTGTACTCCAGCGCCTTCACCAGCGACGGCAGGTCGGCCAGGTCGCCCGGCACCGGCTCCACGTAGGGGAACTCGTCGCGCATCTGCACCATGCGGGGGTTGTTCTGGCCCTTGACCATGCCGAACACTTCGTAGCCCTTGCCGTGCAAGAACTCGGCGAGGTGTTGGCCGTCCTGGCCGGTGATTCCGGTGATGAATGCGCGGGGCATGGTGGTTCTTTCCATCGTCGAGCAGAAGCGTTCGCCGTGCGGAAGGCTCGTGGAACGCGGAGCGCGGGCCACCGGCGAGTCGCCGAAGTCTACGGCACGGGCACGGGTTGCGGACCCGCGACCCGCGACACCCAGACTTCTCGATGGCCAGTATCCTCGGTGGCGAGATGACTGCACTGCGCGTTGGGTTCGACACGGGGCCGCTGCTCGGGCCACGCACGGGGGTCGGCCTGGCCGTGCAAGAGATGCACCGCGCGCTGGCCGACCGCGACGACGTCGAGCTCACCGACTACGTGCTCTCGCTGCGAGCGCGGCTCGGTGGCAAGGTGCCGCCGGGCACTCGCATCCTGCCGTTGCCCGCGGCCGTCGCCCAACGGATCTGGGCCATCAGCGACCGGGCGCGACTGGATCGCTGGCTGCCCGGCGCGCAGCTGGTGCACGGCACCAACTACGTCGTCCCACCCAGCCACCTGCCCCGCGTGGTGTCGGTCTACGACTGCTGGTTCCTGCGCCACCCCGACCAGGCCACTCCCAGCGTGCACCGCGCCGGCCAGGTGCTGCGCCGCGCCGTGGCTAGCGGCGCCGTGGTGCACGCCAGCTCCACCGCCACCGCCGACGCGGTGCGCGCACTGCTGCCGGGGGCAGCCGTGCACACGGTGCACCTCGCCGCCGTGCCGCTCGCGCCGGCGCCGGCCACTGCCCCGACCGCCACCGTTGTCACGCAACTCGCGGGCCGACCGTTCCTTCTGTCCATCGGCACGTTCGAACGTCGCAAGAACCTGCCGATGCTGGTGCAGGCGTTCGCTGCCATCGCATCGTCGCACCCCGACCTGTGCCTGCTGCTCGCCGGTGGCGACGGCGACGACTCGGCCGCGGTGCAGCGTGCCATCGCCGCACTCGGTCCGGCGCTCTCGGCGCGGGTGCTGGTCGCCGGCCGCGTCGACACCGACACGCGGTCGTGGCTGCTGCACCACGCCGCCGCGCTCGCCTACCCGTCGCTCGACGAAGGGTTCGGTTTCCCGCTGCTCGACGCGATGCAGGCGGGTGTGCCGGTGGTGGCGAGCACGGCCGGCTCCATCCCGGAAGTCGCCGGCGACGCAGCGCTGCTCAGCGACGTCGCCGATGTCGACGCATTCGCCGCGAACCTGCATCTCGCACTGCACTCGCAGTCGGTGCGCGCGCACCTCGTCGCCACCGGCCACCAGCAGTTGCAGCGATTCTCCTGGCAGCGGTGCGCCGCCGAGATGGCAGCGCTCTACCGCCGTGTGGCCGCCGGCGAGTCGGGCTCCGACGCACCGATCGACGGCGACACCCGATGACGGTCGCCGTCGTCTGCGGCGGGGTCGGCGCCGCGCGATTCCTTCGAGCGTTGGCCGGCGTGCACTCCACCGCCGACACGGTGGGTGTGGTGAACACCGGCGACGACACGGTGATGCACGGTCTCGCCATCTCGCCCGACCTCGACACCATCACGTACACGCTGGCCGCCGCCATCGACCCCGAGCGCGGCTGGGGCCTGCGCGACGAGACCTGGCGCGCGATGGAAGCGCTCGCGCGCTACACGGCCGTGCGACCGGCCGGCTCGGCGGCGGCGCCCACCTGGTTCAACCTCGGCGACCAGGACCTGGCGACGCACTTCTATCGCACCGCACGGCTCGCGGAGGGCGCGTCGCTCACCGACGTGACGGCGGAGATCGCGGCCGCGTGGGGCCTCGCACAGCGGTTGCTGCCGATGACCGACCAGCGGGTCACCACGATGGTGTCGCTGCTCGAGGAGGGCATCGAGGTGCCCTTCCAGGAGTACTTCGTGCAACGCCGACACGGGGTGCCGGTCTCGGCCGTCCGCTTCGACGGCGCCGACCGGGCATCGCTCTCCGCCGCGTCTCATGCGGCCCTGTCACAGAGCGAGGTGGTGGTCATCGCACCGTCGAACCCGCTCGTCTCCATCGCACCGATCCGCGCGTTGGCGCAGGTCGATCCGCTGCTCGCCGCTCGCCGCGACACCGTGGTGGCCATCTCCCCCATCGTCGGCGGCGCCGCATTGAAGGGCCCCGCAGATCGGATGATGGTCGAGCTCGGCTTCGAGCCGTCCGTGGTCGGGGTGGCCCGGCTCTACGCGCCCATCGCGGGCACGCTGGTGATCGACCCCGTCGACGAAGCGCTCGCTGCGGCCGTTCGTGCCGAGGGCATGCGAGTGGTGGTCACGCCGAGCGTGATGAGCTCGGCCGAGGTCGGCCACGAGCTGGCTCGTCGATCGCTCGCCGCGGCGGGCACGCGCTGACCGCGAGCGAGTTCAGCGGAACGGGAAGCGGTTCGCCAGCGACCATGCGCCGGTGCTGTCGCTGACGAACAGCGAGAGCATCGTCGCGTCGCACTGGCGGGGCAGCATCGCGGCGATCTCGGCGTGGAACGCGAGGTGCACCCGCTGCTGCTCGTCGGCGTCGGTGAACTGGCCGATCGTGAGGTGTGGTTGCGGGTCGGGGAACGCCCCTGCGTAGGGCACGCACTCGGGGAAGCGATCGGTGAGCTGCCGCGTGAGTTCGCGGAACCACTCGTCGGGCGACGGCCGCAGCCAGACGACGCCGGGAAACTCCTCGACCGCCGACAACGTGAAACGGTGCCGTTCGACCGACGCCGCGAGTCGCGCGACCGCAGCCATCTCGTGCCGGTCGATCGACGCCGGCTCGCGGAACGGGTACAGCACGGTGATGTGTGCGGGCACGCCCTGCCGCGACGACGGGTCGTAGCGCCGGCGCCAGTGCCCGACGAGGTGCTCGACGGCGTCGACCTCGATCATGAGCGCGGACTCGTTCACGGGCGAATCATGCCAGGTTCCCGACAGCCGCCGGGACGGACCTACCTGCCGAGCGAGCGCACACCTGCCGACAGATCGGTCCACGGTGCCCACGCGAGGTGGATGCGCGCGCGGGTGGGCGACAACACGAACCGGGCCACGTCGGCCGAACGACGCGGCGCCGTCGCGGGCGGGCGGAAGTCGGGGCCGGCCATCAGCGCCCACAGGTCTCGGATCGACGTGGCGGTGCCGGTGCCGACGTTGACCACGAGGCCACTCCCCTTCGACGCCGCGCGGACGAGCGCGTCGACGGCATCGTCGATGTAGAGGAAGTCGCGGGTCTGCCGACCGTCGCCGTGCACCACGGGCGCGACGCCCTCGCGCAGCGCGTGTGCGAACGCTGCGACCACGCCGCCCTCCGGTCGCTGACGCGGCCCGTACACGTTGGACAGGGCGAGCGCGGTGAACTCCACCGAGTGCTGCTCGCGGTACACCGCGAGCAGGTCGGCCACGGCACGCGTGACCACGCCCTGCACGCCCATCGGCGCCCAGGGTTGGCTCTCCTTCACCGGTTGGTCGCGGCTGGCGACGTCGCCGTAGAGCCCCACGGCCGACAGCGCCACCACCACCTTCACGTCGCCGATGGAGCGCGCTGCCTCGAGGACGGCGATGGTGGACCGCAGCGCGTTGCCGGCGGCGGAGGCCACCGGACTGCCCGGCGGGAGCAGGCCGAGGTGATAGATGACATCGGGTGCGCGCATCGCGGCCAGCGCGTGGAACTCGTCGGCACCCGCGTCGAGCGTGTGGATCTTCAGATCCCCGCCCAGGGAGCGCGAGGCCGCCAGGTTGGCGAGTGAGCCGGAGGTGAGCGGGTCGACCACGTCGACGGTGTGGCCTTCGGCCACCAGTCGCTCCGTGAGGTGCGAGCCGATGAACCCGGCCCCACCCACCACGAGCACCTTCACGTCGTGTCGGGCGCGGGGCGGCGAACGCCGCTGAGGTGCTCGCCGGGAGCGACGACACCGTCGGCTCCGATGACGCTGTCGTGCACGACTGCACCTGTACCGACTCGACCCATGACGACCGAGTCTGTCACCACCGCGCCGTCGTCGACGACGGCACCCGGGAGCAGCACCGAGTTGCGGACGGTGGCGGCGCCGACCAGCGAGTGCTCGCCGATCACGGCGCGCTCGACGACGGCCTCGTCGGCGACCTGCGCCGAGGCGTGGACCGGTTCGCAGCGGTCGTGGCGGCGGACCTGATCGAGCAGGTCGAGGTTCGCCTGCAGGTACAGCTCCGGGCGGCCGGTGTCGATCCAGTAGTCGTCGGTGGCCATCGCGAACAGGCCGCCGTCGGCGGCGACGAGCGGGAATGTCGCGCGCTCGATCGACACCTTCACACCGGCAGGGATGCGCTGCAGCACCGACGGCTCGAGCACGTAGGTGCCGGCGTTGATGAGGTTGCTGGGCGCGGTGCCGGGAGCCGGCTTCTCGACGAAGCGATCGACCTTGCCGTCGTCGTCGAGCGCCACCACTCCGAACGCCGACGGGTCGGGGACGCCGATCAGGTGAATGGTGGCCTCCGCCCCGTGTGCGCGGTGGAACTCGACCAGCGCCGATACGTCGAGGTCGGTGAGGATGTCGCCGTTGACGACCACGAACGTGTCGTCGATGCCGGCGAACTCGGCGGCGAACCGGATGGCGCCGGCGGTGTCGAGCGGCTCGGGCTCGACGGCGTAGCGCAACGCAATGCCGGCGCACTGACCGTCGGGGAAGGCCGCCACGAACGGTTCCGGCTTGAACCCCAACGCGAGCGTGACCTCGGTGACGCCACTGCGGCCGAGGTTGGTGACCAGTCGCTCGATGATGGGCACGTGCCCCACCGGCAGCATCGGCTTCGGGACGGTGGACGTGAGCGGCCGGAGGCGAGTACCGAAGCCTCCGACGAGCACGACGGCGCGCATCAGCCGGTGGTGGTGGTGGTGACCGCGGCGGTCGTGTCGGGCGTGGTGGTGTCGGGCGTGGTCGTGTCGGGTGTGGTGGTGTCGGGCGTGGTGTCGGTGGAGCCCGACCCCTCTCCGATGACACCCAGCTCTTCGAGCTTCGCGGCCGAGTCGGGCTTGTTGATCTCGATGTCGTCGCCCTCGCGGGGCACGACGGCGATGGCGAACACCATGCCGTTGTTGGTGAAGCGCAGGTTGCGGAAGTCGGTGACGTTGTCGACGAACTCGCCGGTGGTGTAGTCGCGCCACACGCGCACCTTGATGACTGCTTCCTCACCCTCGCAGTCGGTGCCTTCGAACACGTCGTCGTCGTCGATGTCCCACGTGCGACGCTCGCCGGCGCCCACCTGCGACTCGGGCAGTTCCAGCTTGGTGTCGGTGAGCGTGATGTCGTACACGTCGAGGAACACGCCGAGCTTGGCGCGCTTGCCGGTGGCGCCACCGACCTGCGGGTGGTAGTGGATGATGCCGTCGCGGTCGGAGGCGTTGACCACCGCGGCCAGGTCGCCGGTGGAGGCGTCTTCCTCCAGCTCGGCGGAGGTGCCGGCGAGGTTGGGCAGCCACTCGTTGCAGACCTTGATGCCGTAGGCGATGGACCAGGCGTCGTCGGGCTGCGGTGCACCGGTCTCTTCGCCGGGAACGGAGAGCTTGGCGTAGGCGACGAGCGCGATCATCGCCACGCAGACGGCGGTGATGATGGCAGGGAAGGTGGTGCCTCCGGAGAAGCGAACCTTCTTGCCTTTGCCCCGCGAGGCGAGCTTGGCGACTTTTCGAGCGGACGATGACTGAGCCACGAGGGTGCGAGGCTATCTGCTCGGCGGGACAAAAGCTGTGCGACGCCGGCTCGAACCGAGCGATCGCACCAACTGTTCGTAGGCGACCGCCACCGCCCGCGGCGACGCAGCCCCGAGCACCCATTCGCGGCCGGCAGCGCCCATCGCCGCGCCGGTCTCCGGGTGTTCCAGCAGGTCACGCAGTGCGGCCGTGAACGCGGCAGGGTCATCGGGGGGAACTGCCACCCCGCCGCCACTGGCGTCGAGCATCCGCGGCACCTCCGTGCCGGGGTCGATCGCGGCCAGCACGGGGCGCCCGGCGGCGAGGATCGAGTAGGTCTTCGACGGCACGCTCACCCGGCCCAGGCCCCGCTTCAGCGGCACGAGGTGGATGTCGCCGGTGGCCAGCACCTCCGGCACCCGCTCCTTCGGTTGGTAGCCGCTGAACTTCACGTTGGGGAGACCGGCAGCCCGCTGCTCGAGCGACGTGCGCGCCGCCCCGTCGCCGTTCACCAGGAAGGTGGCACGTGGGAACTCGCGAGCCGCATCGACCACCATCTCCAGCGACTGCGAGAAGCCGACGTTGCCCGCGTAGAGCACGACCGGTTCGTCGCCGATGCCCAGCTGGCGACGCAGCGGTGTGAGCCGGTCGGCCGGCTCGATGAACTGCGTGTCGACGAAGTTGGGGATGACGTGCACGCGGTGCCGGCGGCCCACCGCCATCTTCGCGGCCACGTTGTCGCGCAGATCGTCGCTGAGCACGGTGACGGCGGCGGCGCGGCGATAGCTGACGCGCTCGAGCCAGCGCGCCACGGCGATGATCCGCGTGTCGGTGATGGCACCGGTCTCGATGGCTGCGTCGGGGAACACGTCCTGGATGTTGAAGACCAGCGGGCCGTGGCGGACGAGATGGGTGACCCAGCCGGTGAGACCCATCGTGAGCGGCGGCGACATCGCGATGACCGCGTCGACGCGACCCCCGCGCAACGAGGTGAGGCCGGCCAGCGCGCTGAAGCCCGCGAACCCGGCAGCTCGCCGGACCAGGTTGCGCTTGTCGTCGCCCGGGAACGGGTGCACGCGCGTGATCGATCCCCACGCAGTCTCCTCGCGGCGCACCCACTTGCCGTTCCACCCGTCCTCGATGCGGTGCTCGCGGTACCAGGGCAGTGCGGTGACGACGTGGAGTTCGTGACCGAGCGCTGCGAGCTCGGTGACGATGCGCGTGATCACCTCGCCGGTGGGCGCTGTGTCGGGAGCGAAGTGCGGGCACAGCACGGCGAGCCGCAGCGGTTGGTCGGGGGTGTCGCGGGACGGGCTCATGACAGGTGCAAGGCTCGCGCGTATGCCGCCGCCAACGCAGCTCCGCTCGCGCGAGAGGTGAAGTCGAGCGCGCGCCGGTGTCCGGCCGCAACCAGCTCACTGCGGCGGCTGCGCACCTCGTCGAGCGCGCCTGCCCAGGCGTCGGGCTGCAGCGGCCGCACCAGGCCCGCGTCGCCGACGATCTGGGGCATGCACGTGGCGTCGCTGCAGACCACCGGCGCGCCGAGGGTCATCGCTTCGATCAGCGGCGCACCGAACCCTTCGTACTGGCTGGGGAACAGCATCGCGTCGGACATCGCGAGCAACCCGTTGCGGTCTGCCGCGGGCACGCGACCGACGCGCCGCACTCGCGCATCTGTGTTGGCCGCGACCACGTGCTCGGCCATGCCGGTGGCGCCCGTCAGCACCAGTCGCAGATCGGGGTCGGTCCAGTGGTCGCGCATCATCTGCAGCAGGAAGTCGTGCCGCTTGTGCGGATGGGTGACGGCCGGGTAGACGACGACCGGTCCGTCGCCCAGGCGGTAGCGATCGCGCAGGGTTGCGGGGTCGGTGACGTGGGCGCTCACCGCCGGCTCGATGCCGTGCGGCACCACCATCACCCGATCGGGTTCCACGCCGTACGCGGCCACGACGGAGCCGCGCACGTACTCGCTGGGCACCGCGACCACGGTCGCCCGCCTCGCCGACGGCGGGATGATGGCCGACAGGTACGCGCGCTTCGCGCGCGAGAAGTACTGCGGGTAGGTGCGGAACTGCAGATCGTGGATGGTGAGCACGTAGGGCAGGTGCGCCAGCGTGGGCGCGGTGCCACCACCGTGATGCGTGAGCGCCACCTCCGCGCTGTGACGCCGCAACCAGGTGGTCTCGCCGACGATGCGGCGGGTGCGCTTCGAGCTGTCGAACGTCGGCTCCACCACATCGACGACCGCCGCGAGTTCGGGGTGCGCGGCGGCGAGCCCGCGAGCCACCGCCACCGTGGGTCGCCACTGCGGCTGGGGCAGCTCGGCGAGGCCGAGGAGCTGCCGCACGAGGTACTCCTCCGAGCCGCCGACGCGACCGGGCACGCACCACAGCATGTTGACGAGCACGGACGGAAGGCTCAATCGGCCAGCTCTCGGTAGGCGGCTGCGGTGAGCGACGCGGTGGTCGCCCAGCTCCGGCGTTGCGCGCGGGCGAGGCCCTTGGCGGAGAGCTCCTTGTGGCGGCGCAGTGCTTCGTCGATGCCGCGGGCGATGTCGGCGGGGTCCATCGGGTCGACCAGCACTGCCGCGCTCCCGGCGGTCTCCTCGGTGGCCGTGCCGCGACTGGTGACCACCGGCGTGCCCTGCGCCATCGCTTCCAACACCGGCAGCCCGTATCCCTCGCGTTCGCTCGGGTAGCAGAACGCGGCGGCTCCCCCGTAGAGGCCGGAGAGGTCTTCACCTGCGACAAACCCGAGGAAGCGCACGTGGTGCGCGTCGTCGAGACCGTTGTCGCCCCAGCCGTCGGCGCCCGCCACGACGAGCGGCGGCGCGTCGGGAAGGTGTTCGAGCGCCGCGACCAGACCCTTCAGGTTCTTGCGCGGCTCGACGGTGCCGACGAACAGCAGGTACTCGTCGGGCAGCCGGTAGAGCTGACGAACGCGAGCCACCTCCTGCTCGGTCGCGCGTTCCGTCTCCACACCCAGCGGCACCAGCCGCAAGCGCTCCGCGTCGAGGCCGGCGACCAGACAGTCGTCCATCGTGGCCTGGCTGCAACAGAGCACGAGATCGGCGCGGCGCTTGATCTCCTCGAGGCTGCGCGTGAACACGCGCACACCGTGCGGTGTGAACTGGCTGGGGTCGTGCAGGAACGCGAGGTCGTGCAGCGTGACCACCAGCTTGGCGTCGCTGGGGCACGGGATGAGCGTGGTGGCGTGGGCGATGTCGACCCTGCCGGTGGCCATCTCCACCTTCGGCCAGTGCGCTCGCAGCCACGTCTCGTACAACCACGGTGCGGCGAGCGGCAGGTGCGCGACGGGAATGGTGGGCACCCATGGCTCGGGTGGGAGGTGCCGGTGGCGACCCGCCACACCGACCAGCCGGACGTCGTTGTGCGGCCCCAACGCCTCCGCGATGCGCAGCGCCGCGACCGCAGTACCACCTGGTACGCGGTGCCAACACTGCTCGAGGGTGTACGCGACTCGCACGCACCCCATCATGCCCCGCCGGGTCGTAGCCTGGTGGTCATGACCGGTTTTTGGAATGGCCGCCGCGTCGTCGTCACCGGCGGCGCGGGGTTCCTCGGACGAGTGGTGGTGCAGAAGCTGCGCGCGGCGGGCGCAGACGTCGCCGTGCCCCGCAGTCGCGACTACGACCTCACTCACCCGGGCGTGGCCGAACAGCTGCTCGCCGACACCTCCCCCACGCACGTCATCCACCTGGCCGCACGGGTCGGGGGCATCGGGTACAACCAGGCGCAGCCGGCGCCGCTGTACCTCGAGAACCTCCTCATGGGCACCCATGTCATCGAAGCGGCGCGCACCGCGCCCGGCGTCGACAAGACCGTGCTGCTCGGCACCGTGTGCTCGTACCCGAAGTTCACGCCGGTGCCGTTCCGCGAGGAGAGCCTGTGGGACGGCTACCCGGAGGAGACGAACGCGCCGTACGGCATCGCCAAGAAGGCGCACCTCATCCACGCCCAGGTCAACGCGCAGCAGTACGGCCAGAAGTTCGCCTACCTCATCCCCACCAACCTCTACGGCCCCGGCGACAAGTTCCACCCGTCGGTCAGTCACGTCATCCCCGCCCGCATCAAGCGCTGCGTGGAGGCCAAGGAGCTGGGCGAGCACAAGATGGACGTGTGGGGCACCGGCACCGCCAGCCGCGAGTACCTCTACGTCGACGACGCGGCCGAAGCCATCGTCATCGCCGCCGAGCACTACGAGGGCACCGACCCGGTGAACCTCGGCACCAACCGCGAGGTCACCATCCGCGAGACCGTCGAACTGGTCGCGCAGATGGTCGGCTACGACGGCGAACTGGTGTGGGACCCCACCAAGCCCGACGGCCAGCCCCGTCGCCGCGTCGACCCGGGCCGCGCCGAGGAGCTCTTCGGGTGGCACGCCCGCATGCCGTTCGAAGAGGGGCTCCAGCGCACCATCGACTGGTACCTCGCCAACCGGGCCGAGGCCGAGCGCGACCCGTTCTAGGCGAGCTCCACCGGCGACAGCAGGTCGATCACGGTCTCCCGCACGCCTGAGTCGGCGGTGGTCGAGATGCGGTAGCCGGCGTGGCGGAGCACCTTGGTCATCGAACTGTTCTCCATCATCACCGACGCCGTGAACTCGGTGATGCCGTACTCGGGTGCGAGCTCGATCAACATCGCCATCAGCAACGTGCCGATGCCGCGACCCTGCTCCTCGTCGGCGGTGATGAACGCAACCTCGGCCGACGGCGAACCCTCGTGCGGGCGCATCCATCGGCCCACCGCGATGATCTTCCCTCGCTCGATGGCCACCAGTGCACATCGGTTGACGACATCCACGTCGGTGAGCCAGGCCACGTCCTTGTCGGTGAGCTTCGGCTTCGGCGCGAAGTAGCGCAGGCGGGTGCTCTCCATCGACAACCCGGCGTGGAACTCCCGCAACAGGTCGCCGTCGGCGGGGGTCAGCACGCGGATCTGCACGCTGGTGCCGTCGCGCAGCACTCGGTGCACACCCTCAGGACCGAGCATCGCGCCTCCTCACTCGGAGCCGAATCCTACCTGCGCCCGCGATTCCCACCCGTCTGGTCCTACGAATCCCACACTGGCTGTGGCACCGCTGCGACCAGACGGCTCAACCCGTCCACGGCGTCTGGTCCTACGAATCCCACGTTCCTCGTGGGACTCGTGGGACCAGACTCGGGTCGGCTCGCGTCACCTGGCCGGCGTCGGGTCGGCTACCGTTTTCACATGCGCACACAGTTGCCTCCCGCAGCACTCGCTCGCGACCACCGGTTCCACCGCATCACCACTGCCGAACGGTTCGCCGACGAGCGCCTCAACGGCGCCGGCGAGGAGCGACGCATGGATCCCGCGTCGAACGACGTGGCCGACCGCGCTCGGCGCCAGATGCACGGCATCTTCGTCGGCGAGATCCAGGCGATGGAAGGTGCCGGCCGCACGGCGTACGACTACTCCACCGCCGAGACCCCGTTCGCGATGAAGCTCGACATGGCTCGGCAGTGCTGGGACGAAGCCCGCCACGTGGAGATCAGCCTGCTGCTCGGCGAGCACATGGGCACCGAGATCGGCGAGTACAGCGAAGCCGTCACCCTGTTCGAGGCCGCCTGCCACCCCGACCCTGTCTTCCGCCTCGCCGGTGTGAACCGCGCCCTCGAAGGTTTGGCCATCGACGTGTTCACCACCATGCGCGACTTCGCCGTCGAGATGAACGACCCGGTGCTGCACTTCTGCGAGGACTGGATGCTCGCCGACGAGGTCACCCACGTGAAGATGGGCAGCACCTGGCTGCGCGAGCTCACCAAGGACGACAAGGAACGCCAGACGAAGGCGCTCGAGTTCCAGCGCACGGTCGACGGCCTGTTCAACTTCCGCGGCATGCGCGGCGAGAACCGGGAAGCCGCCATCCGTCTGGCCCGCAAGTTCCGCGAGATGGCCGGCTTCGAATCCGAGGAGATCGACGACATTGCCGCGATGGCTGCCGAGGAGCGCGCGCAGTACGCCACCGCGTACTGACAATTCGGGCCGTGTCGCATCCGGCGATGCGACACACTTGAGCTCATGACGCACCCGACCTGGCCGCTGTACGACCTGCGGGTCCGCACGCCTCGGCTCGAACTGCGCTACATCGACGACGCGCTCGCGGTGGAGCTGGCGCTGCTGGCCGCGCAGGGCATCCACGAGCCGGACTTCATGCCGTTCTCGATCCCGTGGACGCAGGAGCCGTCGCCCGCGTTGGAGCGCAACACGATGCAGTTCTACTGGCGCTGCCGCGCGGAGACCACCGCCACGCATTGGAGCATCAACCTCGCCACCCTCGTCGACGGCGTGGTCGTCGGCACCACCGGCATGATGGCCGAGCAGTTCCCCACGCTCAGGGTCTTCGAGACCGGCTCATGGCTGGGACGCGCGCACCAGGGCAAGGGCATCGGCAAGGAGATGCGGCTCGCCACGCTGCACCTCGGGTTCCTCGGCCTCGACGCCGAGGTGGCCACCACCGGCGCGTGGCACGACAACGGCCCGTCGCTCGGTGTCACCAACAGCCTCGGCTACACCCCGGTCGGGCATCGCCGGATGGTGCGACTCGGTGAGTCGTCGACCCTGCGCGGCTACGAGATGCTGCGCGACGACTTCGTCGCACGCCTGCGGCGCGACGACGTGGCGCTGCACGGCATCGAGGGCACACGCGACGTGCTCGGCCTCGACACCCCGTCGACCTGACCGCCCGGGGTCAGTAGAACGGGAGGTACTCGGTGAGCTCCCAGTCGGTGACCTCGTCGTCGACCCAGCTGTTGCCGGCGGCCTCCCAGCGCGCGAGCTCGTCCTTGCGGATGGCGAGGTAGGCGCGGGTGAGGTCGGCGCCCATCGCCTCGCACAGCACGGCATCGGCTTCGAACGCGGCCACCGCATCGGCCAGCGTGTGCGGCGTGTGCCGATCGGTGTTGGGGCTCTCGTCGCCGTCGCCGGACTGCGGCGCACCGCACTCGAGCCCGTCGACCACACCCAGCAGGGCCGCGTTGAGCATGACCGCGGCCGCGAGGTACGGGTTGGCGCTGCCACACGGCATGCGGTTCTCGATGCGCGTGGCAGCGCCGCGCTCGCCGGGCACGCGGAACGTGCTGCTGCGGTTGTCGAGGCCCCAGTTGGCCCAGTAGCCGGCGATGATGCCGGGAATGAGGCGGCGATAGCTGTTGACCGTGGGGGCGGACATGACGGCCAGACCCTCGTGGTGCGCGATGAGACCGCCGAGGCACTGACGGGCCAGCGACGACAGGCCGTGCTCGGCGTTGGGATCCGCGAACGCATTGGTGCCGCCGCCCACCGGGACGAGCGAGAAGTTGATGTGCAGGCCGCTGCCGACCAACTGCGCATTGGGGCGCCCCATGTACGTGGCGCAGTAGCCCTTGCGCGCCGCCAGCTCGCGGGTCATCTCCTTGCAGATGAACGCTCGGTCGCTGGCATCCATCGCCGGCCCGTACTTCATGTTGAGCTCCATCTGGCCCGGATGGAACTCGCCCATCACGCCTTCCAGATCCAGCTCGCACTCCTCCGCGGCGTCGAAGAAGTCGAACATCAAGCCGGTGGTGTCGCCACCGCTGCCCACGCCGTACACGCGGTGCGACGGGATGTCGAGCGGGCCGAAACCGCCCGGCGCGTCGGCGTCGGGCTGCAGCACGTAGAACTCCATCTCGAAGCCGAGCATCGGCTCGTAGCCGAGCGCACGCCATGCATCGACGGCTCGCTGGAGCGCGTTGCGCGGACCGATGGCGAGCGGCTCACCGTTGAACTCGAGGTCGGCGATGACGACATCGGTGTCGATCTCCCACCCCGTGCGTCGGGTCTCGACGAGCGGCACCGTCGACAGGTCGGGGAATCCGACGTCGGCCGCATAGCCGTCGATGGGCAGGATGTCGCGGTTGATGTT
This sequence comes from Actinomycetota bacterium, assembly GCA_030685215.1. Taxonomy (GTDB): domain Bacteria; phylum Actinomycetota; class Acidimicrobiia; order Acidimicrobiales; family Ilumatobacteraceae; genus UBA668. The sequence goes on from JAUXQB010000024.1 coordinate 24,840, forward strand.
CATGCACAGCGTGGTGACCGCATGATGGCCGTGCTCGTGCAGCCGACGCGCCGGCACGTACCTGCCGTGCGACAGCCCGTTGAGATCGCTCCACATGACTCGTACTCGTCGGTTCCCCATAGTGACGGCGACGATAGCAAACCGCGCCGCACCGATCGTTAGGTCACGAACGACTTTTGAACTACCATTCGGCACGATCACTCACCGCCGCCACAGGCGAGACAGTTCAGGGGGAGCCATGAAGAAGCGAATCATTCCGGCCGTGCTCATGTCGTTGAGCATCGTCGCTGCCGCATGCAGCGACGACGAGACCACCAGCGACACCACCACCGCGCCGGTCGAGACGAGTGCCGACAGCACCACACCGCCCGAGACCACCCCGGGCGAGACGATGCCGATCGACAACACCGTGCCGTCCGCCGATTGTGCGCTCGATGCTCCGCTGAAGATCGGCTTCGCCGCCGACCTCGGCGAGCTCGGCGCGTTCAGCGACCAGCCCGGCTCCGAAGCCGCGCAGGTGATGGTCGACATGATCAACGACGCCGGCGGCGTCGGCGGCCTCCCCGTCGAGTACGTGGTGAAGGACATCCAGGGCGACCCGGCAGCCACCCAGCGCGCCGCACAGGAGCTGCTCGACGAGGGCGTCAACGCCATCATCGGCCCGCCCTTCGCCAGCACCGGCGCCCCGCTGCTCGATGCGGTCGACGGCGCGGCTCCCATCGTCTTCATGGCATCCACCGACCCGGCACTCGCCGACCCGTCGCGTGGCGCCTTCCTCGCCTCGTTCAGCGACCAGGTGCAGGCGGCCGCCATGGCCGAGTTCGCCATCGCCGAGGGCAACATGAGCGCCGTCACCTTCAGCAGCACCGACGACGTCTACTTCTCGGGCAACCCGGAGTACTTCACCGAGGTGTTCGAGGGTGCCGGCGGCGAGGTGTTGGAGGACTACGCCTACAGCCTCGCGGACAGCGACTTCTCGACGCAGGTGAACGCCATTGCCGATCTGGCCGAGCCGCCTGCGGTGCTGTTCACCGCAATGGTGATGCCGCAGACGCAGACGCTGCTCGAGCAGCTCGACGCCGCCGGACTCGGCGACATCGTGGTGCTCGGTGTCGACGGCTTCGATGCCACGGTGGTGTGGAGCGCCGGTGAAGTCGCCGACGGCGTGTTCTTCGCCGCTCACACGTTCCAGCAGGACAGCAACGGCGTGCAGCAGTTCCTCGACGACGCCGCAGCCGCCGGCGCCAACATCGAGACCATCAGCTTCGGCGCACTCGCCGCCGACGCCGTGCAGATCCTCGCTGCCGCAGCCACCGAGGCCTGCTCGGTCGACGCCGCCACGCTGATCAGCACCATCGACACACTGGTCAACGTGCCGGTCACCACCGGCACCGTCACCTACAGCGGCACCGGTGGAGTGCCCGAGAAGGACGTCGTCATCCTCGGTGTCGAAGGTGGCGAGCCGGTGTTCGTCGAGGCGCTGCGCCCCGAGAACATCCCCAGCTGACCCGTAGGGTCGGAGACATGCTCGAGGTCGACCAGATCACGACGCGCTACGGCGCGATCACCGCGCTGCACGCCGCCTCGCTCGAGGTGCGCGCGGGTGAACTGGTCGCCCTCGTCGGCCCCAACGGGGCCGGGAAGACCACGTTGCTCAACACGGTGGCCGGGCTGTTGCGCCCGGCCACCGGCAACGTGCGGTTCGACGGCAACGACATCACCGGAGCCGAGCCGGCGAGCCTGGTGCGCGCGGGCCTGGCACTCGTGCCCGAGCACCGCCGCATCTTCAAGGACCTCACGGTCGAGGAGAACCTCCGCCTGGGCGGCAGCACGGCCACCAAGCTCGATCGCCTCGCCAGGCTCGACGAAGCGGCCGAGCTGTTCCCCGTGCTGCGCAGCAAGTGGACCACGTCGGCCGGCTTCCTCTCCGGCGGCGAGGCGCAGCAGCTGGCCGTGGCCCGCGCGCTCATGAGCAACCCGCGGCTGCTGCTGCTCGACGAACCGACGCTCGGCCTCGCCCCCACGATGGTCGACGTGGTGTTCGACCTGTTGGAGCGCCTCCGCGAGCAGGGACGCACGATGCTGGTGGTGGAGCAGAACGCCACGCGGGTGCTCCACCTCGCCGACCGCGGCTACCTGCTGCGCACCGGCAACGTGGTGGCCACCGGCACCGGCGCCGAGCTGGCCGACAACTCCGCCCTGTTCGACTCGTTCATCGGGCCCGAGTCGCACGGAGGCGACGCGTGACCAAGCTGCTGCAGACCATCGTCGACGGATTGGGAGTCGGCAGCACGTACGCGCTGCTCGCGTTGGGCATCTCGCTCATCTTCGGCGTGATGCACCTCGTCAACTTCGCGCACGGCGAGCTCATCACCGTGGGCGCGTACACCTCGTACTTCTTCTTCCTCCACGGTGGCAGCTGGTGGTGGATGCCGTTCGTCATCATCGCCAGTGCGATGCTGGCCTCGGTGGCCACCGAGCTGGTGGCGTTCCGCTGGGTCCGCAACTCCAGCCCGTTCACGCTGCTGCTCACCTCGTTCGCGCTCGAACGCCTCTCGCACGCGCTGTGGCAGATCTTCGTCTCCCCGAAGCAGCGTGCGTTCCCCAAGCCCTCGTGGGTGTTCAACCAGTTCAAGATCGCCGGCGTCAGCTTCGAGGTGATGGACGTGGTCACCATCGCCGTCACCGCGGCGACACTCGTACTCACCGCCGTCATCTTCAAACGCACACTGTTCGGCATCAGCGTGCGCGGTGCCGCAGAAGACTTCGACGCCGCGCGATTGATGGGCGTGCGCGCCAATCGGGTCATCTCCGGTGCGTTCGCCTTCGCCGGGTTCCTGGCCGGTGTCGCCGCCTGCCTCATCCTGATGCGCAGCCCCGCCGCCGAGCCCAGCATGGGCAGCGACTGGCTGCTGAAGGCGGTCATCGCCGCGGTCATCGGCGGCCTGGGCAGCTTCACCGGAGCCGTGGTCGGCGGGCTCGTGCTCGGCCTGTTGGAGACGCTCACTCGTGCCTATCTGCCCGACCTCGCCGACGGTTGGGACAAGTTCTCCACCGCGGTCGTGTTCGTCCTGATCGCACTGTTCTTCGTGGTACGCCCCGACGGCATCTTCAAGGTCTCGCACGCGGAGCGGGTCTGATGAACATCGGCCTCGCCAAAGTCACGCGCAGCACGCTGGCGAGCACCGCGCTCATCGCCATCGTCGCGACACTCGCGATGGCCTACACCTCGGGCGGCGGCGCCAGTCGCGACTCGCTCATCGCCGAGATGCTCACCAACTTCATCCTGGTGCTCGGCATGCAGGTGTTCATCGGCAACACCGGTGTGCTCAGCTTCGGCCACATGGCGTTCGCACAGATCGCCTCCTACGCCACGGCCGTGGTGGCCATCCCCATCGCGGCGAAGGCGAAGTCGTTGCCCGACATCCCGTTCGGTCTCGCCGACGTGGAGGTCGGCGCGTTCAGCGCCACCCTCATCGCCATCGCGGTCACGATGGTGCTCGGCGCGCTGTTCGGCGTGGCCGTGTGCCGAGCGAGCGGTCTCGCCCCGACGATGATCACGCTCGCGGCACTGTTCGTGGTCGACCAGGTGGTGAAGAACTGGAAGGAGCTCACCCGCGGTGCGGGTGGCCTCTCCGGCATCCCGCGGATCGAGGGCAACGGGTGGCTGTGGGTGGGCGCGTTCGTCGCACTCGTGGTCGCGCACCTGTTCCAGGAGACGCGCATCGGCCGTTTCGCCATCGCGACCCGCGAGGACGAACTGGCTGCGCCGGCACTGGGAATCCGACTGTTCAGCTCGCGTTACGCCGCCTGGGCGGTCAGCATGGGCCTCACCGCGCTGGGCGCCTCGCTCCGCGCGCAGTCGCTGGGCAGCGTCAACCCCAAGCAGTTCACGCTCGACGCCGGCATCCTCGTGCTGGTGATGCTGGTGGTCGGCGGCATGCACACGGTCAGCGGCGCCGTGCTCGGCACGGTGCTCATCACCGTCGGCAACGAGATCTTCCGTCAACTGGGCGACCCCCAGCGGCTCGGCATCGAGCGCTTCCCCGACCTGTTCCTCGGCGGCACGATGTTGCTGGTGATGCTGCTGCGACCGAGCGGCATCCTCGGCGACCGCGACCTCGCAGGCTGGTTGCGACGGCGCATGTACCGCCGTGGTCCGGCGGTCGAGATCGAGCCGCAGGTGGGTGAGCGTGCGCTCGTCGCGAGCGAGATCGAAGTGCTGTTCGGCGGGTTCGTCGCACTCGACGGGGCCGGGCTCACCGTTCGCCCCGGCGAAGTGATCGGCCTCATCGGCCCCAACGGTGCAGGCAAGACGACCCTGTTCAACGTCATCACCGGCATCGTCCCCGAGCAGGCCGGTCGCGTCGCACTGGGCGATCGCGATCTCACCGACGCGAAGCCCGTCGACGTCGCCCGCGCCGGCCTCGCCCGCACGTTCCAGAACCTGCGGCTGTTCAAGAACCTCAGCGTGCGCGAGAACGTCGCGCTCACCGCACTGGTCGCCGCCCGCCATCGCGGCCACCGAGCACGACCCGACCCCGACACGTTGCTCGACGACGCCGGGCTCACCGAGTGGGCCGACCGTCCGGCCGGCACGCTCGACTACGGCAACCAGCGCCGGCTCGAGCTCGCTCGCGCGGCGGCGCTGGCTCCCGAGTTCCTGCTGCTCGATGAGCCCACCTCCGGCATGAGCGACCAGGAGAGCCTGGCGATGGTGCAGAGCGTTCGGTCGGTCGCCGCGCGCATCGGCGCCGGTGTGCTGGTGATCGACCACGACCTCGGGTTCATCACCCGCATCAGCGACCACATCGTGGTGCTCAACGAAGGGCGGGTGCTCGCCGAGGGCACGCCCGCCGAGGTGCGCGCCAACCCACTGGTCGCCGAGGCGTACCTCGGTTCGTCCGCCTGATGCGCGCCCTCGTCGTCCAGCACGAACCCGACGGCCCGCCCGGCCTGTTCGGCGACCATCTCGTTCGCCGCGGCTACGACGTCGACATCCTGCAGGTGATGCAGCCCGGCTCCACGCACAGCGAGGTGCCCTTCCCCGACCCCCGCGCCTACGACCTCGTGGCGCCGATGGGGGCCGTGGCAGGCGTGTACGACCACCACCTCATCGGGTCGTGGATCCACCGCGAGGTCGAGATGCTGCAGGTCGCGCTCGACGCCGGCGTACCGCTGTTCGGCATCTGCTTCGGAGCGCAGTCGATCACGATGGCGTTGGGCGGCCACGTCGAACCGGCACCCGCGTACGAGGTGGGCTGGTACACCTACGACCTGGAGCATCCGCACATCGCAGCGGGGCCGTGGTTCACCTGGCACGGCGACCGCTGCGTGCTGCCGCCGGGCGCCACCGAGTTGGCGCGCACCGAGATGTGCACGCAGGTGTTCCGCCAAGGGCGCGCTGCCGGCGTGCAGTTCCACCCGGAGGTCACCCACGCGATGGTCGCCGGCTGGATGGCGAAGTGCCCGCCCGAGTACTTCGCCGAGCGCGGCGTGTCGGCCGACGAGATGCTCGAACAGTTCGTGGTCAACGGGCCGCAGGCCGCCATCAACGCCGTCGAGCTGTTCGACTGGTTCCTCGACGATGTCGCCCGCTGACCCCTCACGACCGGCCCGGCCCGACTCGTTGCCGGGCGTCGACGTCCTCGGCCACGACGTGTACGAGCGCGGCGTACCGCACGAGGCGTACGACCGCTTCCGCACCGAGGCGCCGGTGGCGTGGGTGAACGAGACCCCTGCCAACGGTCACGACGGCAGCGGGTTCTGGTCGCTCACCGCACACGAGCACGTGGTGGCGGTGCACAAGGACTGGCGCACGTTCTCCAGCGAGGTCGGCGGCACCGAGATCGAGGAGCTCGAGCACGACCCGGAAGCACTGGCCGCACGCCGCACGATGCTCGAGACCGACCCGCCTCGGCACACGAAGCTGCGCCAGTTGGTGAACCCCACCTTCAGCAAGCTCGCGGTCGAGACCTACGCGGCGCACGCCGACGCGCTGGTGGCCGAGGTAATCGACGACGCGCTCGCCGAGACCCGTACGGCCGGCGTGGTCGACGGTGTGCACGCCGTCGCGCGCGAGCTACCCATCCGCATGATCACGGGGTTGTTGGGCGTGCCCGACGACGACGCACCGCAGCTGTTCCACTGGGCCGACCAGATCGTCTACAACGCCGACCCCGACTACTCCCCCGCCGTCAGCGACCGCACCGACACCGACCCGTACCGGCTGCTGCCGTTCCGCAGCCCGGTGTCGGCGAAGGTGTTCGAGTACGTGCAGCGCCTGGCCACGGCACGACGCGGTGTGCCCAGCGGCGACCTGTTGAGCGTGCTCTCCAACGCGCTCATCGACGGCGAGCCGCTCACCGAGCGCGAGCAGGGCACGTTCTTCCTGCTGCTCCTCATCGCCGGCAACGAGACCACCCGCCACGCACTCGCGCAAGGTCTGCTCGTGCTGGCCGAGCATCCCGACGCGTTGGCGCGCCTGCGGGCGGAACCCGAGCTGCTCGACACCGCCACCGAGGAGGTGCTGCGGTGGACGTGCCCGCAGCTGCACTTCCGCCGTACCGCGACGGTGCACACCGAGCTCGGCGGAGTGCCCATCGCCGCCGGCGACAAGATCGTCACGTGGTACCTCGCCGCCAACTTCGACCCGGCCGTGTTCGCGTCGCCGAAGGTGTTCGACATCGCCCGCTCGCCGAATCGCCACGTGACGTTCGGCGGCGGCGGGCCGCACCTGTGCCTCGGCCAGTGGATGGCGCGGTTGGAGGTGCGCACGTTCCTCGCCGAGCTCGCCGCCAAGGTCGAGCGGGTCGAACTGGTCGGTGAGCCGCGCCGAGTGCGCAGCAACTTCATCAACGGCCTGAAGTCGCTCCCCGTCGCCCTCGTCCCGCGCTGACCCGCGAGTCGGTCGCGCTCCTGCACACGGATCGTCGCGGAGCTTCTCGGGCCGAATCGTCCCGGAACCCGGGACGATTCCGGGTGAACTTGCGACCACAACGATCGGTGACCGGGGCGAACGGGGACACGTCGACCTACTACGCCATCCCGTAGGCGTGCACGGGGCGGAGGCGGACGACCAGGCGACGGTCGGTCACCATCGCGGCGCGGTACTCGTCCCAGTCCGGGTGCTCGCCCACTGCGGCCCGGTACACCTCGACCAACTCGTCGACCGTGGCATCGTGCGGATCGGCGGCCACCGGGCTCAGGTCGACATCACCTTCGAGCACGACGTAGCCCCAGAAGTCGTCCTGCGTCACGTACAGCGACGCACGCGGATCGCGGGTGAGGTTCACGAACTTCGCGCGATCGGCGGTGATCGAAATGCGGACCACGTCGTCGTCGCCGAGTGTGTACGTGATGTTCGAGAGCTGCGGACGTCCGTCGCGCTTCAGTGCGACGAGCACCCCATTCTTGCGCGGGCGGACGAAGTCGAGTGCGGCAGCGAGTTCCATGTGCCCCCGAACGCCCTCTCCCCCCTCCGAATTCCCCTGTGAGTCATCGCTCCAGCGAGGAATCCTCGCTCCAGCCATGACACAAACGCGAAATCGGGCGAGGACGAGGGCGAGCGGGGCGGGGGCGCGGGGCGACTCAGGCGGTGGCGGCGATGTACCGGTCGGGGCGCACGAGCACGGCGCGATGGCCGTAGGTGGCCTGCGGCTCGATCACCACCGGGTGATGATCCGGCGCGACGAACGATGCATCGGCCGCGACCCACGACCAGCCGACCGGCAGCCGGCGGTCGAGATGATCCGGCTGTGGCAGCTGATGGCCGACCGGGAACTCGCCGCCCAGTTCGAGCCCGGGCAACCGCGACCAGCGAGTCGGGTCGGGCGCATCGGGCACGGGGAGATCGGTGGGGTCGGCCGCCAGCCGTGCCAGCGTGCGGCCGGCCTCGACGGAGAGGTGCGCCACCGCCTCCGCGTGCGGCCGGCGCTCGCTCTCGTACGTGTCGAGCAGCGCCGACGGTGAGAGGCCATGCACCGTCTCGCCACGCACCGCGGCAGCCAGCTTCCAGGCCAGGTTCGCAGAGTCGCGGATGCCGCTGCACATGCCCTGCCCCATGAACGGCGGCATCATGTGCGCGGCGTCGCCGGCCAGGAACACTCGTCCGTCGGGTCCGGCGCGCCAGCGCTCCGCGACCAGCGCGTGGAAGCGATACGGCACCGCCCGGATCATCTCGCCGTGATGGCGGGTGACGCCCCACGGTGCGAGCAGCGACCACGGGTCGGGCTTCTCGTCGCCGCGCAGCTGGAACTCCCACCGTCGGTGGGTGCGATGACCGGGCACGAAGGTGGCGAGGCGGGCCGGGTTGCACACCTGCTGGATGATGTGCGGCAACGGCGGTGCCGGTTCGCGTTGCAGCATCACGTCGACGACGAGCCACTGCTCGTCGTAGCCGAGGTCGACCAAGCCGATCTCGAGCTCGTCGCGGACGTGGCTGCTGCCGCCGTCGCACGCGATCACGTACGTGGCCTCGTCGAGCAGCACGTCGACCGAGGTGGCCTCCCACGCGAGCCGTACGTCGACGCGCGGGTGCTGCGAGAGGCCGCGGCGCAGCATCAGCTCGAGCTGCGGTTGCAGGAAGACGTAGTCCTCGTGCCAGCCGAGCAGGGGTGCTCGCTCGAAGCCTTCGAACGTGAACAGCTGGTGGCCGGCTCGATCGACGTACTCCATCCCGTGCGACACGGTGAGCTCGTGCTGCAGCTCGTGCTCGAACCCGCACTGCTGGAACACGCGAGCGATCTCGGCATCGAGGTGGCATGCACGCGGCTGCGAGTACGGCGCGGTGGAACGCTCGTAGACCACGGTGCGCAGACCGTGCATGCCGCACAGGTTCGCCAGCGTTGCTCCGGTGGGGCCGAGGCCCACGATGGCGACGTCGTAGGCACTCATTCGGGTGCCTCCGCCTCCCACTGCGTGGTGCCCCAGGTGACCGCGAGCAGGGTGGAGTCGTGCCCCACGGCGGCGCCGTGCCAGTGGCGCTCGCCGGCCGGGCACACCACCAACGCGCCGGGCGCCAGCTGCACCTCGCCATCGGCGACCGTGCCCACCCGTGCCTGCCCGGAGACCACGAACAGTTGCTGCCCGCCGGGATGCACGTGCCAGAACGTGACGGCCCCGTCCTTGAAGTGCACCAGCGCGGTGTCGGGTTCCTCGTCGGTGGGGGTGGCGTGCAGCATCTCGAGCTCGACCGTGCCGGTGAACCGCCCGCCGTAGCTCACGCTCCTGTCGCCGTTCGGGATCACCTTCACGGCGTGCCCTAGCGCTCGACGACCGGGTTGCGCATACGACCGATGCCGACGATCTCGGTCTCCACCACGTCGCCGTCGCGCAGGAACCTGCCACGCGCCTCGCCCACGCCGCCGGGTGTACCCGTCCACACCAGGTCGCCGGGCTGGAACGTGATGTAGCGGCTGAGCCACACCACCAGCGCCGGCACGTCGAAGATGAGGTCGTCGGTGTTGGCCTCCTGCATCACCTCGCCACTGACGGTGCCGGTGAGGGCCAGCGCATCGGGGTTCGGGAGTTCGTCGGCGGTGACGAGGTACGGGCCGATGGGGCCGAACGTGTCGTACGACTTGGCGATGGTGAACTGCTTCAGCGGCGGCCGGAACTGCTCGCCGCGGTCGCTGATGTCCTGACCGCAGGTGACCCCGGCGAGGAAGCTCCACGCGTCGTCGCGCGTGGCGTTCTTGCAGGTGCGGCCGAACACGATGACCAGCTCGGCCTCGTAGTCGATCTCGGTGAGACCGGCCGGCACGACGATCTCGTCGAACGGGCCGCACACGCAGTTCTCGGTCTTGCCGAACAGGTGCGGCTCGGTGGGCAGGTCGCGCCCGCTCTCGATGGCGTGCTGCTTGTAGTTCAGCCCGACGCCGTATCCCTTCGGCGGGCGCGGCACGGGGGCCAGCAGCAGTGCTTCGTCGAGCAGCGGCCATTCCACCGCCACCGCATCGGCTTCAAGGGCGCGCAGTGCGTCGTGGTTGGCGAGATCGGCCAGGACCATCGGGTCGCTGGTGAGCTGTCCGCTGCTGGCTTGCTCGACGTCGACCGCATGGCCGTCGACGACGATGGTGGCACGGCCCGCGTAGTTGGCCAAACGCATGTGTGGTGCTCCTGGAAGAGGTGATGCCCGTAGGCGGGTCAGACGGACGGGGCGGCAGGGAACCAGAGGTGGATCTGCCCGGTACCTGCAGCGTTTTCATAGTCGCTGTAGGGGATGCCCGGCGAGTTCCACGCCGCGCCGCCCTGCGCGACGGCCATGATGACGTAGTGGGCGAACCGGCCCTCGGGAGCGTACTGCCGGAAGTCGGGGTAGTCGGCCAGTACGGCGGCGTGGTCGCCGGCCTCCAACCACTTGATGACTCGCTCGTCGGCGGCGCGGTGCTCGGGGCTGAACACGTCGGCGGGATCCGCTCCCTCGTGGTGACGCAGCTGGCTCAGCGGCCAGAACTTGTGCGAGAGGGCGCCGCTGGCGAGGATGACCACTCTCCGGTCGGACCGGCGGATGGCTTCTCCGAGCACTTCACCCATCACCACCATGTCGTTGAACTCGGCGGTCTGGCAGGTGCTCACCGACATCCACTTCTCGTTCGCCTGCAGGTACGGCGTCAGGTAGACGGTGGCGTAGTGCATGGGCAGGTACGGGTCGTCGCTGGCATGCACCCACGTGTCGGTGCGCTCAGCGGCCACCTGCTCGACGAGGCGCGCGAGCTGCGGGTCGCCCGGGATGTCGAACGGCATCTGCGGGTTGCCGCGCGGCAACTCGCCACTGGTGAACTTGCCGGTTCGGCGCTCGTGCGCGGAGACCACCCACTCGAACGTGGTGAACCAGTGCGTGTCGAGCACGATGATGGTGTCGGCCTGCAACGGGTCGATGCACTCGCGACGCATACGGTGCAGGCCGTCGACGATGGAGAAGTCGCGGCCGTGATTCAGTTCCAGTCGCACGTCGTGCGGCAGCACCAGCGGCGGCACGTGCGCGACGATCGCTGATCCGACGATCTCACCCATTCGGAAACCCCCCAAGTTCGTTTGGACCCTAACAATCTACACTACCCCCGATGGTCGTGCTGCTCGCCCTGGTTGCCGCATTGGTGTCGGGAACGGCCGACTATCTCGGCGGACGCGCCACGGTGCGGCACTCTGCGCTCACCGTGAACTTCTGGGCGCAACTGCTGCAATCACTGCTGCTGCCCATGTTCGTGGTACTCATCGGATGGAAGCACCTGCACCACGGCGACATCGTGTTGGGCCTCGTCGCGGGTGTCGCCGCGGGCATCGCGTACCTGCTCTTCTTCCACGCGCTCGCTGCCGGACGGATGAGCGTCATCGCACCACTCGCCGCGCTCACCACCGCGCTGGTGCCGGTCGCCGCCGATCTGATCGGCGGTGTGTCGCTGGCCGGTGGTCGATGGGCCGGCGTCGCGCTCGCGCTCATCGCCATTCCGGCACTCGCGTACCGACGCGACCTCGGCAGCACGACCATCTCGCTGCGCCGCGAGATCCTGTACGCGGTGGTCGCCGGCTTCGGATTCGCCGGCTTCTTCATGGCCATCGGGCACACCAGCACCGACAGCGGCCAATGGCCGGTCGCGTTCGCCGCCATCGGCGCCACACTCACGATGGGCACGTTGTGCGTGGTCCGTCGGGTGCCGGTCGGCCGGCCGCCGCGACTCGCGCTGGTCACCGGTGCACTGATGGTGGGCTCCGGGCTCGCCATCACGCACGCGTTGCAGGTGGGCCCGATCGCCGTCGCCACCGTGCTCGGGTCGCTCTACCCGCTGGCCACCACCGCGCTCGCGCACCGCTTCGACCACGAGCCGGTGGGCCGGGTGAACGTCGCTGGCATCGTCATCGCGATCGCCGGCGCGGCGCTCATCGCCGTGTCCGGCTGATCAGCCGGCGGCGGCCGCCATCAACGCAGCAACCGTCTCGCGCAGGGGCTCGCGGAAGTCGCGCAACGCGGGGTGGCCGGCCATGCGCAGCACCGCGTTGTCGAGCACGCTGTTGGTGGGGCGCGGCGCCGGGCGCGGCGGCTGCAGGTCGGCGGTGCTGATCGGCTGCACCATCGCGGGATCGAGACCCATCGCGGCCACCACCTCGCCGGCGAACTGGAACCACGAGCAGGAGGTCTGGTTGGTGACGTGCACGACACCGCTGAGACGGTCGACGGCGAGCCGGCGCAGCACCGGTGCGAGATCGTGGGTGAAGGTGGGGTGCCCGATCTGGTCGGCCACGAAGTGCAGTTCCGGATGCTGCCCGGCCAGGCGCATGATGGTCTTCACCATGTTCGCGCCGTTCACACCGCACACCCACGACGTGCGCACCACGGTGGCGTCGGCGCCGAGCACGAGCGCCTCGCGTTCGCCGACCAGCTTGGTGAGCCCGTACACGCTCTGCGGATCGGTGTCGTCCCACTCGTGGTACGGGCGGTCGAGCGTGCCGTCGAAGACGTAGTCGGTGCTCACCTGCACCAGATGGGCGCGCACGCGGTGCGTCGCCTCGGCGAGCCAGCGCACCGCGGTGCCGTTGGCCGCGAGCGCGCGATCGGGGTCGGACTCGCACGCGTCGACTGCAGTCCACGCAGCGCAGTTCACGACCACATCGGGCTGCAACGACGTGATGGCGTTGTGCACGTCGGAGCGCGAGCAGATGTCGAGCCCGGCACGATCGAACGCGTGCACCTCGTCGCCGGCCGACGTGCACGCAGCGACCAGGTCGATGCCCAGCTGACCGGCTGCACCGGTGACGACCACCCGCATCAGAGGCCGGCCTTCGCCTTCAGCGGCTCCCACCACCAGCGGTTGTCGCGGTACCAGGCCACCGTGTCGGCGAGGCCCTGCTCGAACGACTTCTCCAGCTTCCACCCGAGCGCACTCACCTTGTCGATGTTCACCGAGTAGCGGCGGTCGTGGCCGAGCCGGTCGGCCACCGGTTCGATGAAGCTCTCGTCGCGACCGCACAGCTCGAGCAGCTTGTACGTGAGCTCGCGGTTGGTGAACTCCTCGTGCGCGCCGATGTTGTACACCTCGCCCACCACTCCCTGCTGCAGCACGAGGTGCGCGGCACGATTGTGGTCCTCCACGTGGATCCAGTCGCGCACGTTGCCGCCGTCGCCGTAGAGCGGCACCTTCTTGCCGTCGAGCAGGTTGCTGGTGAACAGCGGGATGACCTTCTCGGGGAACTGGTACGGGCCGTAGTTGTTGCTGCAGCGGGTGACCACCACGGGGAGGTCGTGCGTGGTGAAGTAGCTCAGTGCGATGAGGTCGCTGCCGGCCTTCGCCGCGCTGTACGGCGAACGCGGGGTGAGCTTGTCGGTCTCGCTGAACGAGCCCTCGTCGATGGTGCCGTACACCTCGTCGGTGCTGATGTGCAGGAACTTCTGCACACCCACCCGGCGCGCGACGTCGCACATCACGTTGGTGCCGAAGCAGTTGGTGCGCACGAACGAGTACGGGTCCTTGATGCTGCGGTCCACGTGGCTCTCGGCGGCGAAGTGCACCACTGCGTCGTGGCCGTCCATGCTCTGCACCACGAGGTCCTCGTCGCAGATGTCGCCGTGCACGAACGAGGTGCGCCGGTCGTCGAGCACGTCGCGGATGCTCTCCATGTTGCCGGCGTACGTGAGCGCGTCGAAAATGGTGATCTCGTCGTCGCTGTTGGCCAGCAGCCAGCGCACGTAGTTCGAGCCGATGAAGCCGGCCGCGCCGGTGACGAACAGTTTCATGTCAGGTCCTCATCGGCCAGTAGGGGCGGCGACCCGCCGGCATGTCGGCGCGCAGTGGGTTGGCCTCGTCGCGGGCCGACATGATGGGGTCGGTGACACCCCAGTCGGCGCCGATGACGGGGTCGTCCCACTTCACACCCAGCTCGTCGGCAGGGTTGTAGTACCCGTCGACCAGGTAGGTCATCACCACGTCGGTGAGCGCAGCGAAGCCGTGCGCCACACCGGGCGGGATGTACACGCCGAGGTGGTTCTCGCCGGAGATGTCGAAGGCCATCGTGCCGCCGTCGGTGGGGCCGCCCTCGCGCAGATCGTGCAGCACCACCCGGATGGTGCCGACCGGGCAGTACCAGTAGTCGGCCTGGTGCAGGTGGTAGTGCAAGCCGACCAGCGCGCCGGCCTGCTTGTTGGATCGGTTGCCCTGCAACATCTCGCGGCTGTTGGGGAACCACTCGCGACGGTAGGTCTCGATGAAGAGCCCCCGCTGGTCGCCGTGGATGCTGGGCTCCACGACGTACACGCCTGCGATGGTGTCGCTCTCTCGTACGTTCGGCACCCGCTCAGTATGGCTGGCGTGTCGCGCGAGCGCGCGTCAGGCAGGAAGTGGGGGTGCCGGTCCGGTGCCGCGGAAGTAGGCGAGCACCGCGTCGGCGCCATCGCCCAGCAGCAGCACCGCCGCGCCGTCGATGGTCTCGTTCACCACCGGCAACGAGTAGGTGAGCAGCCCGTCGCCCACTGCGGTGCGCAGCGAGGCGCCGGCGCCGATGGGGTCGAGCTCGTCGTCGATGCGGATGGCCGCGCCCATGGCGGAGACCAGGTCGCCGGTGCGGAACGGATCGGTCTTCACGGTGGCGAGCGCCTTCTGCAGCGTGGCGTTCACGAACGCACGCTGGCGCGTGGTGCGACCCAGGTCACTGGTGGGGTCCTCACGCCACTCGCCGTCGCGGAACTCCTCGTAGTGGCGGCTGCGCGCGTACGCGAGTGACTGCGTGCCGTCGAGCGTGTAGCAACCGCCCACGGGGATGTCGAGCCCGGTGTTGAAGTCGCGCGTGGGGTACAGGAAGCAGACGTTGATGCCGTCGAGCGCATCGACCAGCGCCTTGAAGCCGAAGAAGTCGATCTCGACGTAGTGGTGGATGGGTATGCCCAGCGACTCCTGGATGGCCACCACCAACGCCGCGGGGCCGTCGTTGTAGGCGCCGTTGATGCGACCGGTGTGGTCGGCGGTCTCGACGTAGAGGTCGCGCGGGATGGACAGGATGGACGCGGTGTCGTCGTTCTTGTCGATGCGCAGCACCATCATCGTGTCGCTGCGGTTGCCGGTGACATCGCCGGTCTCGCCGGTGTTGGGGTCGCCCGCATCGCGGCTGTCGCTGCCCACCAGCAGGTAGTTCTCGACGTTGGTGCTGGTGCTGCTGAGCACCGACGACACACCGGGCACCCGCGGCACACCATCGACCACGTTGCGCGCCGCGATGAGCGTGCCGGCGCCACCGACGACGGTGGTGACCAGCACGATCGCGAGGAACGTGGGCAACCGTCGCCGTCGCGGCAGAGGGGTGGTGTCGAGTGCGAGCACGACCATCGAGGCTACTGGCGGCCGCCGACGGCGCCCGGTCACCCCGCCATCGTCACTGCGCCCGAGGCTGCGTCAGCGGAGGTGGACGACGTCGCCGACGGCGAAGCGGTGCGTGATGCCGCAGTCGTCGACCACGATCAGGCGACCGTCGCGCTCGACGTCGAGCGCGCGGCCTTCCACCACGCCGTCGGGCAGCTCCACCCGCACCTGCCGGCCGATGGTGGCGAGGCGCTCGCGGTAGGGGAACCAGACGTCGGCGGGCAGCGCGTCGTACGCGCGTAGGAGCGCGGCGAGCACGCGCAGTGGCTGCACACCGTCGCCGAGCCGTGCGGCCCCGTCGGGCGCCCAGCCGACGTTGAGGCCGACACCGACCACCACCGCCGGCGACGCACCCAGCTGCGCCTGGGCCAGCACGCCGGCGAGCTTGACGCCGCCGAGCAGCAGGTCGTTGGGCCACTTGAGTGCGGGTTTCACACCCGCCACCTCGGTGCACGCTGCGATCGCGGCGAGCCCGACCCGCTGCGTGAGCACGTGGGGATGCTCGGGCACGTCGCGCAACAACAGCGACACCAGCAGGTTCGCGCCCGGAGGCGCCTCCCACCGACGGTCGAGCCGACCCCGCCCGCTGGTCTGGTGCCGAGCGACCAACACCGTGCGATCCGGCGCTCCCGCAGACGCTGCCGCGAGCAGGTCGGCGTTGGTGCTGCCCGTCTCGTCGACGACCGACACGTGCCATCCGGGCGGCCACTCGGGCACACCCCAGATCGGCGGTGTGGCGCTGGGGGTGTCCATTCCGACAGTATTGCGGCCTGTGCTGAAAAAGATCCTGATCGCCAATCGTGGAGAGATCGCCGTTCGAGTCATCCGGGCCGCCCGGGAACTCGGCATCAAGACCGTCGCGGTCTACAGCGAACTCGATCGCAACGCCCTGCATGTCCGGCTCGCCGACGAGGCCTACGCACTCGGCGGGCAGACCGCCGCCGAGAGCTACCTCAACACCGAGGCCATCCTGAACGCCATCGAGCAGAGTGGCGCCGACGGCGTGCACCCCGGCTACGGCTTCTTCAGTGAGAACGCCGACTTCGCTCGCGCCATCATCGCCAAGGGCGTGGCCTTCATCGGGCCGCCGCCGGAGGCCATCGACGAGATGGGCGACAAGGTCAGCTCACGCAAGGCCGCGCAGCGCGGCGGCGCACCCATCGTGCCCGGCACCACCGAGTTCATCACCAGCGCGGAGGAGATCCTCGAGTTCGGCAACGCGCACGGCTGGCCGCTGGTCATCAAGGCCGCGTACGGCGGCGGCGGCCGCGGCATGAAGGTCATCCGCGAGGCGAGCGAGGTGCAGGACGCCATCGACAGCGCCAAGCGCGAGGCGAAGGCGTTCTTCGGTCGCGACGAGATCTACATCGAGCGCTACCTCACCTGGCCGCGCCACGTGGAAGTGCAGATCGTCGGCGATCAGTTCGGCGAGGTCGTGTGGGTCAGCACGCGCGACTGCTCCGCGCAGCGTCGGCACCAGAAGCTGATCGAGGAGGCCCCCGCCACGCACATGGCGCCGGGCATCGAGGAGGCCATGGGCGAGGCCGCCATCAAGGCCGCCAAGGCCGTCGGCTACTACAACGCCGGCACGGTGGAGTTCATCTACCAGGACGACGAGTTCTTCTTCCTCGAGATGAACACCCGTCTGCAGGTCGAGCACCCGGTCACGGAAGTCATCACCGGCATCGACCTGGTCGAGTGGCAGATCCGCGTCGCGAGCGGCGAGCCGCTGCCGATGACCCAGGCCGAAGTGGCAGCCCGCCGCTACGGGCACGCCATCGAGATCCGCATCAACGCCGAGAACCCGGCGGGCGGCAAGTTCCTGCCCTCCCCCGGCACCATCACCAAGCTGGTCCCCTCCGACGGCTTCGGCGTTCGCTTCGACAGCGGCTACGAGAGCGGCGACACCATCAGTCAGTACTACGACAACCTGGTCGGCAAGCTGATCGTGTGGGGCAAGGACCGCCCCACCGCCATCGCGCGCACGCTGCGTGCGCTCGACGAGATGGTCGTCGAAGGCGTGGCAACCACCATTCCCGCCGACATCGCCATCCTGCAGCACCCCGACTTCCAGGCGTTCGAGCACAGCACGAAGTGGGTCGAGGAGAAGCTCGACCTGTCGGGCCTGGAGGCGCCAAAACCGCCGGCAGCGGCCGACGACGACGAGGCGCCGCTCGTGCAGCGCAACACCACCGTCGAGGTCAACGGCAAGCGCTTCGACGTGAAGATGTGGGTGCCCGACGCGCCGATGGTGGCTGCCGGCCCGGCCAAGGCCGCGAAGAAGCCGGCTCGTGCCGCCAGCAGCGGTGCGGCAGCAGGCAGCGGCAGCGGCAACGTGGAAGTGCCGATGCAGGGCACCATCGTGAAGGTGCTCGTCGAGGTCGGTCAGCCGGTGGAAGCCGGCCAGGCCGTGGTGGTGCTGGAGGCCATGAAGATGGAGAACCAGATCACCGCCGAGAAGGCCGGCACCGTCAAGGAGATCAAGGTGAAGGCCGGCGACACGGTGGGCGCCGGCGACGTGGTCGTCGTCATCGCCTGATCCGATGCTCGCGGCCGACGACCCACGGGTGGTGTCGTTGGCCGAGCTCGTGCGCGCCGGCGATGTTGCCGGGGTGCGCGCGCTGCTGGCGCGGCATCCGTCGTTGGCGACCGAACGCTTCGGCGACGCTGCCACGTCGCGCACGGTGCTCCACGTCGCGACCGACTGGCCGGGGCACCCTCCTCGCGTCGCCGAGACCATCGCGCTCTTGGTCGCGGCGGGCGCGGCCGTCGATGGCCGGTTCGCAGGCCCGCACTCGGAGACCGCACTGCACTGGGCGGCCAGCTCCGACGACGTCGACGCCATCGATGCCCTGCTCGACGCGGGCGCCGACATCGAGGCCGACGGCGCCGTGCTCACCGGCGGCACGCCCCTTGCCGACGCCGTCGTGTTCGCGCAGTGGAACGCGGCGCGCCGGCTCGTGCAGCGCGGCGCCACGATGACCGTCTGGCAGGCGGCGGCGCTCGGCGAGACCGACGAGCTGACCCGAGTGCTCGATGCCGGCTCGTTCGACGAGGGCGACATCACCAACGCCTGCTGGCACGCATGCCGCGCCGGACAGCTCGCGGCCGTGCAGGCGCTGGTGGCTCGCGGCGCCGACCTCGACCGGCTCGGCCACGACCACCTCACCGGCCGCCAGGCCGGGCTGGCCTCCGGCAGCGACGACCTCATCGCCTGGCTGAGGACCGTCTGAACACGTGTCGCTGCTGCGCTACGTCTCGCACGCCAACGTCGACATCGACGCCAGAGTTCCCGTCCCGGAGTGGCACCTGAGCGAGCTCGGACGGCGCCGTACCCAGCAGATGTTCGAGCAGCCGTGGATTGCATCCGTCGCGCGGATCGTCAGCAGCGCGGAGACCAAGGCGCTCGACACCGCGAGCATGCTCGCCGAGCACCTCGGCCTGGCCGTCGAGGTGCGGCCGACCACCGGCGAGATCGATCGCAGCAGCACCGGGTACGTCACCCATGACCGCCACGAGCAGCTGGCCAACGAGCTGTTCGCGTTCCCTGATCGCTCGGCCGACGGGTGGGAGCGAGCAGTCGACGCGCAGGCGCGCATCGTCGACGCACTCTCCGACCTCGTCGACGGCGTCGTGAACACGGTGGTGGTCGGGCACGGAGGGGTCGGCACGCTCTGGTACTGCCGGCTCACCGACCAGCCGATCGATCGACGGCACGACCAGCCCGGGCAGGGCCACTACTTCACCGTCGACACCACCACCCGCACCGTGCTGCACCCGTGGCGGGCCATCGACGACTTCGGGCGGCCTCCCACTCACTAGCCTCGGCAGCCATGGCCGGTCTCGTCCACTTCCGACTCGTGGTCGCGGCCGCTCACGTGGAGCCGGTGGTCGCGCTGCTCATCGACCGCACAGGCGTCACCAACATCGTGCGCCTCGAGGGTGTGGCACTGCAGCCGGTGGGCGACGTCGTGCAGTTCGACGTGGCGCGCGAGGCCAGCAACGACATCCTCGTCGAACTGCGCGCACTCGGGCTGCACCACGACGGTTCGGTGAGCATCACGCACTCGTCGCTGTCGATGGGGTCCGCCGTGCAGGTGGCGCTCGACGAGGCACCCGGCGAGGCCGACTCGACGGTGCTGTGGGCGGAGGTGGAGGCCATCGTCGCCCGCGGCGGACAGGCCACTCCCCTGTTGCAGGCCTACTTCGTGGTGGCCGCCATCATCGCCACCGCGGGCGTGCTCACCGACTCGAGCATCCTCATCGTGGGCGCCATGGTGGTCGGCCCCGAGTACGGGCCGATCGCCGCGATGTCGTGGTACCTCCAGCAACGGCAGCCGCGGCGGTGGCTGGCCAGCGCGGTCGTCGGTGCGATGGGGTCGAGCGCGGCCGTGCTGGCAGCGTTTCTGATGACGGCCGTCCTGCGCGCCATCGACCGCATCCCCGACGAGTTCGAGCTGGGCAGCCAGATCAACGCCGGCTTCATCGCGCACCCCGACGTGTACAGCGCGATCGTGGCGTCGGTCGCAGCCGTGGCCGGCGTGCTCTCGCTGACCTTCGCGCACTCCAGCACGCTCGTCGGCGTGCTCGTGTCGGTCACCACCATCCCCGCCATCGCCGCGATCGGCATCGGTGCGGCAGTCGGCGACTGGCACGGCGCATGGGGCGCGGTGGGTCAGCTGTCGGTGAACCTCGGCTGCCTGGTGGTGGTGGGAGCGATCACGCTCGCCGTGCTGCGCTGGCGCACCCCGCACCTCGTCGCTCGCACGTGACGCCTCACCGCAGCCAGTCGTGCAGCTCGGGCGCCTCGTGCGGCTGGTGGTCGGTGTACGGACTGGGCAGCACGGGCAGGCCGAGCGCCGCGGCGTACGCCTCGATGCCCAGGCTGGCGCCGCCCTCGCACGTCCAGTCGATGGCCGTGCAGTCCTGCCCCGCGGGTGCGGTCGACGCGAGCGCGCCGGTCCAGTAGAGCGCGGCCTTCACCCCCTCTGCCGGACGACACGGCAGCACCCCGGCGTCGGTGACCGGATCGTCGATGACGTAGCCCACGACGCGCCCTCCGAAGGTCTCGCCGCGGCAGTACAGCTTGGCGGCGAACGACGCCCCGTTGGAGAAACCGCCGATCACGGCCGTGGTGCACGCGACCTCGTCGAGGGCCGACGCGACGATGGCGCGTGCTTCCTCGTAGCGGTCGTCGGGGTAGTACAGCCACTGCCGCAGACCCCACCCGTCGGCGTTGCCGGTGGGCCGCACCTCGGCGATGCCGTCGACCACGATCGAGTCACCGCCGGTGCCGCCCTTGCCGTGCAGCCGGACGATGCACTTCTCCGCGGTCACTGCGGGCGCGGGCGGCCGGGTGGTGCCAGGACGTGTCTCGTCGTCGCTGCAGCCTGCTCCGGTGGCGAGCATCGCGAACAGCCCTCCCATGCGCGTGAGCGCCCGTCGCCGAATCATCGCCACAGAATAGGGCGCCGGCGCCGATCAGGTGCCGTCGACCTCGCTGTGCCGTGCCATCACCACGATGCTGCCCGCGGCCTTGTCGTGGATGCCCTGGCGCAAAGGGTCGAAGAACGCCGTCACGTACACGCCGATGCCCAGGAAGACACCCACCTGAGGGATGGCGCTGACGGTGGTGGGGAGCAGCGAACGTTGGAAAGCCCGCGTGAGATCCAACGGCCCACCGGTGACCAGGCACACGACCCGGGTTCCCGTGGCGAGCTTGCCCAACGTGCGACCCCAGCGCCACACACACAAGGTCTCGTAGAGCAGACCGACCACCGTGATGGCGATGGTGAGCCAGATGGCGGTGTCGCCGGAGGTGGCTTCGTCGGGACCGTATCCGGCGGCGAGGAACGCGGCGAGCACGGGCCCGTTGATGACGACCAGGTCGACCGCGAGACCGCCGACTCGGCGACCGTACGACGCCAGCCGATGGCCGGCGGGCACGATGGGGCTGACGCGGTCCTCGTCGGTGGAGGAGAACATCAGTCGGCTGCTTCGGCGAGCGCCTCGGACAGTGCCGGGTGCACGAGCAAGCTCTCCACGATGTCGGTGACCTTCAGGTTGGCGGTGACGGCGAGCGCGATGACGCTGATGAGCTCGGCGGCGTGACGGCCGACGATGGAGCCGCCGAGCACCACCCCGGTGGCGGGGTCGCTGATGATCTTCACGAAGCCACGCCAGTCGTTGTTGATGAGCGCCTTCGGGGTGCTGCTGAACGGCACCTTGGTGACGCGGATCTTGCGGCCGACCGCGAACGCGTCGGCTTCGGCGAGACCGACGTCGGCGATCTCGGGCTCGGTGAAGATGGCGCTGGCCGCCTTGTCGTAGTCGAGGTGGCGGTGCGCGACCTTCGACAGGCCCATCACGTGCTCGGCCACCTTGCGACCCTGCATGCTGGCCACCGACGACAGGGGCAGCTTGCCGCTCATGTCGCCGGCTGCGTAGATGTGCGACACGTTGCTCTGGCAGTGACGGTTGATGATGACGTAGCCGCCGTTGTCGAGCTCGACACCTGCAGAGTCGAGGCCGAGACCATCGGTGTTCGGTACCGAGCCGATGGCGAGCACCGCGTGCGAGCTGCGCACGACGCGACCGTCGTCGCACCGCACCACGACCTCCTCGACGCCCTGGTCGTTCACCACACGCTCGATGGAGGTGGCTCGCGCGCCCTTCAACAGGCTGACACCACGACGGAGGAAGTCGTCCTCGAGCACCGCGGCCACCTCGGGATCCTTCGAGGGCAGCACCTGCTGACGGCTGACGACGAGCGTGACCTTGGCGCCGAACGAGCTGAACATGTGCACGAACTCGACACCCGTGACGCCCGACCCGACCACCGTGACGCTCTCCGGGAACACCTTCGGCGGGTAGCAGTCGCGGGTGACCAGGATGCGTTCGCCATCGGGGTGGCACCAGTCGGGGATGCGCGGGCGCGTCCCGGTGGCCACCAGCACCGCATCGGCCGGGATGGTGCGCACCGTGGGCACGCCCTCGGCGTCGGCCGTGGTGACCTGCACCTCGTGCGGCGACAGCATCTTCGCCGAGCCGTGGATGAGCGTGACACCCTGACTGGTGAGCAGGTTGGTGGTGCTGCGCTGCAGGCGCATCTTGATGCTCTCGATGCGTTCGGTGAGCGCTTCCACGTCGACCTCCGGCGCCTGCTGCTCGAGACCCATGCCCTCGAGGCGGCGGGTGAACGCGATGGCGCCACCGGTGGCGATCATCGTTTTCGACGGGATGCAGTCCCACAGGTGCGCCGCGCCACCGATGACGTCGCGCTCGATGAGGGTGACCTCGGCCCCCAGCCGAGCTGCGTGCGTTGCCGCGGTGTTGCCCGCGGGCCCACCGCCGATGATCACGAATCGAGTCGCCACAGCGTGAGGCTACCGCTCGCACGTCGCGGCGCTCATGAACTCGTCAGGTGGGTGCGAGCGACCAGCGGATGAGACGGGTGACCGCAGCGCCCGCCGGGCGGACGAGCACCGCTTCGCTCACCGGCAGGTACGGGAGGCGCAGCGGCCAGCGGGCCCACATGGGGAGCAGCGCGACCGCGGCAGTGCCCAGCAGTGCGTAGGCGGGCCTCGCGGCGAGCGGCAACGGCGGATCCACGAGCAGGAAGCGCGCCGCCTCACGAGCGGCCTTGGTGCCCTGCAACTCGTCGCGGAAGTCGCGGAACTCGTTGCGCAGGTCGTCCACCGACGTGGGCGGATGGTTCACACCGAGGGCGCTCGCCACCACCGCCATGTCGGCCACGTACTCGTCGGCCTGCGCTGGGGTGAGCTCACTCGCGCCATATCGGCGATAGGAGGCGAGGAAGCTGTCGACCTCGCACACGTGCACCCACCGCAGCAGGTGTGGATCGCCCGCCGAGTACGCGCGGCCGTCGGGCGCGGTGCCGCGCACGCGCCGGTGCACGTGGCGCACCCGCGCGATGGACTCCTCGGCGACCGATGCCGGACCGAAGGTGGTGGCGGCCAGGAAGTCGGCCGTGCGCTGCAACCGTCCCCACGGGTCGGCGCGGTAGTCGGAGTGCTCGGCGACACCGGCCATCGCGAGCGGGTGCAGCGACTGCAGGAGGATGGCACGCAGCCCACCGACGAACATCGACGCGTCGGAGTGCACGCGCCGGATCACGCGATCCTCGGCGAACCAGCGCGGGCCGGGTGCATCGATGGCGGCGACCGCTCGGGCCGGCTCGTCACCGACCACCCTGGTGCGGATCTGCTGGGCGATCCACAGCCGAACGGGTTCGAGTGTGGTGTCCATGCGTCGAGTCTCGCACCGTCGCGCCCGCGACGGATGGTCGCGCCTGAACGTCGAGTGCTACTCCTCGATGAGGCCGTCGTCGGCGAAGAGGGTGTCCCTGCCGTCGGGTGGCGGCAGTCCTTCGGTCTGCGCCTGCGCACTCGCCGGGTTCGCGCAGTACTTCGACGGGTACTGCAGTTGGTGGCGCGGCTCGCCGACCCACTCGAAGTGCATGCCGTCGGGAGTGAGGAAGTTGCCACCCCACGCGAAGTTGTGCTTGCGGAAGATTCGCACGATGCGGCAGTCCATCCTGGGCACACACCCCTGGCAGTTGGCAACCGTGCTCACGTCGAGCGGCTGACCCCACGAGTGACGCGAGACCGACCCCAGGCTCTGCGTGATGCGCGACAAGCGGGCCTGGCCGGCCGAGCACCCGCCGTACTGGTTGGCGTTGGCGACGTTCAACCCGGTGGTGGACAACAGCGGATCGGACCCGGTGTAGACCAGGCTCGGGTACGTGGCCTGCACCTCGGCCAGGGCGGCACTGAGGTCGGAGTGGATGGTGTTGTTGCACCGAGTGCGAATGCCGGTGGGGTACGTGCGCGCCGCCGGCAGGTAGGCGTTCTTCCATGCGGTGTCGACGGAGGTCCAGCCGTTGGTGGTGAGGTTGGCGTAATCCATCTGGAACTCGCCGAGCAGCGACTTGGTGACCGCCATGCTGCGAGTGCCGTCGGGGTCCTTCGCGTCCCAGGTCTTGCGGATGCGCACCTTCGTGTTGCTGTACAACCCGCTGTTGAGCAGCGCGACGTCGACGGCGGAACGGCTGGGCGCGCCGTAGATGAGCACGCGAGTGGCGATGGTGGCGCCGAGCAGGTCGGCCTGCTGCAGGCTGATGAGGATCTCGGTGCCGCCGACCTCGTCGTCGGGCGCGATGAGGCCGATGGTGAACGTGCGGATGGCGCCGTTCGCAGCCATCAGGTCGATGGTGTCGCCCACGGCTGCGCCGCGAACGTTGGCGCTGGTCTGGCCCATCACCACTCCGCCGGCACTGATGGGACCCGAGATCCGCCGGCCCATCACCCCGCCGATGGCTTCCAGGGGCAGGGCCGTGATGGCCATCGGGAAGGCCCAGCCCGGGCCGAGCGACTGCTGCACGACGGTCGTGCCTCGCCGCACGCGGGTGAGGCCCGCACTGAAGCCACGGCCCACCACTGCGGGCGCGCCGGCATTGGCTGCAGCCGTGAGGGCAGCATCGCGTACCGCGTCGGTGAGGGGTCCGGTCTGTGCGACCGACACCGAGTCGACCATGCCCAGGACCGGCACGGCGCGGGCGGTGGCGATGGCGGCGCCATCGACGTCGGTGATGTCAGCAGCATCGCTGACCAGCACATGGCCGAACAACACGCTCACCACGAGCGGGGCGATGATCGCCAGACGACGACGCTGCATTCGTTCCTCCTGAACCGTGACCTGACCGTGTTCGCCCGTCGGAGGACGCTACCACCGGCCTCCCGCCGGCCACCGGCAGGGGTCGGACCGGCGCCGAAACGGATCAACGCGACCAGCCGTTCAGCAAGTACCGTCAAGGGACTGTGAGCAGCGACAACGACCTCGAACCTCCCGACCACGCACCGGTCGCCACCGACGACGCCGGTCTCCACGGAGGCGACGCCACCGGCAGCGGGCTGGTGGCGGAGAAGGCAAAGCGGCTGCAGAAGCTCACCGACATCCGCGAGTCCGGCGGCAACCCCTACCCCTACCGCTTCGACCGCACGTGCACGCTGGCCGAACTGCGGGCCGAACACGGCGCGCTGGAGGCCGGCACGGAGACCGAGGTCGAGGTGGCCGTGGCCGGGCGCGTCATGCTCATGCGCGACTCCGGCAAGCTCATCTTCGCCACCGTGCGCGACCGCGACGACGAAGTGCAGCTGTTCGTGTCGAAGGCCGTCATCGGAGACGATGCCTTCGCCGCGCTCCGCGACCTCGACCTCGGCGACTGGGTGGGAGTGCACGGCACCGTCATGACCACCCGCAAGGGCGAGCTGAGTGTCAAGGTGCAGCAGTTCGAACTGCTCTCCAAGGCCGTGCGTCCGCTGCCCGACAAGTGGCACGGCCTCACCGACACCGACACCCGGTTCCGCCAGCGCTACGCCGACCTCATCGTCAACGAAGAAGCACGTCGCTCGTTCCGGGTACGCCACGAGATCATCGCCAGCTTCCGGCGCACGCTGCACGGCCGTGGGTTCATCGAGGTCGAGACCCCCGTGCTGCACGTAGAAGCAGGTGGCGCGCACGCACGTCCGTTCATCACGCACCACAACGCGCTCGACATGCAGCTCTACCTTCGCATCGCGCTCGAGCTACACCTGAAGCGGCTCATCGTCGGCGGCATGGAGCGCGTGTTCGAGATCGGCCGCATCTTCCGCAACGAGGGCATCAGCACGCGCCACAACCCCGAGTTCACGATGATGGAGCTCTACCAGGCGTACGGCGACTACAGCGAGATGATCGAGATCACCGAGCGGCTCATCACGCAGGCGGCACTCGACGCCACCGGCACGTCGGTCGTCACGGTGCACGGCCCCGGCGAGGCTTCGCTCGAGGTCGACCTCGCGCAGCCGTGGCGCCAGGCGCGCATGATCGACCTCATCGAGGAGGCCATCGGCGTGCCGGTGCATCCGTCGCAGCCGCTCGAAGAGCTTCGAGCACTGGCGGCGCAGCACGGCGTCGCATGTGCGCCGCGGTGGGGCACCGGCAAGATCATCGAGGAGCTGTTCGAAGCCACTGCCGAGCACCGGCTCGTCGCACCCACCTTCGTCACCGGCCATCCGGTGGAGATCTCGCCGCTGGCCCGCGTCGACCGCAACGACCCGTTCCTCACCGAGCGCTTCGAGCTGTTCATCGGCGGTCGCGAGATCGCCAACGGGTACAGCGAACTCAACGACCCGGTCGAGCAGCGACTGCGCTTCGAGGACGAGCAGACGGCGAAGGACCTCGGCGACGACGAAGCCGCCACCGCCATCGACGAGGACTACCTGCGCGCGCTGGAGTACGGCCTGCCGCCCACCGGCGGA
This sequence comes from Actinomycetota bacterium, assembly GCA_030685215.1. GTDB lineage: Bacteria > Actinomycetota > Acidimicrobiia > Acidimicrobiales > Ilumatobacteraceae > UBA668. The sequence goes on from JAUXQB010000024.1 coordinate 51,508, forward strand.
CTCGGCATCGGCATGGACCGCGTGGCCATGCTCATCGCCGGCGTGCACAGCATCAAAGAGGTCATCCTCTTCCCCACCCTTCGCCCGGAAGTGTTCTGACACCGGCATGGCCTCGGAACGAGAGCTCACCGCACCGGTCGACCTGTGCGACGAGCGTGGACGACTGAACCCGGGGGCGCGCGGTTGGTCGCGGCACCCGATGCTGCGCGCCAACCTCCGCGGTCGTTGGGGTCGCAAGAAGCGGTGGGACTACTGGGCGGTCATCACCGACGAGATCGTGGTCTCGTTCGTCTACGCCGACATCGACTACGCCGGTCTCGCCAACGTGTGGGTCATGGAGCACGCCACCGGCGAGCAGACCACCGCGGGCATGCTGCACCCCTTCGGTCGCGGCATCCACTTGCCCGAGCAGGTGTGCACCGGCGTGCAGTCCATCTCGCACAAGGCGATCGACCTGCGCATCGAGGAGACTCCCGCCGCCACTCGGCTCGTCGCCTCAGCGCCTGCGGGCAAGGGTGCGCTCGCCGGCCCCATCGCCATCGACCTCACCGTGGCGAAGCCGCAGGGTCACGAGTCGCTCAACGTGCTCATCCCCTGGGGCGATCGCACGTTCCAGTTCACCTCGAAGCAGAACACCCGACCGGTCACCGGCACCGTCAGAGTGGGCGGCCGCGAGTGGTCCGTCGGGCCGGATCACGACGCGTGGGGTGTACAAGACCTCGGGCGCGGCATCTGGCCGTACTCGAACCAGTGGAACTGGGCTGCCGCTTCGGGGCACGCCTCCGACGGCCGTGTGCTCGGGCTGCAGTTCGGCGGCAAGTGGACCGTCGGCACCGGCGCCACCGAGAACGCGCTGTGCATCGACGGCACGCTCACCAAGATCAGCAGCGAGCTCGAGTGGGCGTACGACTGGGCCGACCCGATGGCACCCTGGCGCGTGCGCTCGCTCGGCTCGGATCAGGTCGACGCGACGCTCACCCCCACCTTCGACCGCTACGACGTCACCGACCTGAAGGTGCTGCGCATGGAAGTGCACCAGTGCTTCGGCACCTGGGCCGGGCGCGTCGTCGGCGACGATGGTGTACCGGTGGAGTTCGCAGGTGTTCGTGGCTTCGCCGAGGAGGCTCGCAACAAGTGGTGAACGTCCCGCAACGAAACGGAGCAGATCGATGACCGCAGCATGGGGCCGAGGCCTCGCCACCATCACCGACGACGGCACGGTGCTCGACACCTGGTTCCGCGAGCTCGGGCTGGGCGACGAGCCACAGCCGGAAGCGTTCGAGGCGTACACCACCGCGCAGCGACGCGACGACGTGCGCGGCGTGAACATCCGAGCCGTGCAGATCGCCATCGACACCGACGACAAGCCGGCGAGCGCCGGCGACGCGTACCTCCGGTTGCACCTCCTCTCGCACCGCCACATGAAGCCGCGCACCATCAACCTCGACGGCCTGTTCGGGCAGCTCAGCAACGTGGTCTGGACCAACCTCGGCCCGGCGCCCGTCGAAGGGCTCGAGGAGCTGCGCTGGCGCGTGCGCCGCGACGGCGGCGCGCTCACCGTGCACGGCCTCGACAAGTTCCCGCGCATGACCGACTACGTGGTCCCCAGCGGTGTGCGCATCGCCGACGCGGATCGCGTTCGCCTCGGTGCGCACCTCGCCGTCGGCACCACCGTGATGCACGAAGGCTTCGTCAACTTCAACGCGGGCACGCTGGGCACCTCGATGGTGGAAGGTCGCATCTCGCAGGGCGTCGTGGTCGGCGACGGCAGCGACATCGGCGGCGGCGCCAGCACCCAGGGCACGTTGTCGGGCGGCGGCACCGAGCAGATCTCCATCGGCGAGCGCTGCCTTGTGGGTGCCGAGGCCGGCATCGGCATCAGCCTCGGCGACGAGTGCGTGGTCGAGGCCGGTCTCTACGTCACCGCCGGAACCCTCGTGGCCGTGCACGGTCCCCACGGTGTGGAAGTGGTGAAGGCGCGACAGCTCAGTGGCAAGGGTGGCCTGCTCTACCGTCGCAACAGCCAGAGCGGCGCTGTGGAAGCGCTCCCCCGCTCGGCCAAGTGGGACGGCCTCAACGCCGCTCTCCACGCCAACTGACGCCCGCGGTCACGGCTCGCGCTCGCAGCCTTCGATGTGGTCGTTGACGAGACCCATCGCCTGCATGAACGCGTACATGGTGGTGGGGCCGACGAAGCTCCACCCGCGCTTCTTCAGGTCCTTCGACATCGCCACCGATTCGGGGTAGGTGGCAAGCAGCTCGCCGTGGACCGTGAGTCGAGTGCTGCGGGCCGGCCGGTACTGCGACACGTAGTCGAAGATGGACCCGAACTCGTCGAGCAGCACGAGTGCCCGCTGCGCGTTGTTGATGGTGCTGCGGATCTTGCCGCCGTGCCGCACGATGCCGGCGTCGGCGAGCAGTCGCTGCACATCGGCTTCGTCGAACGCGGCGACCTTCGCGATCTCGAAGCCGGCGAAGGCTGCGCGGAAGTTCTCGCGCTTGCGCAGGATGGTGAGCCACGACAGGCCCGACTGGAAGCCTTCGAGGCAGAACTTCTCGAACAGCCGCACGTCGTTGGTGACCGGGTGGCCCCACTCGTCGTCGTGATAGTGCACGTACAACGGATCGTCGCCGCACCACCAGCAACGGGTGACGCCGTCGAGCCCGAGCCGCAGACGGTCGCCGCTCATCTGCCACCTGTCGCCGGAGGCGGTGGCGGCGGCGGGGGTGGCGGAGGTGGTGGTGGTGGAGGTGACCCGGCTTGTGGGGCGGGACCGAACACCTCACGCGCCACGGCGGGCACGCCGGTGATGCCTTCCAACCCGGTGTCGAAGTCGTATCCCTTGTGGCGCTGCTTGGCCTCCTTGGCCCGCGACGCCAACTCGTCGGCCAACTGCCCGGTGGCCAGACCGGTGACCCGACTCGAGACTCGGTCGACGTCGACGGGTACCTCCAGGCCGGGCTCGAGCAGCACCGCGACCTTCCAGCTCACCCAGGCCTTCACGCTCGACTCCGGCCCCAGAGCGCCGTGCGGGAGGCGCGCGCACACGCGCACGTGCACCCGCGTGCGGATCGACCGCTCGCCGTCGGACATGTCGTGGCGCGACCCCAACACGACACCGCGGGCGACGCCACCGGCCTGCAGCAGCCGGTCGACCTCGGCCTGCGGGGTGGGGTTGAGGATGACCACCTGCGCGGCCGGTGCGCCCATGGCTGTCGCAGTCGAGGGCATCGCAGCCTTGTACTCGGCGGCCATCTGCGTGGCCGCCTGCATCTGCTCGCGGATGCTCTTGAACAATCCCATGCGCCACAGTATCCACCCGTTCCGAGGCTTTCCTCCAGGCGCCGGGCAACCGAGGGTTTGCGCGGGCAGATCCTGGACGTGAGCCTCGGAAGCACCCGAACTGGAGGAACGCCTCGGACCGGGATAGGGGCACTACGCGCTCCCGACGTGGCGCCCGACACACCTCATCGGCAATGATCGCCCACGTGATTCACCACTACCTCGCCGCTCGTGCGGAACTCGACGCCCCCGGTTCGCCCTTCGCCACCACCACCATCGAGGTGCGCGGTGTGCAGCTCAAGACCTTCGCGGCGGTGCCACCGACCATGCGGGCACTGTGGGAGACCTCTGCGCTGCAGGGCGACAAGGACTACCTGGTCTACGAGGACGAGCGCTACACCTACGCTGAGATCCACGCGCAGGTGCGCACGCTGGCAGCCCATCTGGTCGCGCAGGGCGTGGAGCGCGGCGACCGCGTGGCCATCGCGATGCGCAACTATCCGGAGTGGGTGGTGGCGTACTGGGCCTCGGTGTGCCTCGGCGCCGCGGCGGTCGGCATGAACGCGTGGTGGACCCCGCCCGAGATGGAGTACGCGCTCAACGACTCCGAGCCGAAGGTGCTCATCGCCGACGACGAGCGCATCGAGCGACTGATGCACATGCCCGCACAGCGCCCGATGCACCTCATCGCCGTGCGCACGGATCGCGGCGATTCACTCGGCGCCACCCGTTGGGCCGACATCATGGCCACCACCGACCCGGGCACGTTGCCCGCCGTCGACATCGACCCCGACGACGACGCCACCATCTTCTACACGTCGGGCACCACCGGCTTCCCGAAGGGCGCGCAGCTCACCCACCGCGGCTCGGTCGACAACATCTTCAACATCATCACCAGGGGCGCCGCCACCGCGATGGCCGAAGCCAAGGCCATCGCGGCCGGCGACGTGCCGGCCCCCACTGCTCCGCCCGCAGCAGCACCGGCGCAGGCCGTGTTCATGGCGCCCACTCCGCTGTTCCACGTCACCGCGTGCAACTGCCTGCTGCACCCCGGCACCGTGGCGGGCGGCAAGGTCGTGCTGATGTACAAGTGGGACGCCGGACGTGCGCTCGAACTGATCGAGCGTGAGGGTGTCACCAACTTCTCCGGTGTGCCCACGATGAGCCGCGAACTGCTGATGCACCCCGACTGGGCCACGCGGGATACCTCCACGCTGCAAGGCATGGGGGGCGGAGGCGCCGCGCTGCAGCCCGACCTGGTCGGCAAGATCGCCGGTGCGCTGAAGAAGGGCCAGCCGTCCACGGGCTACGGCATGACCGAGACCTGCGGCATCATCACCGCCAACGCCGCTCGCTTCTTCATCGCCAAGCCCGAGTCGTGCGGCCCCGTGGTGCCCACGCTGGAGGCCAAGCTCGTCGATGAGGAAGGCAACGACCTCCCCGCCGGCCCCGACACCGTCGGCGTGCTGTGCGTGCGCGGTTCCATCGTCATCAAGGGCTACCTCAACCGTCCCGAAGCCACCCACGACAGCATTCGCGACGGGTGGCTGAACACCGGTGACATCGCCCGCATCGACGAGGACGGCTTCGTTTACATCGTCGACCGTGCGAAGGACATGGTGCTGCGCGGCGGCGAGAACGTGTACTGCAGCGAGGTCGAGACGGCCATATACCACCACGACGCGATCTCCGAGGCCTGCGTGTTCGGCATCCCCGACGAGCGACTCGGCGAGGACGTGGCCGCAGTCATCGTGCTGCGCGAAGGGCACGAGCTGTCGGCCGACGACCTGCGGCACTTCCTGTCGGCCAGCCTCGCCAAGCACAAGATCCCCGCCACCATCTGGTTCCGCGACGAGCCCATCCCGCGCAACGCCAACGGCAAGTTCCTGAAGCGGGATCTGCGCAAGGAACTGGTCGGCGAGTGACATGACGTTCCGCAGCGGCCTCGCACACAACGGCAGCACCGAGCTGCACTACGACGTGTTCGGCGATGCGACGAACCCGACGCTGCTGCTCGTCAATGGTCTCGGCAGCCAGTGCATCAACTACGCCGACGAGTGGTGCGACCTGTTCGCGTCGCACGGGCTGCAGGTGCTTCGGTTCGACAACCGCGACGTCGGGTTGAGCAGCAAGTTCGACCAGGCGCCCGTCGGCGAGCACGGCGAGGCGTACTCGCTCAGCGACATGGCGGCCGACGGCCTGGCGGTGCTCGACGCGGTGGGCGTGCAGCAGGCGCACGTGATGGGCCTGTCGATGGGCGGAATGATCGTGCAGACGATGGCCATCGAGCACCCCGAACGGCTGCTCACGATGACCTCGGTGATGAGCAGCAGCGGCGAGCCGGAGTACATGAAGAGCTCGCCGCTCGCCGCCGAACTGCTCGTGGCGCCGCCGGCCACCGACCGGGCCGGCATCGTGCAACAGGCGGTCGACGGGCTGCGCGAGTGGGGCAGCCCGGCGTTCGCCGACGAAGCTCGCTGGCGGGCGGCCGCCGAAGCGGCGTTCGACCGCAGCTTCCACCCCAGCGGGCCGGGCCGGCAGTTCCTCGCCGTGCGCGCCAGTGCGCCCCGCGCGGAGCGGCTGCGGTCGGTGCAGGTGCCCACCCTGGTCATCCACGGCGACCGCGACACGCTCATCGACCAGATCGCCGGTCGACGCACGGCCGAGCTCATCCCCGGCGCACACTTCGAGCTCATCGAAGGCATGGGCCACGACTACCCACCGCAACTGTGGCCGCAGTGGACCGCCCTGGTGGTGGCCCACATCCGGGACCATTCGTGACTACACCGGCGCAGCTGCGGGCACTCATCACCGCACGGCGCACGAGCATGCTCGTCGATCGCGCGCGGCCGGTCTCTCGCGAGGTCGTCGCCGAGCTGTGCGAGCTGGCGCAATGGGCACCGAACCACAAGCGCACCTGGCCGTGGCGGTTCGCGGTCGCCGACGGCGACGGGCGGGCCAGGCTGGGCGACACCATCGCCGACGCGATGGAAGCGCACGGCGACCCGGCGGAGAAGGTGGCCAAGACGCGCACCAAGTACCTGCGCACTCCCGCCACGCTGGTGGTCGGCTCAGCGGCGGGCGACTCACCGCTGCGGTCCGCCGAGAACCGCGACGCCACCGCCGCCGGGGTGCAGAACATCCTGCTGGCAGCAACGGCCACCGGCCTCGCCAGCTACTGGGGCTCGTGCCCGAAGGGGGCCAACGACGCCGTGGCCGCACTGTGCGGGTTCGAGCCCGGCACGCACATCGCGGCGCTCATCTACCTCGGCTGGGCCACCGAAGGCGTGGTGGCGCCCGAGCGGCCGCAGGTCCACCTGCACATCATCGACTGAGGCGCCGTCAGAAGTCGGCGGAGCGCTCCGCCGCGGCACGGGCCAGCGCGCGGGCACTGCTGCGATCGGGGCTGGCCACGCTGAAGTAGCCGCTCTCGACCTGCACGATCACCTCATAGGTGTCGTCGCTGCGGATGACGCCCACGGCCGCGAGCCCGATGCCGCTGAGCGGTTCGATCTCCTCCCCCGATGGTGCGGGCTGTTCGAGGTCGATGGCGGTGCGAGCGCGCACCAGCACGGTGTAGTCGTCGCCGCTGGCACGAACCACGTAACCGCACAGGTCGTCGGCCAGCTCCTGGGTGGCGGTGAGGCGGCCGGAGCCGACGCCCGCGATGCCCACCCCGTCGAAGTCGTCGGCGGTGAGTGCGTTGCAGAGCTGCCCGGCGAAGAGCGTGCCGGGCGGCAGCGTGTCGTCGGGTACGAACGAGATGACCACGTCGGGAAGCAGCGTGGTGGCGACGCTGTCGATCGGCACGGTGCCGACGGTGACGGGTGTGGACGACGGCGGGTTGTTCTGGCACGCCACGAGGAACCCCGCGGCGCACACGCTGACCGCGGTCCTCCACTTCATGACGGCGACGATACTGCCCGTGCCACCCCACGACCGGGCAGCCGGCGCACACCGGCGAGGTCAGCCGACCGGCACCGGCGCCTGCTCGCTGTCGTGATGGGAGATCTCGCGGTACCAACGCGACGAGCGGGCCATCAGCGTGGCGACGATGCCGAACACGCCTGCGGCCGTGAAGATGAGCGCGATGCCACGGTCGTCGCCGGTCCCGAACCAGTCACCGATCAACTCGCCGCCGGCGCCGTCGGCACGCATGAGCGGGATGAAGACCAGCTGCGCGAGCGGCCCGATCATGAACGCGGTCAATGGCGCAGCCGCGTTCTCGACGGTCTGCGCGAAGCCGAACACACGACCCTGGTGATCGAACGGGACCACGCGTTGCAGCACCGTCTGCTCCGCCGCCTCGATCATCGGCATCAAGCTCATCCACACGAGCATGCCGACGCCGAGCAAGGCGATGCTTGCCTGCAGTGTGAACACCGCGCACATCACCCAGTTGACGAAGTTGCCGATCAGGATGAGTCGCATCGGGTTGGCGCCGACGCCCTTCCTGGCCACCACCGCGCCGCCGGCGATGAAGCCGAGGCTCAGCACCGCGAACAGCATGCCCCACGCCTCCACCGACATCAGCGACAATCCGTACGCATCCATCAGCGACATGAACACGCCGCCGAGCAGGTTGTTGAACGCGGCGAACCCGATGAGCCCGTAGAGCCCGGGTACTTCGCGGATGATCGCCATCGCGCCGCGGAAGTCGATGGCAGGCGGCCGTTCCTCGTCGTCGTGCTGCTCCGGCATCTCCTCGGGCACCCGGATGGTGAGCAGGTGCAGCAGCGCCAGCGTGGTGATGACCACGGAGATGATGAGCGCCCAACCCATGCCCAGCTGTCCGACGACGAGACCGCTCAGCACCGACGTGATGGTGAACGAGATGCCCATCACCGTGCCGACCATGCCGTTCGCACGGCCTCGATCGCCCTCGGGCACGAGCAGCGTGACCGACGTGGACAATGCGATTGCGCGCAGGTTGCCCACCACCGACCCGGCGAGGATGACGAACACGAAGATCCAGAAGTGCAGGTTGCGCACCGTGACCAGCGACCCGTCGGGTGCGACGGCGTAGTGCGCGAGTGCGACCAGGTAGCAGACGAGCGCGGCGACCGATGCGACCACCATCGCGGTGTGCTTGCGGTGATGGTCGACGAAGGTGCCGAAGTACATGCCGACCAACGCGGAGACCACTGCGAAGCCGCCACCGACGACGGAGGTGGCGATGACCGACCTCGTCTCCAGGTACACCCAGAACGTGACCGCGAACCAGACGAAGCTGCTCATCACGCTGCTGACCAGCGCGTTCCACAGGAGGCGCTTGAAGATCTTCATCGAACGTCCTTCCGGGGAGAGTGACAGGGGGCGGAGCGGGTCACCTTCGAGAGACGGACCAGAGCGAACCGAATCATCGCACCGCTCGGCGGAAGCGGTCGACAGAATTGCCCGAGCCGCAGGTCACACGGTGGGAGCGGTCCAGCCGTCGATGGCGAGCGCCGGCACGTCGTAGCACCATGCGTCGAACGTGAGGCCGATCGACGGGTCGCCGTCCCACGGGTACTTGGCGCCCATCAACTCACCGACCGTCCTGCGCTCGTGTGGATCGGTGACCTCTCTCGCGCGACCTCGCCGAACCTCGCGGTCGATGCGGACCGAGACGTCCGGTGTCACGAGCGCGTTGCGGAACCAGTCGGCTCCGGGGCCGTTCCCGCTGATGAGGTGCAGCGTGTCGTCGATGACGCCGAACCAGATCTCCACCTCGTGCGGGTTGCCGCTGCGGCGCCCGGTGGTGGTGAGGTAGCAGTTCTCCTCGTCGAGGAACGGTGTCAGCCAGCTCATCGATCAGCGACCGGGTTGATACACGCCGAACACTTCCCGCAGCGCATCGCTCACTTCGCCGAGCGTGGCGTTGGCACGCAGCGCTTCCTTCATCGGCGGCAGCAGGTTCTGAGTACCGCGGGCGGCCTCGGTGAGGTCGGCCAGCCGTGCCGCGAGCAGCGCGTGGTCGCGGTTCGCCTTGTATTCGGCGAGGCTCTCCCGCTGGCCCTTCTCGAGCAGCGGATCGCTCGGGAACACCACCGGTTCCGGCTCGTTGTCGACAGTGAACTTGTTGAGCCCGACGATGACTCGCTCGTCGTTGTCGATGCTCTTCGCGTAGGCGTAGGCCGCCTCCATGATCTCGTCCTGCTGGAAGCCCGACTCGATGGCCTCGACCGCTCCACCCATCTCGTCGATGCGTTCGATGTACTCCCACGCGAGACGCTCGATCTCGTCGGTGAGGGTCTCCACGAAGTAGCTGCCGGCGAGCGGGTCGGGCGTGTCGGCGATGCCGCTCTCGTACCCGATGATCTGCTGCGTGCGCAACGCGATGCGTGCCGCGCGTTCGGTGGGCAGGCTCAACGCTTCGTCGTATCCGTTGGTGTGCAGGCTCTGCGTGCCACCCATCACCGCGGCCATGCTCTGCACCGCGACGCGCACGATGTTGTTCTCCGGCTGCTGCGCGGTGAGTGTGCTGCCGCCCACCTGCGTGTGGAAGCGCAACAGCTTGCTGCTCTCCTTCTGCGCGCCGAAGCGCTCGCTCATCAGCTTGTACCAGATGCGCCGCGAGGCCCGGAACTTGGCGACCTCTTCGAAGAAGTTGTTGTGTGCGTTCCAGAAGAAGCTCAGTCGGGGTGCGAACGCATCGATGTCGAGCCCTGCGGCCAGCGCGGCTTCCACGTACGCGATTCCGTTCGCGATGGTGAACGCGATCTCCTGCACGGCGGTGCTGCCGGCCTCACGGATGTGGTAGCCGCTGATGCTGATGGTGTTCCACTTCGGCACGTTGGCCGCGCAGTACTCGAAGATGTTGGTGATGATGCGCATCGACGGCTTCGGCGGATAGATGTACGTGCCGCGCGCGATGTACTCCTTGAGCAGGTCGTTCTGGATGGTGCCGCTGATGGCGCTCGCCGGCACGCCCTGCTCCTCGGCCACCAGCTCGTACATGAGCAGCAGGATCGCGCCGGTGGAGTTGATGGTCATGCTGGTGCTCACCTTGTCGAGCGGCAGGTCGGCCAGCAGTGCGCGCATGTCGGCCATGCTGTCGATGGCCACGCCCACCTTGCCCACCTCACCCTCGGCACGCGGGTGGTCGCTGTCGTAGCCCATCTGGGTGGGCAGGTCGAACGCGCAGCTGAGACCGGTCTGGCCGGCTTCGAGGAGGAACTTGAACCGCTCGTTGGTGCTGGCCGCGGTGCCGAAGCCGGCGTACTGCCGCATCGTCCACAACTTGCCGCGGTACATCGTGGGGTACACGCCGCGCGTGTAGGGCGGCTTGCCCGGTGCACCGAGCTGCGTCGCAGGGTCCCAGCCCTCCAGATCCGAGGCGTCGTACAACGCCTTGATCTCGATGCCGGAGTCGTTACGGATCTCGTCGCTCATCGCTCGCGAGCGTAGGTCGTCGACCGGCGTGCGCGGCCATCCGGCGGCCTCTACGGTTGGCGCAATGCGCACCCTCCGGTACGTGCCCGACCATGCCATCGCCGGCATCCCCAACGTGGCGGTCGACGGCTCGCCCAACCCCGACACCGTGCTCACGCTCTCGCACTGGCCGGGCGCGCCCACGCCGGTGGAGCTGCGCGACGACCTCTCGGCCCAGATCGCGTTCCGTGCGCTGGCGCGGCCCGAGCTGTTCGACGGCATCGAGGCCGTCACCACCAACCACTTCGACCAGGACGGTCTGGTCAGTGCGTTCGCACTGCTGCACCCGGACGCCGCGCTGGCTCGCCGCGACCAACTCGTCGACATCGCACGCGCCGGCGACTTCGGTACGTTCGAGTCACGCGACTCGGCGCGGGTGTCGATGGTGCTCGCCGCGCTCGACGACGACGCTCGGTCGCCGCTGCCCGCGGAGATGTTGGATGCCCCGTACCCGCAACGATGTGCAGCGCTGTACGAGTGGACGCTGCCGCGCCTGCTGGAGATCGTCGACCACCTCGATCGCTGGGAGCACCTGTGGGTCGACGAGGACGCCCACCTGTCGGCGAGCCTCGGGGCCATCGCCAGTGGTGAGGTCGTCGTCGAGGAGTTCCCGGAGATCGACCTCGCGGTGTTCGCCGTGCCCGCCGACCGGTCGGCCGCGCCCACGACGCGGTTCACCGTTGCACGCTCCGATCATCTGCACCCGATGGCCGTGGCCAACAGCACCGAGCGCATGCGCGTGGCCGTCGTCGACGAGGCCGGCTGCTCCGTCGAGCTGCGCTACGAGACCTGGGTGATGTACACGTCGCGGCCGGTGATGCCGCGTCCCGACCTGCGCCTGCTGGTTCCCGTGCTCGATGCGCTGGAGTCGTCGGGTTCCCGATGGCACGCCGACGCGCCTGGTTCGCTGACGCCGCAGCTGCGATGGGCAGGCGACGGCGAGTCGAGCGTGTCGCCGACGGAGTTCGTGCGCACCCTGCGCGAGTTCCTGGCCGACGCAGCGCCCGCCTGGGACCCGTTCCAGATTCGCTAGCGCGTTGCGCCGCCGCGCCGACCCGGCTGGGGCTTCTCGGGCTGAATCGTCCCGCATACCGGGACGGAAGCCGGTCAACTTGCGAGCACAACGATCGGTGAGCGTCTCCCGCGATCGACTCATCGACCCGCCGGCGAGCTACTTCGCGGCGACCAGCGCGATCTCCATCTTCCACTCGGGGCGGGCCAATGCGGGAACGGTGACCAGGGTGCTCGCCACCGTGCGGCCGCCGAGGGCCGCGTCGCGAGCCGCCATCACTGCAGCGAGGTGCGGCAACTGGTCGAACACCACGTAGGTGGTGACACTCACCACGTCGTCGGCTCCCATTCCCGCCTCGCGCAGCATCGCCGACAGGTTGGTCCACACCACTTCCGCCTGCGTGGCGATGGCTGCCGGCACCGTGCCGTCGGGCCGTGTGGGCACGACGCCGCTCGTGTGCAGCCAGGTGGCGGCACCCTCGGTGACGATG
>JAUXQB010000037.1 GCA_030685215.1 Actinomycetota bacterium
GTGTACTCGGGAGTCAGCAGCTACGCCGACTCCGGCGTGTTCCAGATGTATGCCGGCACGCAGCCCGAGCACGCCGACGAGGTGCACGGCCTGATGACCAGCGAGCTGCAGCGGCTGGTCACCGACGGCATCACCGACGAAGAGCTCGACGTGGCTGTGGGCTACCTCACCGGCTCGTTCGAGCTGGGCCTGGAGGACACCGGTGCGCGCATGGCGCGCAACGGTGGCCTGCTGCTCACCACCGGCACCGTGCGGCCGATCGACGAGCAGGTGGCACGCTGGGCCGCGGTGGATCAGACCGCGGTGCGCGCCGTGATCGACAACGTGTTCACCGCCGAGCCGATCACCGTGACCGTCGGCCCCACCGACTGATCAGACGGAGGGTGCGGCGGTCTGGACAGGAATCGTCCCGGGCCCCGGGATGGAGACGGTCCAGATCCGAGATGGGGGGAGGTTCAGACGGTGGGCGGGGGCAGCGTGCTCGACGGGGCCGGCGGCGGCAGCGGTGCCTCGGTGGCGCGCTCGCCCTTGACGTCGAGGATGGCGGTGCCGCTGGCCTCGAGTGCCTGCAGTTCGGCCACCAGCTCGGCGATGCGGGCCTCGTCGCCGGGCTCCACCTCCGCCGTGCGCTGGCGGTAGACGATGCGACCCAGGTCGTCGAGGAGGTCGTCGGCCTTGCGGCGGTCCTGCACGTCGTCGACCTTGTCCTTCACCTGACCGGCGAGTTGCTGTGCCTTTTCCTTTGCCTTGTCGAGGAAGCTGCTCATACCTGTTGTTCTATCGCATTCGGCACGGACTACGTTCGACGCCATGAGTCGGATTCGAGTGGGTGTGGTCGGCGCCGGCGGGCGCATGGGCAGCACGGTGTGCGAGGCGGTGGCCGCCGACCCGGCACTCGAGCTGGTGGCAGCGGTGTCGCCGCGCTCGGCCGGGCAGCTGCGAGCAGGAGTCGAGGTCGCGGGCGAGCTGCGCGCGCTGGCCGACGCTGCGGCCGAGGTGGTGGTCGACTTCACGGTGGCGCCCGCGTCGCGGATCACGCTGCCATGGCTGGCAATGCACGGCATGCACGCGGTGGTGGGCACCACCGGCTTCACCGACGGCGACCTGGCCACGTTCCGCACCGCGTTCAGTGGCAGCAACTGCCTCATCGCCAGCAACTTCGCCATCAGCGCAGTGCTGATGATGCGCTTCGCCGAGCTCGCGGCGCCGTACTTCGACACCGGCGAGATCATCGAGCTGCACCACGACGCGAAGATCGACGCGCCGTCGGGCACCGCGGTCGCCACCGCGGAGCGGATGGCCGCGGCCAGCGCCGACTGGGCACCCGACCCCACGCAGCACGAGGTGTATCCGGGAGCCCGTGGCGGTGCGGGGCCGGCCGGCATCCACGTGCACAGCGTGCGCATGCGGGGCATGGTGGCGCACCAGGAGGTCATCCTCGGGGCGCAGGGGCAGACGCTCACCATCCGCCAGGACAGCTACGACCGCAGCAGCTACATGCCCGGCGTGGTGCTGGCCTGCAAGGGCATCGCCGATCACCCCGGCCTGACGCTCGGCCTCGATCCCTTCCTCGCCATCTGACCCTGCGATCGGGTGTTGAGGGCGATCCAGCGCTCCATCGCGGCATCGACCCCCGCGCGGTCCTCGGTGGCGAGCAGGTCGAGCAGCAGCCCGCGCGTGACGGCCAGCGCCAGTCGTGCCGACGCTCGCGCGTCGGCCGGCGAGAGACCCTGCGCTTTGCCCGCCGCCGAGATCGGCGCCAACCACCACTCGACGATGCCGTCGAGCAGCGCAGCGGTACCCGCACGCCGGTGGAGCGCCTGGCCGTAGACCTCGAAGAACAGCCGCTCGTTGGGCCACAGCGACGGATGCGAGATGTGCTGCCACCACGCGCGCATCGCGTCGGCCGGCGACAGCGAACGATCGAGCACCATCTGATCGACGAGTGCGAGCTGGCGCTGCTCGACCTCGTGGATGATGGCCACCCACAGTCCCTCCTTCGAGCCGAAGTGGTGGCTGAGCATGCGATGGCTGGTGCCCAGTTCGGTGGCGAGCCGGCGCAGTGACAGGTCGGTGAGGCCGTTGGCGGCCACGTAGCCGATGGCCGCGTCGAGCAGCTCCTGGGCCACCGGTGATCGTTCCTGCCTTTCCACGGACATGACTGTACCACTTGGTACATCGCGCGTGTACCATGTGGTACATGCCTGCTCCAGTCACCGTCTCCATCGAGGTCCCACAGCCGCCCGATCAGGTCTTCGAGTTCCTCGACCTGATGGCCAACCACGAACCGTTCAACGACCACCTGATGCGCGACTGGTCGTACTCCGGACCCGACCGAGGCGTCGGTTCCCGAGCGCGCGTGCACACTCGGGCGATGGGTGTCTCCGACGTGATCGACATCGAAGTGGTCGCCGCCGAAGCACCGACGCGCATCGTCGAGCGCAACACTGCGCAGAAGGCCGGAAGGGTCGGCCAGGGCACCTACACGCTCGCGCCGTCCTCCAGCGGCGGCACCCGTGTCACGTTCGAGTTCCGGTGGATCGTCGCGCCGATGACCGATCGCCTCACCTCGCCGTTCGCCCGTGCGTACATCCGTCGCAACAACGCGACGTCCATGCGTAGGCTGGCGGCACTGCTCGCCGAACGGGAGGAAGCGGGCCGCATGGCGGGGTAGGTTCGGTCAATGGCCGGATCGATCCTCGGAACACGGGTGCTGCGCACCGAAGACCCAGAGCTGCTGCTCGGTGAGGCCCGCTACGTGGGCGACCTCGAGCTCGACCATCCGCTGCACGTGGTGTTCGTGAGATCCGAGGTCGCTCATGCGCGCATCCTCGGCATCGACACCGCCGATGCCGCGTCGATGCCCGGCGTCGCCGGCATCTTCACTGCCGAGTCGCTGGGCCTGGCCACCTTCCACGGGATGGTGAAGGTGCACGACGACTTCGCCCGCCCGGCGTTGGCCGACGGCATCGTGCGCTTCGTCGGAGAAGCGGTGGCGGCGGTCGTCGCCGAGACCGCGGTGCAGGCGCGCGACGCAGCCGACGCAGTGGTGGTCGACTACGAGCAACTCGAGGTGGTGGTCGACCCCGAGCACGCGCTCGCAGTCGATGCGCCGGTGCTGTTCGAGCACCACGGCGACAACCTGGCCGTGGCCACCACCGACCCGGTGCTGCCCGACCTGTTCGCCGACACACACGTGGTGGTGCGCGGTCGATACGTGAACCAGCGGATGGCCGTGGCCCCGATGGAGCCGCACGCCGCAGCCGCGGTGCGCGGCCCCGACGGCCGCCTCACGTTCTACGGCTCCACGCAGATGCCGCACCTGTTGCACCAGTTGCTCGCTCGCTGCCTGCGCATCGACAAGTCGCAGATCCGCGTCATCACCCCGCACGTCGGCGGCGGCTTCGGTGGCAAGGCCGGGCTCTACGCCGAGCAGCTGGTGGTGGCCGCGCTCGCACTGCGGCTCGACCGGCCGATCACGTGGTCGTCCACGCGCAGCGACGACATGGTGTCGCTGGCGCACAGCCGCGCGCAGGTCCAGTACGTCGAGCTCGGGTGCCGCGCCGACGGCACCTTCACCGGGCTGCGCGTGCGGCTCGTCGGCGACGCCGGTGCGTATCCGGGGCTCGGAGCGTTCCTTCCGGCCGGCACGCGCCGCATGTCGAACGGCACCTACGCGTTTCCCGCCATCCAGTTCGACGTGGCCGTCGCCGCCACCAACACCACGCCCACCGGCGCCTACCGCGGTGCCGGTCGGCCGGAAGCCACCGCGCTGCTCGAGCGCGCGGTCGACCACGCCGCGCTCACGCTGGGCATCGACCCCATCGAGATCCGACGGCGCAACCTGCTCGCCGACGACGTGTTCCCGTTCGACACGCTCACCGGTGTCACTTACGACAGCGGTGCGTACCGCACTCCACTCGACGAGGTGGCGCGGCTCGCCGGCTACGACGGCCTGCGCGCCGAACAGGCGCGCCGGCGGGCAGCCGACGACCCGACGCTGCTCGGCATCGGAGTCGCGTGCTACGTGGAGGTCACCGCCGGCGGCGGCAGCAGCGAGTACGGCGCCCTCACGGTGCACCCCGACGGCAGCGCCACCGTGATGGCCGGCACGTCGGCGCACGGCCAGGGCCACCAGACCGCGTTCGCGATGATCGTCAGCGACCAGACCGGCATCCCGGTGAACCGGATCCCGCTCGTGCAGAGCGACCCCGCCGTCGTGCGCATCGGCGGTGGCACCGGCGGTTCCCGGTCGCTACAGCTCGGCGGCTCGGCC
>JAUXQB010000039.1 GCA_030685215.1 Actinomycetota bacterium
AGGGCTCAATTGTCGAGATGCCCGCGACGATTGGCTTCACGATCTCGCGCCAAAGGACCACGGATAGAACTCGTCACTCGCCGATCGATGAGGCCGACCAGCCAGCGATCAGATCTACTCGATACGCAGGCCAGATATCGCCCGGGCGATCACCAGCTGCTGGATCTCGCTGGTGCCTTCGAAGATCGTGTGGATCTTGGCATCACGGTGCCACCGCTCCACCGGGTACTCACGGGTGTAGCCGTAGCCGCCGAGGATCTGGATCGCATCCTCGGTCACACGCACGGCGACTTCCGACGCCTTGTACTTGCTCATCGAGCCTTCGCCGTTCTTGAAGCCGCCGTTGCGGGCCAGCCAGGCGGCACGCCAGATCAGCAGTCGGGCGGCGTCGATCTCGGTGGCCATGTTGGCGAGCTTGAAGGCGATGGCCTGGTGCATGATGATCGGCTTGCCGAACGTCTTGCGCTCCTTCGCGTAGTCGAGCGAGAACTCGTAAGCAGCGCGGGCGATGCCCAGAGCCTGGGCACCAACCGACGGGCGGGTGGCCTCGAAGGTCGTCATCGCCGGCTGCTTCTCGCCACTGCGACCGCTCTCGCGCGCACGAGCCAGCTTGGCGTCCAGCTTCTCCTTGCCACCGAGCAGGCAGCTGCCCGGGATGCGCACGTCGTCGAGCACGACCTCGGCCGTGTGCGACGCACGGATGCCGTGCTTGAGGTACTTCTGACCCTGCGAGAGGCCCTTCGTGCCCGGGGGCACGATGAACGAGGCCTGGCCGCGACCCTTCAGCTCCGGATCGACCGCTGCCACCACGACGTGGATGTGGGCGATGCCACCGTTGGTGATCCAGGCCTTGGTGCCGTTGAGCACCCACTCGTCGGTGGCCTCGTCGTAGACGGCGCGAGTGCGCAGCGAGGAGACGTCGCTGCCCGCATCGGGCTCGCTGACGCAGAAGGCGCCGAGCTGGAGGTTCTTGGCGTCGCCGTAGCACTGCGGGATCCACTCCATGACCTGCTCGGGCGTGCCGTTGCCGCTGATGCCAGCGGCCGCGAGGGCCGAGCCCATGATGGCCATGCCGATCCCGGCATCGCCCCAGAACAGCTCTTCGATGCACACCGGCAGAGTCAGGCCGGTCGGGTCTCCGAAGGAGTTCATCAGGAACTCCCAGCCATACAGGCCGATCTCGGCAGCCTGCTGCACGATCGGGTACGGGAACTACTCGCGCTCGTCCCACTCGTGGGCGGCGGGTCGGATGACGTTCTCGGCGAAGTCGTGCACCCACTTCTGGAGCTGCAGTTGGTCTTCGTTCAGTGCGAAGTCGGCCATGGGATTCACCTCTAAGTTGAAAGGACGGGGGAAGACTGGGGGTACAGAACGTACAAGTTACTGACGGGTAACCCTACCCATCGGTAACCGATTCGGTCAACCTCGTGTGCCGTCATCCTCGTGTGCCACAGTGGCGACCGGGATCAATGGGGATCATCGAGGGGGAACAATGAAGCGGACGGGCATCGCGATCTTGAGCGCGGCACTGCTGGTGGCAGCGTGCAGCGACGACGGGAGCAGCACCGCCACCACGGAGGCGGCGGCGGAGACCACGGTGACCACTGCGGCACCCGACACCACCGCCGCGCCCACCACCGTGCCGCCGGCGGAGGAAGCCGACTCGGCCACGCTCGCCGAGGTGCAGGCCGCGCTCGACGCCGGCCCGGCCGGGTGCGACCCGCTCGACACCGGCCGCTGTCTCTTGCCGTATCCCAGCAACGCGTACACGGTCGCCGACGACAGCACCGACACCGGTCTGCGCGTGGCGCTGCCCGCCGACAGCCTCCCGGCCAACGAGAGCGGTGTCAGCATCGACCTCACCGAGTGGAACCGCAATGACGGGTTCAGCCCGAACACGCCGATCATGGCGCTGCTGCCCGGCCTCGACGCCGAGGCATCGGCACTCCCCACGTGGACCGACATCGGCTCGTCGCTCGCCGACGACGCCACCGTCGTGCTCATCGACACCACCAGCGGCGAGCGCATCCCGCTGTGGGCCGAGATCGACATGAAATCGGCCGACCCCGCAGAACGCGCGCTCACCATCCGGCCCGCCATCAGCCTCCCGGAAGGCCACACGTTCGCGGTCGGCCTGCGCGGCATGGTCGACGGCACCGGTGCCGCATTCGAACCCACCGCCGCGTTCCGCGTGTACCGCGACAACCTCACCACCTCGCTCGAGCCGATCGAAGCGCGCCGCGCCGACATGGAAACCACCCTGGCCGCACTCGAAGGCGCGGGTGTCGCCCGCGGCGACCTGCAGCTGGCGTGGAGCTTCACCGTCGCCAGCACGCGCAGCATCAGCGAGCGCATGCTGCACATCCGCGACGACGCACTGGCCACGCTCGGCGAAGTGGCACCGGCGCACACCGTCACCACCGTCACGCCGAACAGCCACGACAACATCGCACTCCAGATCGAGGGCACGTTCACGGTGCCCAACTACCTCACCGGCGACGGCGGCCCCGGCAACGCGTTCAACTACTCCAGTGATGCGATCGATTCGTTGCCGGAGCAGAACGGCACCGTCGAGGCGCCGTTCGTGTGCAACATCAGCGTCGCCACCATGGAGGGCACCGAGCCGGCCCACCTGGTGCAGTACGGCCACGGCCTGCTCGGCGCGCACACCGAGATCAACGCCGGCAACGTGCGCGCGATGAGCAACGAGCACAACGTGGTGCACTGCGCCACCAAGTGGGCCGGCATGAGCGAGGACGACATCGGCAACGCGGCCGGCACGCTCGGCGAGTTCAGCAACTTCCCCACCATGGCCGACCGCCTCCAGCAAGGCGTGCTCAACCAGATCTTCCTCGGCCGGCTGATGACCCGCGAGGGAGGGCTCGGCGACGACCCGAACTTCCACCGCGCCGACGGCAGCCCACTCATCGACACCAGCGAACTCGACTACGACGGCAACAGCCAGGGCGGCATCATGGGCCTGATGCTCGCCGCGGTGTCACCCGACTTCGAGCGCGCCGTACTCGGTGTGCCAGGCATGAACTACAGCCTGCTGCTGCCACGCTCGGTCGACTTCGACACCTACGAGGCCATCTTCATCCCCGCCTACCCGAACGACCTCGACCGCACGATGATCCTCGCCGTCACGCAGATGCTGTGGGACCGCGGCGAGGGCGCCGGCTACGTGCAGCACCTCACCTCCGACCCGTACCCGAACACGCCTGCGAAGACCGTGCTGCTGCACGTCGCGTTCGGCGACCACCAGGTCACCGAGCTCTCGGCGCTGATCGAAGCACGCACCATCGGCGCCACCATCCACCGCCCCGTCGCCATCGACGGCCGCTGGCAGGAGAAGGAGCCGGGCTGGGGCCTCGAGAGCACGGAGTACCCGAGCAGCGGGTCGGGCATCGTCATCTGGGACTCGGGCATGGAACCGATCCCGTTCGACAACATCGCGCCGCGCGTCGGCGACGATTCGCACGAAGACCCACGCGCCGACCCCGACGTGCGCGCCCAGAAGGCGAGCTTCCTGTTCGACGACACACTCGTCGACGTGTGCGACGGCGCGGCCTGCACGGCCGACCATCGCGACTGATCAGGGAATCGGGATCGCGAGCAGTGCCGCCGACACTGCCTCGAACGTGAGCTTGGCCCCTGGCTTGTAGGCGTGCACGCCGTCCCACCGGTGGCCGAGGCTGCTCGCGATGCTCTCGTCGGCGCAGTACTCGGCCGGCCCCGCCACGAACGTGGTGGTGGTGGGGTTCGCAGCAGCGATGTCGCGCAGCAGTTCGTTCAGATGCGCCACGCGAGCATCGTCACCACGCTCGGGCAGCGCGGGCACACCGGCGCCCTGTACGTCCTGGGGTCGCATGCACGGCACCTCCACCAACGCCACCCTCCCGCCTGCCGCGCTGAGCGCGTCGATGCCCTTCTGCACGCCGGCGACGAACCGCTGGTCGTTGGCCGCAGAGCCGAACGGCAGCACCTGCCCGTCGAGCGACACGTCGAACACGTCCCACGCGCCGATCACCACGGCCGCCACCTGTGCGCCCGACTGCTGCGCGGCAGCGACCCACTTCTGCTCCCACCCGGAGCACCCGCCGAACCCGCGTGTGAACCCGTCGCGCGCCGACACGGCCGAGCCGCTGTCGTACACGCTGCAGCCCTCGACCGACCCGTCGCCGATGGTGAACGTGCTCTCGATGCCGGCCGGCAGGTTGATGGCGAGCGAGTGCGCGGTGGAGTCACCGACGATGACCAACCGGCGCGGCAGCACGGCCTGGGTGACGGGCGGAACCGGCAGCGTGGTGGGTGCGACCGTGGTGACCGCGTCGACCGACTCGGCCGGCTGCGTGACCACGGCGGGCGCCGTCGACGAGCTGGAGCCGGTGGCGGCGTTGGGGTCGAACACCACCTCGTTGCTGGTGTCCTTCGCCGCGTCGAACACCTTGTCGGCCGACGAGTAGAACGCGAACAGCGACGCCACCAGCACCACCGAGGTGACCGCACCGCACACGGCGACGAGGTTCCAGTTGCGACGCTGGCGCGCCTTCCACCACGTGCCGAGCGCGCCGCGCCTGATCGGCGTCTCGATGAACCGGTAGCAGGCCTCGCTGACGGGCACGGTGATGGCCATCGCCAGCACGAACTTCGACAGCGACCCTTGCCACGCTCCGGTGACGCGGCTGATCGGCCAACTCCACAGGTAGAGGCCGTACGAGCGCTTCCCGATCTCGGCCATCGGCCGCGACCCGAACACCAGCCGCGACGCGGTGGCCCACGGATGCACCACCACCGCGACGAGCACGGCCGACGACAGCGTCACCAGCGGCAGCATCCACAGGTACGTGGCGTCGCGCTCCAGGTTGCCGGTGGCGAACGTGAGCAGCAGCACACCGACCGCGGCCACAGCCGCCACGTCGAGCACGCGGGTGGCCTTGGCCCGCGGGTGGCCTGCCACCTGCCACGGGCGCCACAGGAACGCCATCGCCGCGCCGAGCAACAGACCACTGCAACGGGTGAACGTGGAGAGGTAGAGGAAGTTGGTGGTGTCGACCGGCTGCATCGACATGCGCAGCGGGTTGAACCACTGCGTCGGCCAGTCGAACAGGCGGGCCACCGCGGTGGCCGCCATCACGAACACGGCCACCGATGCGAGGGTCCATCCGCGGCGGCGGTCGCTGCTCTTGCTGCGCGCGATGAGCAGGAAGGTGAGCGGCCACAGCAGGTACCACTGCTCCTCGACCGCCAGGCTCCACAGGTGCCGGAACAGCGATGGCGTGCCAGAGAAGTACGTCTCCTCGGAGAAGATCTGCGACCAGTTGGCCAGGTAACCCAGCGCCCACGGGTAGTCGCGACGCACCTGCGTGTGCTGCTCGGCCGTGCCCCAGAACACCGCCCAGACACCGACGACCACCAGCACCGCGACCAGTGCCGGGAGCAAGCGCCGGAAGCGTCGCAGCCAGAACAGTCGCAGGTTCACACGACCCGCGCTGTCGCGTTCCTCGATGAGCAGCGACGTGATGAGGAAGCCGGAGACGACGAAGAACACCTCCACGCCGAAGAAGCCGCCGTGCATCCACGAGAAGCCGGCGTGGTACAGCATCACGCCGATGACCGACATCGCGCGGATGCCGTCGAGGCTGGGCTGATAGCCCATCCGAGCGTGCTGCGCGCGGCGACGTTCCAGCTGGTGCAGCCGTTCGAGCGCCGGGTGGTCGGCCGCACGCGCGGGAGAGGTTCCGGGCGCGGCGACGTCGATCACAGTGATTGATTCTCTCATACGGTCATCCGCGCGAAGGGGCGCCCGCGCACGTCACCGACGCAGGGTGGTGCCGGCCTTGGTGGTCTCGACGGTCCAGCCGGCAGCCTGCAGTTCGGCGCGCAGTGCGTCGGCTTCGGCGAAGTCCTTCGCCGCACGAGCGGCGTCGAGTGCCGCCGCCTTGGCCGCCGCGTCGGCGGGCACTTCTTCCCCCACCGCGAACGTGAGACCCACGGCCTCGGCGATGGAGTACACGGCTGCCACCAGTTGCTGAGCGCGAGCGAGGTCGCCGTCGTCGGCCGCCGCGTTGGCCTGCGTGATGGCGTCGAACACGATGGCCATCGCGGCCGGAGTGTTGAGGTCGTCGTCCATCGCGGTGCGGAAGGCGTCGAGCACCGCCGCATCGGCATCGGACGAGACCGGCCCGAATCGACGTGCGAGACCGTCGAAGCGAGCGAGCGCCTTCACCGACGAGTCGATGTTGTCCTGACCCACCGAGACGGGGCCGCGGTAGTGCGACTGCAGCAGCAGCATGCGGTACGCCCGCGGGTCGTACTGCTCCAGCAGGTCGAGCAGGTTGTGCACGTTGCCCAGGCTCTTCGACATCTTCTCGCCCTCGGCATCGACCACGAAACCGTTGTGCATCCAGTGGTTGGCGAAGCGCTTGCCCAGCGCCACGGCCTGTGCGCGCTCGTTCTCGTGGTGCGGGAACTTGAGGTCCATGCCACCGCAGTGGAGGTCGAAGCCTTCACCGAGCAGGTCGAGGCTCATCACCACGCACTCGCTGTGCCAGCCGGGTCGGCCCTCGCCCCACGGCGACGGCCACGACGGTTCGCCGGGCTTCGCCAGCTTCCACAGCACGAAGTCGGCCGGGTGGCGCTTGTTCTCGGCGCCGAACACCTCGCGGTCGCCGCCGCCCTCGACCATGTCGGCGAGGTGCTGGTTCACCAGCAGGCCGTAGTCCTCCACCGTCTCGACGCTGAGGTACACCCCGTCGTCGGTGGTGTAGGCGCGACCGATGTCGACCAGCTGGCCGATCATGGTGACCATCTCGTCGACGTACTCGGTGGCGTGCGGCACGTCGGTGGGGCGGGCGACACCGAGCTTGCCCATCGCCTCGAACCACACCGCTTCGCACTTCTCGGTGATCTCCTGCCACGGCCGGTTCTCGCGGTTGGCGCGGTTGATGATGCTGTCGTCGATGTCGGTGATGTTGCTCACCAGGCGCACGCGCAGACCGGACCACTCGAGGTAGCGACGCAGCACGTCGTACACCAGCGTGGCCCGCCCGTGACCGATGTGCGGCGGCCCGTAGACCGTGGGCCCGCACAGGTACATGCTCACCGAGCCAGGCTCGCGCAGGGCGAGCTCACGTACCTCTCTGGTGGCGGTGTCGTACAGGCGCAGCATGGG
>JAUXQB010000045.1 GCA_030685215.1 Actinomycetota bacterium
TCGGGGCAGTCGTGGTCGTCACGATCGGCGTGTACGTGTAGCAGGCGAACCAGTGACTGAGCGCTGGGACGTTGCCGCCGCCGTTCAGCGGAGAACGCATGTCGGTGAGGAGCGGGTTGTACACGTTGTAGCCGTCGCCACCCTTGATCGCGGCTGCCTGGAACACCACTCCCGGCGCGATGGCGCTGATGGTGACGTATCGGTCACTGGTGACCGTGGCCGTGAACAGCGCTGTCACGCTGACGCTGGTGACGACCGAACCGTTGTACTGCGTCGAGCCGGCGAAGCCGATCTGCGCGCAGGTGGTGACGTTCGCGTTCTGGTACGTGACCGGGTTGGTGACGGCCGTCGCCGTCGCGCCTCCGAGCACTCCGAACAGTGCGATCAACGCGCCGATGCTGGCCACGTACGTTCCGAGCCTGTGTGTCCGCCTCATTGTCCGCCTCACGAGAGAGCCTCCTTGAACGCCACTCAACGTAGCGCGAGGTCACCCTTCGTGGTATAGGTCGTCAGGCTCATTCTGGGCCACGTCAAGAACGTGTCAAGTCACCACTCTGCGACGAGGAAGCCACCGAGGCCGTCGGCGGCGAGGAGGCTCTCCGCTTCGCGCACCCGGCTGCGCATCCGCAGCGCAGCCAGGTCGGGTGCGGCGGCCGCTGCCGACCAGGCGGCACGGCCTTCGTCCACGAGCTCGTCGATCCCCCATCGTTGGAGGAACTGCGCCTGCGTGCGCAGGGCGGTGGGCTCGGGGAACTGGTCGAGGCACACCTGGGTGGTGATGTCCTGCTCACCGGCATCGCGCAGGTAGTGCACACCGCGTTCCTGCGCGCGGTAGGTGCGCAGCCACTCGCGCCAGGGTCGCAGCGCCAGCTCGGCCGTGCGCGCCGTGCAGTAGTCGATCATCAGCACCGTTCCGGTGAGGCTGGCCCGGGCGTCGTCGAGCCACGTGCGCGCCGCATCGTGAATTGGCACCCGCGCCCCGTGCGGTGCGTTCGCCGGCAGCCAGTTCCACGACGCCGGTGCCGGCGCGAGACGCTCACTCAGCGTGCCGTCGGCGGCCACGTCGACGGTGGCCTCACGCCACCCGTCGTCGAACACGGCGAGGCGGAACGGCAGGTTGTCGAACAGTTCGTTGGCGATGATCACCCCCGTGAAGGGCTCACCGGGCATGGCTGCCCGTGACACGACGCCGTTCGGATGTTGGTCGCGCTGCGCCGCTGAGATCTCGACCGCCACGTAGCGCCCCGACCACTGCGGCGCCGCGTGCAGCACGCTGCGCGCCAGCGTGCCGGGTCCGGCACCGGCCTCGACGATGGTGAACTCGTCCGGTTCGCCGAGCGCGACGAACTGGGCCGCGATCCAGCGCGCGACCACGGCGCCGAACAGCGGGCCGATCTCCGGGGAGGTGATGAAGTCGCCACGTCGGCCGGCCTGCCCACCGGACGCGTAGAACCCGTGGTCGCCGTAGAGCGCGACGGACAGGTACTCGTCGAACCGCAGCGGGCGACCGGCGAGCGCCTGCGCTGCGGCCAGCTCGCCGAGGACGGTCACCGGGTCAGGGCAGCAGTGCGCCGGTGAGGTCGGTGATGTCGCCGACCTTGGCGATGAGACCGGGCAGCACGCCGAGCACGAGGGTGAGCACACCGCAGATGGCGAGCGCGGCCTGCAGCGAAGCGGGCACCTTGATCGGCGTGGTGTCGCCGTCGGGCACCGGCTTCATCCACATCTCGCGCATGACCGTGATGTAGTACGCGGTGGCGATGACGGCGTTGACGGCACCGATGACGGCGATGCTGTAACCCCACCCGCCGGCCGCGTCGACGGCCGCCTTGAAGGCGCCGAACTTCGCGTACCAGCCACCCAGCGGCGGGATGCCGGCCAGCGAGGCGAGGAAGATGGTCATCAGCACGGTGAGGCCGGGGGCGTAGGAGAACAGGCCTCCGAAGCTGCTGATCTCGCCGCTGTTGGTCTTGCGCGAGACGGCGATGATGACGGCGAAGGCGCCAAGGTTCGTGGCGGCGTAGATGATGAGGTACACCATCACGGCGCGCAGCGAGGCGCCCTGGTTGCCGTTGGTGAAGGCCACGGCCAGCGGCATCAGGATGAAGCCGCCCTGGCTGATGCTGGAGTAGGCGAGCATGCGGACGATGTTCTTCTGCTTCAACGCCACCAGGTTGCCGACGGTCATCGTGAGTGCGGCCATCACCCACATGAACGGGCGGTACACGTCCTGCGCCAGCGGGAAGGCGATGAACACGAGCACGATGAGACCGACGAAGCCGGCGGCCTTCGACGCGACGCTCAGGAACGCGGTGACCGGGGTGGGCGCGCCCTCGTACGTGTCGGGCGCCCACGTGTGGAACG
Source organism: Actinomycetota bacterium (assembly GCA_030685215.1). Taxonomy (GTDB): domain Bacteria; phylum Actinomycetota; class Acidimicrobiia; order Acidimicrobiales; family Ilumatobacteraceae; genus UBA668. Next base: position 2,365 of record JAUXQB010000045.1, read on the forward strand.
GCACTGCGCTGATCTTGAACGCGAACCCGATGATGACGAACACGATGCCGAGCACCTGCACGCCCACCTTGTCGCCGTCGAGCTGCACGGCGGCGGCGATGTCGGTGAGCAGCGTGCTGCCGGCGAGCCCGTAGAGCAGGCTCATGCCGTAGAGCATCACCGCACTGGCGAACACGCCGAGCAGGTAGTACTTCACGCCCGCCTCGTTGCTCTTGCGATCCCGCTTCTTCCAGGCGGCCATCATGTACGCCGGGATGGAGAGGAACTCGAGCGCCACGAACAGGCTCACCAGGTCTCGTGAGCTGGCGATCATCACCATGCCGAGCACGCTGCTGAGCAGCAGCGTGTAGAACTCGCCCTGGTTGTAGCCACCCTCTTCGATCGAGTTGGCGCTGAGCAGCACCACCACGTAGCCGGAGAGCAGGAACAGGGCCTTCATCACCAGCGCGAAGTTGTCGACCACGTAGCGCCCGGTGATGCCCTGGTTCAGTTCGCCGTCCATCAGCGCCGAGCGCACGTCGTCGCCGAGCACCGAGAGCGTGACCACCGGCAGCAGCGCCGCCAGCATGACGAACCCGCTGAGCGTGCCGGTGACCCACCGACGGTGGTCGGGCACGAACAGGTCGACCAGGATGACCAGGCAGATGCCGACCGCGAGCACGAGCTCGGGCGCCAACGCATGGAAGTCGACGACGGGTGAAGCGAACGAGAACACGTGTGTCACTTCCCGCCGAAACGGTCGGTGATCAGTGAGACGGCCGGGTCCATCACGTCGAACATCAGCGACGGCACCACGCCGAACACGACGATGGCGATGAGCAGCGGGGTCCACGCGATCCATTCGAACGTGTTCACGTCGTGGATGTCGGAGTGGTCGTCACCGTGCGCGTCGTGACCGTGGCTGTCGTGGCCGTGCGCGTCGTGACCGGTGCCGGCGAACTCGGCGCTGACCTCACCGAACGCGGTGCGCTGGTAGAGCCAGAGCAGGTAACCGGCGGCCAGCACGGTGCCCAGCGCGGCGACGATGGTGAGGCCCTGGTACAGGCCGACGCTGAGGCCGCCGTACGGCAGCCCTTCGCCGCTGAGCGGATCCCAGGAGGCGAGGATGGCGGGGAACTCGCCCCAGAACCCGGCGAGACCGGGCAGGCCGAGCGAGGCCATCGCGCAGAAGCCGAGGATCCAGCCCATCTTCGGCATCTGCAGCAACATGCCGCTGAGCCGCTTGATCTCGAGGGTGTGGTAGCGCTCCTTCACCGAGCCGGCGACGAAGAACAACATGCCGGTGATGAGGCCGTGCGCCACCATGCCGAACAGCGCGGCGCTGATGCCGAGGTCGGTGAGCGTGCTGATGCCGAGCATCACGAAGCCCATGTGGGCCACCGACGAGAACGCGATGAGGCGCTTCATGTCGGTCTGCGCCAAGCACCCGAGCGCGCCGTAGATGATGCCGATGACGGCAAGTACGCCGATGATCGGCGCCCACTTCACTGCCGCCTGCGGCAGGAACGGGATGGCGATGCGCACGAAACCGTAGGTGCCCAACTTCAGCAGGATGGCGGCCAGGATGACCGAGCCCTGCGTGGGTGCCTGCGTGTGCGCGTCGGGCAGCCAGGTGTGGAACGGGAACATCGGCACCTTCACCGCGAACCCGATGAACATGCCGGCGAAGATCCAGATGGCGGTGTCGCGAGCGATGTCCCGACCGTGCTCGTCGAACCACTGGAAGCTGAAGTTGGCGTCATCGGGGTTGACGCCAGGCGCGTTCTTGGTGACGACGAACAGCGCGATGAACGACACCAGCATCAGCGCGGAACCGAACATCGTGTAGAGGAAGAACTTCAGCGACGCGTACTGGCGGTTCTCGCCACCCCACACGCCGATCATGAAGTACATCGGCAGCAGCACCACTTCGAAGAACACGAAGAACAGGATGAGGTCCTGCGCCACGAAGGTGCCGGCCATGCCGGTCTGCAGCACCAGCATCAGGATGAAGAACGCCTTGGTGTTGCCCGGTTCCGGCACGTGGTTCCAGCTGTAGACCATCACCAGCACGGTGATCACCATCGACAGGATGTAGAGCGGCAGGCTGATGCCGTCGAGACCGACCGTGTACGTGGCCTTGATCGGCGTGATCCACTTGTTGGTGGTGAAGAACTGCAGCTTCTCGCTCTGGTCGTAGTCGAACTGGACGAGGGTGTAGATGCCGACGGCCAAGGTGGCGATGGCAGTGACCAGCGCGACGCCCTTGGCGGCGACCTCATCCTTCTTGGGGATGAAGAGCATCACCAGCACGCCCACCAGCGGCAGGAATGTGCCGAGGCTGAGCAGCCATTGTTGTTCCTGAATCATCTGTTGTCCCTTAGCTGTTCACGAGTACGAGTACGAGCGCACCGACTGCTGCGGCACCGAACAGCAACGCTCCGTACAGGTTGACCTTGCCTGATTGCACCGGTTGCAGCGCGCCACCGGCGCCGCGTGCGGTTGCACCACTTCCGTTGACTGCACCGTCGACCAACCCTTGGTCGACGTACTTGTAGACGAGCTCACCTGTGCGCTTGCCACCGATGCCGACGGCGTTGACGATGCCGTCGAGCACGTGCTGGTTGGTCCAGTACGCGGCGCGGGCGATGGGGTACGCCACGGCCTTGACGATGACGTTCTCGTAGAGCGCATCGAGGTAGTACTTGTTGACCAAGAACTTGTGGCCGGCACCGAGCAGCGAGTTGCGCTGGGTGAGGCCCTGCAGTGCGGTCTTCTTCTCGCCGAACACGGCCTTGCTGATGAGCAGGCTCACCACGAAGCCGGCGAGCACGAGCAACAGACCGGGCGCGGCTGCGGCCCAGGAGAACTCCGGTGGCGGCGGCACCGACATGGCCGAGCCGGCACCGATGGACGACTCGGTCATGTGCTCGAACCAGTGGATGCCCAATGCCGGCGCATTGAGGTAGCCGGAGAAGATGGCGAGCACGCCGAGGATGATGAGCGGCACGGTGATCTGCCACGAGGAGTCGGTCTTTGCGAACGGCAGCGGTGCGCTGTGGTGCGCGGGCGCGTGGTGATCGTCGTGACCATGAGCGTCGTGACCATGAGCGTCTGCGTGTGCGTCGTGCGTGTCGTGCGCGTCGTCGTGGCCGTGCACGAAGTGGGCGGCACCGCCTCGGGCCTTGCCGAAGAAGGTGAGGTAGGTGGCCCGGGTCATGTATGCAGCGGTCATCGCCGCACCGATGATTGCCACGAAGTAGAAGACGGTGTAGTGGTTGTGCTTGGCCGAGTCGATGATCTCGTCCTTGCTGAAGAAGCCACTGAAGAACGGCACGCCCATCAGCGCCATCGTGCTGACGATCCACACGACGAACGTGACCGGCATCTTCTTGCGCAGGCCGCCCATGTCCTTCTTCATGTCGAAGCTGTGGTGGCTGCCGGTGTGGGCGATGGAGCCGGCACACAGGAACAGCGCACACTTGAAGAACGCGTGCGTGAAGATGTGGAACACGGCGCCGGTCCAGGCGCCCACGCCCAGGCCGAGCATCATGTACCCGAGCTGGCTGACGGTGCTGTACGCGAGCACCTTCTTGATGTCGTCCTGCACGAACGCCAGGCCGGCAGCGATGAGCACCGTGATGCCACCGATGACCGCGATGAGGTTGAAGCTCTGGCCGGCGACGTTGATGTCGAGCCCGACGTGGAACACCGGGTAGAGACGCGCCACCAGGAACACACCGGCAACGACCATCGTGCTGGAGTGCAGCAACGAACTGACCGGCGTGGGGCCGGCCATCGCGTCGGGCAGCCAGGTGTGCAGCGGGAACTGGCCGCTCTTGCCGATGCACGCGATGAACAGCGCGATGGCGGCGAACAGCAGCATGCCCTTGTTGTCGCCGGCGAAGTTGGCTGCCTGCTCGTTGATCTCGCCGATCTCCATCGTGCCGAAGAGCGCGAACAGGGCCGCGGTGCCGACCAACAACCCCATGTCGCCCACGCGCACGGTGAAGAACGCCTTCAGGGCGGCCTTGCTGTTCGCCGTCTCCTCCCACCAGTGACCGATGAGGAGGAACGAGCAGAGGCCCATGATCTCCCAGCCGAGGATGAACTGCAGCATGTTGGGTGCGAGCACCATCGTGAGCATGCCGGCGGAGAACAGCGTGATGCTGGCGAAGAAGTGCGTGTAGCGGCGGTCGCCGCGCACGTACTCGGTGGAGTAGATCTGCACCAGCGTGGAGATGAACGCGACCAGGAGCAGCAGCGTGACGGCGAGTCCGTCGATGTGCGACCCGATGGAGACGTGCAGCCGTCCGATGTCGAACCAGTCGAGCGTGCTGATGACTGGAGCCACCTCGTGCCCCGCCTCGGCCGCTTCCTCGGAGAACGTGCGAGCGAAGCCGAACGAGCCGCGTGCGAGCGCGTGCTCGCCTTCCGCCACCGGCGCATCGACACGCTGCACCCACTGGTACGCCGTGCCGGCGGCGATGACGAGCGAAGCCAGCATGCTGGCGATGCCGATCTCGCTGCCACCGCGCGGCATGCGCTTGCCGAAGCCGAGGATGAGGAAGAACGCGACCGCGGGGATGAGCGGGATGAGCCACGCGTTCTCGAGGAACCAGCCCGCTGCTTCTGTGCTTTCAGCGAACATGCGTCAGCCCTTCATTTCCGACAGGTCGTCGAGCGCAATGGTCTTGCGGTTGCGGAAGATGAGCAGCACCATCGCCAGGCCCACGCCCACCTCGGCGGCCGCGATCGCGATGATGTACAACGCGAACACGGCGCCATCCTGGGTGCCGTTGATGCGGTCGAAGGCGAGCAGGTTGATGTTCACCGAGTTGAGGATCAGCTCGATGCTCATCAGCACCAGCACGGCGTTCTTGCGGGCGATGACGCCGTAGACGCCGATGCTGAACAGCACGGCGCCGAGGATGAGGAAGTTGTTGACGAGCATGTCAGTCCTTCCTCGCCAGGACGATGGCGCCGATGACGGCCGCGAGCAACACGAACGAGAGCGCCCAGAACGGCAGCGCGTAGAGGGAGAAGATCTTGTCGCTGAGCGTGGCGGTGGAGCCGATGGCCTCGTCGCCGCTGGTGACGATGCGGTCGTCCTCGAAGCCCTTGATCAGCACGTAGGCCATCACGCCGAACAGCAACAGTGCGACGGGCGCGCCGATGGCGGCACCGCCCTTGTTGTTGAGGTCGATGTCCTTGCCCAGCTTGGCGCGAGTGAGCATCACGCCGAAGAGGAACAGCACCATCACGGCGCCGATGTAGACGAGCACCTGCGTGACGGCGACGAACTCGGCGGAGAGCAGCAGGTACTGCGCCGCAGCGCCACCCATGACGGCCACGAGCGACAGCGCCGCATGCACCACGTTGCTGCTGCGCACCACGTTGATGGCACCGAGCACCATGACGGCGGCGATGAGGTAGAAGCCGATGTTCTGCGCGACTTCGATGTCGGAAGCGAGCAGCATCACTTCCCCTTCTTCTTCTCGGCGCCGACCTCGAGCGCGGGCGCCTCGGGCACGGTCTCCATCCACTCACCGAGCTTGGTGCGGTCGTGCAGCAGATCGGCGATCTTGGGCTCGCTGTACTCGTACTCCGGGCTCCAGAAGATGGCGTCGAACGGGCACACCTCCACGCAGATGCCGCAGTACATGCACAGCGCGTAGTCGATGTCGAAGCGGTCGATCTTGTTGACCTTGCGCGGCGCGCCACCGGCGCGACGTGGCGGTGCCAGCTCCTTGTGCGCCTCGATGTAGATGCACCAGTCGGGGCAGCTGCGCACGCAGAGCATGCACGAGGTGCAGTTGTCTTCGCGCAGCGCGATGACGCCGCGCGCACGGATGGGCGGGGTCTCCTTCTCGTGCGGGTACTGCACCGTGGCCGCACCGCCGCCGAGCTTCTTCGGCTTGATGGTCTGCAGCATGGTGCCCAGCGTGACGCCGAGGCCCTTGACGAGGCCGGGAACCTGAGGCTTGGGCATCAGAACGCCACCTTGAAGATTGCCGTGATCATGATGTTGACGAGCGAGACCGGGATGAGCACCTTCCACGCGAAGCGCTGCAGCTGGTCTTCACGGAAGCGGGGATAGCTGAATCGCACCCACATGATGATGCCGGTGAGCACCATCATCTTGGTGAACATGATCAGCGGGCCGCCGAAGTTCATCCAGTTGTCGACCGAGTTGATGTCGTCCCAGCCGAACCATGCGAATGGAACGCCCCAGCCGCCGAGGAACAGCACGCTGGCGATGAAGGCGAACACGCCGGCGGTGGCGAACTCGGCGATGAAGAAGATGAGGAAACGGAAGCCGCTGTACTCGGTCATGTACCCCGACACCAGTTCGCTCTCGGCGATGGGCATGTCGAAGGGGGTCTGGGTGAGCTCGGCCTGCACCGCGATCATGAACACGAGGAAGGCGACGAACTGAGTGAGGATGTAGGGGTAGCCGAGGCCGTCCCAGCCGAAGATGCTGTCGCTGTTCTGCTTGATGACGATGGTCTGCAGGTTCATCGAGCCGGCCTGGATGACCACGCCGATGACGGCGAGCACCATCGGCAGCTCGTAGGCGATGAGCTGACCGGCGGCGCGCAGGCCGCCGAGCAACGAGTACTTGTTGGCGCTCGACCAGCCGGCCATGAGGATGCCGAGCGTGCTGATGCTGCTGACGGCGAGCATGTAGAACACGCCGGCCTCGAAGTCGGTGAAGTAGGCGTCGGGGCCGAACGGCACCACCGCGACGAGCAGGAACGTGCTCATCAGCACGACGAGCGGCGCCGCGCGGAACACGCGGATGTCGGCTCGCTCCGGCGCGATGTCTTCCTTCTGCAGCCACTTGCCGACTTCGGCGAACAGCTGCATGCTGCCGTACGGGCCGGCTTCCATCGGGCCGAGGCGACTCTGCATGAAGCTCATCATCTTGAACAGGAACAGGTAGACGATGGTGCCGGCCGGCAACAGCACGGCCACGGTGCCACCGAGGACGCGCAGCAGCGATTGCGCCCAGTACGGAAGGTCGACAGCGAGCAGCGCAGTCATCGGTCGATGTCACCCAGGATGAAGTAGAGCGAGGCGAGGATGGAGATGACGTCGGGGACGTACACGCCACGCAGCACCCACGGCACGATGGAGATGTTGTTGAAGCTGGCGGAGCGGATCTTCACCCGGAACGGACCGAGGTCGCCCTTGCTGACCACGTAGTAGCCCATCTCGCCGAGCGGGTTCTCGGTGCTCACCCAGGCTTCGCCTTCGGGCACCTTGATGATGCGCGGCACCTTGGCCATGACCGGGCCGCTGGGGATGCCGTCGAGCAGCTGATCGACGATCTTGGTGGCTTCGCGGGTCTCCTGCAGGCGGATCCAGCAGCGGGCGAAGCTGTCGCCGTCGGGGTGGGTCCACACCTTGAAGTCGATCTTGTCGTAGGCCAGCGGCAGTGCCTGGTCGCGGCGGAGGTCCCAGTCGACGCCACTGGCGCGCAGGTTGGCGCCGCTGAGGCCGTACTGCTTGGCCACCTCGGCGGGGATGACGCCGATGCCGCGCAGGCGGCTCTGGAAGATCTCGTTGCCGAACAGCAGGTTCTCGATCTCGTCGCAGAAGTTGCGCAGCTTCTTCATCACCTGCTTGGTCTCGGTGATCCAGCCTTCCGGCAGATCGTCCTTGAGCCCGCCGATGCGGTCGAAGTTGGGGTGGAAGCGGCCGCCGGTCGCACTCTCGATGAGGTTGAGCACGTACTCGCGGTCGCGGAACGCCATGAACACCGGCGTGATGGCGCCGAGCTGCACGCCCAGGTCGCCGAGGAACAGGCTGACGTTGGCGATGCGGCTGAGCTCGAACAGGATGGTGCGGATCCACTGAGCACGCGGCGGCGCCTCGATCTCCATCAGCTTCTCGGCAGCGAGGATGAACGGCACCTCGTTGGCGAAGCTGCCCAGCCAGTCGATGCGGTTGACCAGCGTGGTGACCTGCGGGAAGGTGCGCACCTCGGTGAGCTTCTCGTAGCCGCGGTGCATGTAGCCGGCGCTGGGCTCGGCCCAGATGACCTGCTCGCCGTCGAGGCGCACGATGATGCGCAGCGTGCCGTGCGTGGCCGGGTGCTGCGGGCCGAGGTTGAGGGTCATGCCCTCGGTCTCGAGCTCGACGTTGAGGCGCGCGTCGGCAGCCTGGGCGGCGATGTAGCTGAGCTTCTGGCGATCGGCGAGATCGGTCATGAGGCGTCGCCTTCCGTTGATGCTGCGTCTTCCTCGTCGTCGCCGGGCAGTGGCTCCACGTCGGCGATGCCCGGCCACGGCTTCACCATGCGCGCCAGCAACGGGAAGTCCTTGCGCAGTGGGTGACCTTCGAAGTCGGTGGGCAGGTACATGTTGCGCAGATCGGGGTGACCCTGGAAGCCGATGCCGAACATCTCGTGGCATTCACGCTCGTGCCAGTTGGCGCCGGCGTACACGGGGATCCAGGTGCTGACCATCGGCGCCTCGTCGGGAACGTCGGCC
>JAUXQB010000103.1 GCA_030685215.1 Actinomycetota bacterium
GCGATGACCAACGCCGAGCAGGCGACGAGCACCGACCAGGTGAAGTACGGCACCCGCCGCATGTTCATGCCCGGCGCACGCGTGGTGAGGATGGACGTGAGCAGCGAGATGACACCGGCGAGCAGACCGAGGAGCACGAGCGCGGTGGACAGCGTGAACAGGTCGACGAAGCGGGGGTTGCCACCGCCGGGGCCGCCGTTGTTGAGCAACGAGACGATGGCGAGCACTGCGCCGAGGAGCCACGCCCAGAAGCCGGCAGCAGCCAGCCGAGGCAGTGCGAGCGAGCGAGCACCCACCTGCAGCGGCACGATGGCGAGGGCGAGACCGACGACGACCGGCAGCAGCACCAGGTAGGTGAGGCCGAACCGCTGCAGCGCGAACAGCTGCGTGAGCGAACCGACGGGCAGCCACTCGCGGGTGGGCGACGTGCGCTCGATGCCCAGCAGCACCGCCACCACGGCCGACGAGATGAACAGCACTGCGGTGGAGCCCATGTAGAGGCGGCCGATGCGCTTGTGGTCGGTGGTGGTGAGCCACTCGGTCACGCCCGCGAGCGCAGAACCCGAGGTGGCCGGGGCGGTGCTGACGTGGGTATCGATGGTGGTCATAGTCGTCGGACTCGTTTCAGGTGGGGCGCGCGACGCGCAAGGCCCTCAGTTGACAGATCGAGGAAATTGAAGTGCTGGGTGGACACTATCCGCAGGGGCCATGCCGGAAGGAAATCGTCAGGCCCCGCCGGTGAGGAGCACGTCGAGGGTCATGGCGGCGAAGAGCAACGTGACGTAGGTGATGGAGAAACCGAACACTCGCATCGAGCGTTGTGGCGTGGGGTTGCGGCCGAGATCGATGGTGCCCCACAGGAACAGCGCACCGAGCACGACCGCCGAGATGCCGTAGATGAGTCCCAGCTCGGCCACCGGCCACAGCACCAGTGTGCTGGCCACCATCAGCGCGGTGTACAGCACCATCTTGCGCACGGTGACCTCGAGGGTGGCGACGGCGGGCAGCATCGGCACGTTGGCCGCGCGGTAGTCGTCGGCGTAGCGGATGGCCAGCGCCCAGAAGTGCGGCGGGGTCCAGAGGAACATCACGACGAACAGCACGACGGGTGTCCAGGTGACGTTGTTCTGCACCGCCGACCATCCGACCAGCACGGGCACCGCCCCTGCGGCGCCGCCGATGACGATGTTCTGCGTGCTGGTGCGCTTCAGCCACAGGGTGTACACGAACACGTAGAACAGCGTGGCGGACAGTGCGAGCACGGCCGAGAGCAGGTTCGCCCACGCCCACAGCACGCCGAACGCCACCACTTCGAGCGCGATGGCGAAGACGAGTGCCTGGCGTGGTTGCAGCAGCCCGGTGACGAGTGGACGGTTCTGCGTGCGCGGCATCAGCTTGTCGATGTCGCGGTCGACCACCATGTTGATGGCGTTGGCGCCGCCGGCGGCGAGCGTGCCGCCGAGCAGCGTGATGAGCACGAGCGTGGTGCGCGGCCAGCCGCCTTCGGCCAGCACCATCGTGGGCACGGTGGTGATGAGGAGCAGCTCGATGATCCGCGGCTTGGTGAGCGCGATGTAGCCGCCGAGCTTGGAGGTGGGTGTGCGGCGCGAACCGTGTGCCACTCCGCCGGGGGTCATGCGGGAGGGGACGAGAGGCCGGGAGCCGACTGCCATAGGGAGCCATCGTAGGGGCGCCCGCGCACGACCCACCATTTCGGCACAGAGTCCGCCGCTCGCCGCGCCGACGATCGTGGCGGCGGCCACCGGTTCCCCGGCAGACTGTGCGCATGCTTCCCACTCGTGCGGCCACCACGGCACCGGTCGTCGTCGACCGTCCCGAGGTCGACGACGTCACCGCCAACGACGTGCCGTGGATCGTGCTGGTGTGGAACGACCCGATCAACCTGATGAGCTACGTCACGTTCGTGTTCCAGAAGGTGTTCGGCTACAGCCTGGAGAAGGCCACGGAACTGATGCTCGACGTCCACCACAAAGGTCGCGCGGTCGTCAGCAGCGGTGCGCGCGAGAAGGCCGAGATCGACGTCTTCCGGCTCCACGAGCACGGCCTGTGGGCCACCATGCAGCAGGACGACTGAGCCACCGATGGCGGCTGCGCTGATCGAGCCGGTCGACGGCGTCTACGTCACGCCGCGGGGCCGGCGACTCGCCGCCGAGTCGGTCTCGTGGTTGGCAACCCGCAGCGGCGGCCCGGGTGGGCAGCACGCCAACACCTCCGACACAGCCGTCACGATCGCGATCGACGTCGGTCGAACCGGCCTGCCCGAGGTGGTGCGGTCACGAATCGAGGCCGCTGTCGGCGCCACAGTGGTGGCCACGTCGGCCAAGTCCCGCTCGCAGTGGCGCAACCGGCAGTTGGCCTGGCAGGAGGCGATGATGCGTCTCGACGAAGCCGCGGCCCCGCCGCCGCCACCACGAGCACGCACACGGCCGAGCCGCGGTGCACGCGAGGCGCGCCTGCGC
>JAUXQB010000048.1 GCA_030685215.1 Actinomycetota bacterium
CCGAACATCTTCGGCCACCAGTAGTAGAAGCCGGCGAACAGGCCCATCACGGCGCCGCCGACGATGACGTAGTGGAAGTGGGCCACGATGTGGTACGTGTCGGTCTGCTGAGTGTCGGCAGGGGCCGAGGCGTGGGTGACACCCGACAGGCCGCCGATGGTGAACAGCACGATCATGCCGATGGCGAAGTGCATCGCGGTGGTGAACCACAGCTTGCCTCCCCACATGGTGAGGACCCAGTTGGTGATCTTCACGCCGGTGGGAATGGCGATGAGCATGGTGGCCGCGGAGAACACGGCCACGCTCACCGGCCCCAGACCGCTGGCGAACATGTGGTGCGCCCACACACCCCAGCCGACGAAACCGATGGCGGCGCCGGAGAAGACCACGAACTTGTAGCCGAACAGCGGCTTGCGGGAGAACGTGGGGAGCACTTCGGAGATGATGCCGAAGCTGGGCAGGATGATGATGTACACCTCGGGGTGACCGAAGATCCAGAACAGGTGCTGCCACAGCAGTGGGTCGGCGCCCTTCTCCACGTCGAAGAACGCGGCGCCGAAGTTGCGCTGGAAGCTGAGTAGGAACAGGGCAACGGTGATGACCGGCATCGCGAACAGGAGGAGGAACTGGGTGACCAACTGCATCCAGGCGAACACCGGCATGCGCATGAGCGACATGCCGGGTGCTCGCATGTTGATGACTGTGACGATGAGGTTGATGGCGCCGGTCAGCGAAGCGATGCCGGTGATCTGCAGACCGAACACCCAGAAGTCGATGCCGTTGCTCGGCGAGTAGAGCGGGCTCGAGTTCGGCGAGTACATGAACCATCCGCCGTCGGCGGCCCCACCGAGGAACCACGAGGTGTTGAGGAAGATGCCGCCGAACAGGAACAGCCAGAAGCCCAACGCGTTGATGCGGGGGAACGCGACGTCGCGGGCGCCCACCTGCAACGGCAGGAAGTAGTTGCCGAACGCCGAGGCCATCGGCATCACGAACAGGAACACCATGGTGGTGGCGTGCATCGTGAACATCTGGTTGTAGAGGTCCGCGCTCAGCACCGTGTTGTCGGGAGCCGCCAACTGCAGCCGGATGAGCAGCGCCTCGACGCCGCCGACCAGGAAGAAGAACAGCGCCGTGACGCCGTACATGATTCCGAGCTTCTTGTGATCGACCGTGAACACCCACGATTTCCAACCGGTGGTCTGCACTGGTCGCTTGAACACCCCCATCGCCGTGGTGGGCGTGACGAGCGCAGTGGTGCCGTCGGCACCGGCGAGCGCCGGAACTGCGGAGGGTCGTTCGATGATGGCCATCTGTTGTCTCCCTTATTTCCGCTCGAGCAGGTA
>JAUXQB010000052.1 GCA_030685215.1 Actinomycetota bacterium
CGCCGACGAGTTCTACGCGATGTACACACCGGGCCACTGCCCCGCAGTGTCGACCAGCCTGCCCAGCCCGGGCCAGTTCGCCGCCGCCTACGACGACCTGCTCGCGCGTGGCTGCACCGAGATCCTCTCCATCCACGTCAGCGCGGCGGTGTCGGGCACGCTCAACGCAGCTCGGCTCGCGGCGCACTCGCTGCCGGTGCCGGTGCGCCTGGTCGACTCGGGCACGGCCAGCTTCGGCATCAGCTGCTGCGTGTGGGCCGCTGCCGCCGCCATCGCCGAGGGGGCGACGCTCGACCAGGCCGCTGCCGTTGCCGAGCAACTGTCGCCGCACATCGGCAACGTGTTCGTGGTGGGTGCGCTCGATCATCTGCGCCGCAGCGGTCGCGTGGGCGATCCCGCGCACGCTGCCGGTCTGCCGGTGCTCACGCTGAAGGGCGGCGCCGTCGAAGCAGTCACGGTGGCCGAGACGATGCTCGACGCGATCAACGCGATGGCCCACTACGCCGTCGGTTGGGGCGACCACGTGCGAGTCGCAATCGGGCACAGCGACGCCGCCACCAAGCCGTTGGCCGATGGCCTGCAGGAAGCGGTCGGCGAGGCCGCGAGCGTGCTCGAGGTCGTGCGCTACCGCGTCGGGCCGAGCGTCGGTGCCCATACCGGGCCGGGCACGGTCGGGTGCTTCGTGTTCCCCGCTGCTGTCAGCTGAGCGCGCCGACCGCAGCGTCGAGCAGGTAGCTCAGGAACTGGTAGAGGTGGTGCTCGCCCACCATCGGGTCGTCGTCGCCGATCTCGCCGGGGTGGTGGTCCTCGCCCACGTCGAGCAGCGTGCCGAGCACCAGTCGCACCGCGTTGAGCGACTGCAGCAGACCCATCATCGCCTCCTCGCTCAGCGGGTCCTTCGAGGTGAGCGTGTCGCCGACCTGCTGCATGGCCGCGAGGCGCGACGCGACGAGCTCGTCGCGCATCAGCCGTTGGTACTCGGCGTCGGCCTCCGCGTCGTCGGCCAGGTGGTAGGCGGGCGGGAACAGGCGGCGGGTGAGGTGCTCGGTGCGCGGGTCGTTGGCCAGCACCAGCGCGCGCAGCTCGGCGACCAGCCGCACGATCAGCTCCACCTCCTCGCGCGGCAGGTTCACCACCACGCCTTGCGGCGTGCGTTCGAACACGGGGCGATCCTTCTTGCGGCGCGCCATCACTCGATGGCGATCTTGCCGGCCGCGGTGGCCGCGTCGAGCATGGCCAGTGCCTGCACCCACACCGCCGGCAGCGCGGGCTCGATGTGAGGGCCGTTGCGCGCGATGACGCGGTCGCGGGTGATGCCGAACTCGCGCCAGGTGCTGCCGCCCTCGGCGGTGTTGAGCAGCATCGGGGCCATGCGGTCGACGGCCATCACGAAGCGGGCCTCGGGTGTGTCGCCGCGCTCGTATTCGTCCCACAGGTCGCGGAAGCGCTGGCCCATCGCCGGTGGCAGCAACCCGAACAGTCGATCGGCCGCCGCTTGCTCGCGCGCTTCCTTGCTGGCCAGCTCGGCCTCGCTGTTCGAGTAGGCGAACGTGTCGCCGGCATCGATCTCGACGATGTCGTGCACGAGGGCCATGCACACCGCCGTGCCGAGGTCGATCGGCTCGCTGGCGAAGGGGGCCATGATCATCGCCGCGATGCCCAGGTGCCAGGAGTGCTCGGCCGTGTTCTCGCGGCGGGCGCCCGTGGCGAGGAAGTTGCGACGCTCGACCGACTTCAGGTTGTCGACCTCGAGGAAGAACTGGAGGGTGGCCGCCACGTCGATCGCCTGCGAATCGCTCATGCGTCGAACGTACCTCGTTTCGCTGAAGTTACCGGTGAGTAGCTATTCTCCCGGGCCATGAGCGACATCAAGAAGGTAGGCATCCTCGGTTCCGGCATCATGGGTTCGGGGTTGGCCGAAGTGGCTGCCCGCGCCGGGTACGACGTGGTCGTGCGGTCGCGGTCGTTGGCTTCGGCGGAGGCGATGGTGGCCAGCATCGACAAGGGCTTCGTGAAGGGCATCGAGCGCGGCAAGGCCACCGAGGAGGAGCGCGCCGCCGTGCTCGGTCGCATCACCGCCACCGATCACCTGGGTGCCGTGGCCGACTGCGATCTCGTCATCGAGTCGGTCGTCGAAGACCTGGCAATCAAGAAGGCGCTGTTCGCCGAGCTCGAGCAGATCGTGAAGCCGAGCGCCATCCTGGCCACCAACACGAGCACACTGCCCGTGGTCGAGATGGCGATGGTCACCCAGCGCCCCGACAAGGTGGTCGGCATCCACTTCTTCAACCCGGCCCCGATGATGAAGCTGGTCGAAGTGGTGCGCCCCATCACCGCCAGCGACGAGACCGTGGCCGCGGCGCTCGCGTTCGCGGCTGCGTGCGGCAAGGACGGCGTCGAGGTGAAGGACCGTGCTGGCTTCATCGTCAACGCGCTGCTCTTCCCGTACCTGAACAACGCCATCCGGATGAGCGAGCAGGGCACCGCGTCGATGGAGAGCATCGACATCGCGATGAAGGGCGGCTGCAACTTCCCGATGGGTCCGTTCGCGCTGCTCGACCTGGTCGGGCTCGACACATCGCTCGCCATCCTCGACGCGCTGTACGCAGAGTTCGCCGACCCCAACTACGCCGCCGTGCCCACCCTGCGCCGCATGGTCGCCGCCGGCCACCTCGGCCGCAAGTCCAAGCGCGGCTTCTACACCTACTGAGTTCCAGGGCCGCCTGAGTTCCAGGGCCGCGGCCCGCGCTGCGTTCGCGTCTGAGCACTTTCGACCGCCAGGCGAGCAAAAGTGCACACACGCATGAGCCGCTTTCCGCGTCTGTGCACTCCGGCTCGCTCCTCGGGCGAAAGTGCTCAGACGCGTTGATCGGGTTGGGCAGCGGGTGGCGAGTTGCTAGCGTGTTGCTTCCACTCGGGCGAGTGGCGGAATGGCAGACGCGCTGGCTTCAGGTGCCAGTATTCGAAAGGATGTGGGGGTTCAAGTCCCCCCTCGCCCACTGGAAGACCCCAGCTCGGCTGGGGTCTTTTCGCGTGTGCGGGTCGTTCAGCGGCGCATCAGCAACACGACGATGACGATGATCAGGATGAGTACGACTGCTCCTCCACCGATGTACATGGTCACTCCTCTCGTGGCGATTGCTCGTGCCACATCTGCACGATCATCATCTCTCCGTCATCGCGCTGGCGGAAGTGGCGAACGTCCCCACCCGCTGCACCGCGGCGACCCCGACCTGAGGCGTCAGGTGGCGAAGGCTTGGCGCAGGATCGAGCGGTCGAGCGGTGGCGCGTCGATGGTGCCGGCGTCTCGCAGCTGGGTGGCGGCGTTGATCACGGCTGCGTTGGCGACGTTGGCGAAGAAGCTGCCGAGCGACACTCTGCGCACGCCGGCTGCCGCGAGCGCGGCCACGTTCGGGCCTCCGGGCAGGAGCAACACGTTGACGGGCACGCCGACCTCGTTCACCACCCGCCCGATCGCGACCACGTCGACGAGGCCTGGCGCGTAGACCACTTCCGCGCCGGCGTCACGGTAGGCGCACAAGCGGGCGATGGTGTCGTCGAGGTCGTCGACGCCGTGCAGGTGGTTCTCGCATCGGCCGGTCAGCACGATGCCGTGGCGGCGTGCCTCCTCGGCCGCGGCACCGACGCGCGCGACCGACACCTCGAGAGGGTCGATCTGGTCGGTCGCCGGGTTCCAGTCCTCGATCGAGCAGCCTGCGGCACCCGCGCCGGCGAGCAGCGCGACGCACTCGGCGATGCCGGCCGCGTCGTCGCCGTAGAGGCGCTCGGAGTCGACGTTGAACGGCAGGTGCGTCGCCGCGGTCAGGCGACCGACGTGCTCCACGAGCTCGTCACGAGCGACCGTCATGTCGAGCCGGCCGAGTGTCGACGCGAAGCCGGCGCTGGTGGTGGCCAACGCATCGAACCCGACGGTGGTGAGCAACTTGGTGGTGCCGACGTCGTGCGGGTTGGGCATCACGAACGTGCCCTGCTGATGGAGCGAACGGAACTGGTTGCGGAGATCGGTGGCGCTGGGCATGCGACCCAGTCTCGTCGGCCGCGCGGGCGAGGAACAGCGGAAATCGGACCGCAACCCCAGCGCACTCGATGATCAGGTGGCCAGCGAGCCGCCGTAGATCTGCCAGGCCAGCAGCGACTTGGCGCCCAGGCTGAGCACGAGGTACGCCTTCTCGCCGTAGGCGTAGCTGCGCCACGGACCGACACCGCGGTACTGCAGCCACTGGTTGAGCCCGAAGCTGAAGAAGAAGACCAGCTCGGCCACGACGATGCCGTAGACGAAGCCGGGCACCTCCGCAGCCCCGAGCACGTTCACCCAGATCGCGATCCATGGAGCGATGCCGGCGACGGTGCCGAACCAGAACGGCAGCATCGTGGTCGAGGTGCGCCCGGGCGGGTTCATCCGCTCCTGCAGCCAACCGAACAGGATCATCGCGACGTTCGCTCCCGCAATGGCGAGCACGGCGGTGATGTCGGTGATGCCGCTGTAGAACGCGATGAGCAGCAGCATCAGCGTGGCGCTGAACGAGTACTCCACCCAACGGAAGCGGTTGATGCCGCGGCCCAGGTCTCGCTCATAGGTGCCGCGAGCGATCGTCGCCGTGGCGAAGTGGTCGACCGCGGCGAGCAGCAGGAACACGGCGATCGCCGGGCCGATCGACACGTCGAACAACCGCTCGGGCGTCGACAACCGGGTCCCGGGAGGGCCCTGCGGGAAGGTGGACGTGACCGTGATCGCGAAGTCGCTCGCCATCACCAGGATCAGCATTGCCTGGGCGGCATGCAGCACCGAGAGCCCGAGGTTCCACCTGCGCAGGCCGGCGAGGCGCTCGGGAGTCACGCCGGAGGCCACCGTCACGTTCCTGCGCTCGGTGTCGGGTGGCAGTGTCGCTGGATCGGTCATGCGTGACTTCCTTCTGTGAGGACGGAGCTGACCAGGCCAGCGCCGTCGGTTGTTGTTCCGGAGGGGTCGGGACGCGCCGTGACGAAGGAGTGCAACCGCTCGGCATCGGCGCAGATGCCGGCGAGGAGCCCGGGGAAGATGAAGCGGTGGAACGGTGCAACGGCGACCCAGTAGAGACGCCCGAGCAATCCCCGCGGATGAAAGCGTGCCGTCTGCGTGATGGTCGCGCCGGCGCCGTCAGGCTCGATCTCCCACTGCAGCCAGGCAGCCCCCGGCAGGCGCATCTCGGCTCGCAGGCGGAGGAGGGCGCCGGGCACGAGCGCCTCGACGCGCCAGAAGTCGAGCGGGTCGCCGATCGACAGCCGGCTCGGGTGGAGGCGTCCACGACGCATTCCGACGCCGCCGATCACCGAGTCGAGCACGCCACGCAGGCTCCACAGCACGTCGCCGGTGTACCAACCCTGCCGGCCCCCGATCGAGCAGACCACCTGGAACAGTTCGTCCGGCAGCGCGGCCACGTGGCGCACACGTCGGTCGAGGTTCACCGTGCCACCGGCCCACGCCGGGTCGGTGGGCTGCGGTTCGGCGGGCGCTCGCCCGCCGAGCTCGGCGAGTGCCCAACTGGTCGGCACATCGCCACTGAGCGAGTGACCCAGCGCCAGCTTCACCGCCTCGCGGTAGCTGATCTGCTCCACCGGCATCAGCTCGGCGGCGGCGTCGCCGGTGACGATCACGTCGTTGACGAGACTCTCGATGAGTGGACGCGCGAGCATCGGCGGAATCGGGGTGACGAGTCCGATCCATCGCGACGACAGGCCCGGCGTGAGGAACGGCACCGGCACCACGAGCCGGCGTCGGAGGCCGGCGACCTCGGCGTACTGCGCCATCATCTCGCGGTAGGTCAGCACCTCGGGACCGCCCACGTCGAGGACTCGGCCGGTGACATCCGCCGTGAGCGACTCGACCAGGAAGTGCAACACGTCGCGGACGGCGACCGGCTGACACTTGGTGTCGACCCACCGTGGGGTCACCATCGCGGGGAGCACCTCCACGAGGTATCGCAGCATCTCGAAGCTCGCCGATCCAGACCCGATGACGACAGCCGCACGCAGCTCGACCACCGGGACCGAACCCTTGGCCAGCTCGGCGCCCACCTCCTGGCGACTGGCCAGATGTTCGCTGAGATTCCCCGACGAGTGGTCGCCCAGCCCGCCCAGGTAGATGATGCGTCGCAGCCTCGCGTGCTCGGCTGCGCGCCGGAAGTTCTCGGCGACCTCACGGTCGTGTTCGGCCCACTCGGCCGATGACCCGATGGAGTGCACGAGATAGAACGCGGCCTGCACCCCCGACATCGCCTCGCTGAGGTCGCCGCCGACATCACCCTGGACGAGTTCGACCGAATCGCGCCATGGCGCCGACACCACCTTGGCCGGCGTGCGCACCAGGCATCGCACTCGGTACCCGCGTTCGAGCAGCACCGCAACCACACGGCCTCCGACGTAACCGCTGGCGCCGGTGACCAGCACCGTGGCCCCGGGCTGCACGGCCGACCCACTCGTCGCCGACACGTCGTCGTGCGACGACAGGTAGTGGTCTGACGGCGCTTCCGGCGTCTTCATCGAATCTCCGTTACATTTAGCACTAATGTCTGCAACCCTCGAACCTTCGCGTCCATTCCCCCGCACGAGAGTTCGCACACCAGCCGTTGCACCACGTCGGCGGCCGCATCCGTGAACGGCGCTCATTCGCTCCACGGTGCGTCCGTGCTCCTGGCCGGCGCCACCGGCGGCCTCGGGCGAGCGATCGGGGCCGAGCTGCATCGTCGAGGTGCTGCGCTGACGCTCGTGGCGCGCAACGCCGCACACCTCGGGGAGCTGGCACTGCCAGGAGCCAGAGTGGCGTTGGACCTGCGAGCTCCCGACGCGTGCGTTGCTGCGGTCCGCGCGGCCGTCGAGCACCGAGGTCAACTCGACGTCGTGGTCAATGCGGTCGGGGTGGTGGCGTTCGGACCGGTCGACGAACTGTCGATCGACACGATGGAGGAGTTGTTCCTCACGAACACCTTCGTGCCGATCGTGCTGGCGCAGGAGGCACTACGGGTGTTGCGGCCGGGTGGCACGATCGTGAACATCTCCGGCGTCATCGCCGAGACCAATCTCGCCGGCATGGCGGCGTACGGCGCGTCGAAGGCAGCCGTCCGCGCGTTCGACCAGGCACTCGCACGTGAGGCGCGGCGGCGAGAGCTTCGGGTGCTCGATGCTCGCCCGCCGCACACCGAGACCGGACTCGCCGACCACCCGATCGCCGGCGTCGCACCGCGCATGCCTCGAGGACTCGCGCCCGAGCACGTGGCGACCGTGATCTGCGACGCCCTGGAGTCCGGCGCGGCCGACCTTCCCAGCTCGGCATTCACGGCCTGACCCGAGCGGTCGCCGTCGTCAGTCGTGGGCGACGGGCGCCCGCAGCGGGTAGTACCGGCGGCGAGCCCACAACGAGACGTAGACGAGGCCGACGAGCACGGGCACCTCGATGAGCGGGCCGACCACGCCGGCGAGCGCCTGGCCGGACGACACGCCGAACACTCCGATCGCGACCGCAATGGCCAGCTCGAAGTTGTTGCCCGCGGCCGTGAACGCGATGGACGCGTTGCGGTCGTAGGGCAAGCCCATGCGGAGGCCGGCGGCGAAGCTGCCGAACCACATGATCGCGAAGTAGACGAGCAGCGGTAGCGCGATGCGAGCGACGTCGAGCGGCTGGTTGGTGATGCGGTCGCCCTGCAGCGCGAACAGGATGACGATGGTGAACAGCAGACCGTAGAGCGCGACCGGACCGATCTTCGGCAGGAACCGCTCCTCGTACCACTCGACGCCCTTGGCCCGCTCGCCGACCGTGCGCGTGAGGAACCCGGCCAGCAGCGGCACGCCGAGGAAGATGAGCACGGACTTGGCGATCTCCCACACGGTGACGTCGATGCCCTCACTGTCGAGGCCGAGCCAACCGGGCAGCAGCTCGAGGTAGAAGTAGCCGAGCAGCGAGTAGGCGACGATCTGGAACAGCGAGTTGATCGCCACCAGCACCGCGGCGAGCTCGCGGTTGCCGCACGCGAGGTCGTTCCAGATGAGCACCATCGCGATGCACCGCGCGAGGCCGACGATGATGAGCCCGGTGCGGTACTCGGGCAGGTCGGGAAGCATCAGCCACGCGAGCGCGAACATCACGGCCGGCCCGATGAGCCAGTTGAGCACCAGCGACATGACGAGTGAACGACGGTCTGCGACCACGGTGCCGATGGAGCGGTAACGCACCTTCGCGAGCACCGGGTACATCATCACGAACAGGCCGATCGCGATGGGCAGCGACACCGTGTCGAGCTTCACCTTCTCCAACTGGTCGTTGAGGTCGGGGAACGCGCGACCGAGCCCGATGCCGAGCAGCATCGCCGCACCGATCCACACCGGGAGCAACCGATCGAGCCTCGACAGGTGCGCCGTCGCGGCGCGACCGTCGATCGGATCGACACTCACGTCGTGGGTCATGCACTCACTTCCTTGTCATCGTCGATCGTCGAACGACGATGAGCATAGTGCTCCGTGAGCGCTGGCAGGCGCAGCGTGAGCAGCCAGGTGATCGCCACGAACACCGCCGAGCCCCACATCGCGGCGGCGAGACCACCCCACAGGTAGCACACGCCCGACAGCAGCGTGCCGACCAGTCGGCCGGCCGCGTTGGCCGAGTAGTAGAAGCCGACGTCGAGGGAGATCGAGTCGTCGTCGGAGTACGCCAGGATCAGGTACGAGTGCAGCGACGAGTTCAGCGCGAACACCACGCCGAACACCACCAGGCCGCCGACGATCGCGACCGTCGTGCCCACGTCGAACGCGACCGCCACTGCGATCACGGCCGTGACGAGGGCGAGCACGAACGCCCACCGGCGAGCAGCGTGCACCTCGTCGAGCACCTGCCCACCGCGGCGGCGCAGCAGTCGCGGCGCGAACGACTGCACGATTCCGTAGCCGATGACCCAGGCCGCGAGGAACCCGCCGATGCCCTGGTACGACCAGCCGAGCTGCTCGTCGAGGAACACCGGCAACGCCACCACGAACCAGATGTCGCGCGA
>JAUXQB010000074.1 GCA_030685215.1 Actinomycetota bacterium
CACTGATCGTGATGCACGCGGTGCTCGCACTGTTCTTCTTCTACCGCATGCTCGCCTGGCGCTCGCCGCTCGCCAAGCGTCCGTGGAGCGAAGTCTCGCTGCCCGCCCGCGCGTTCTACGTGCCGGCCACCATCGTCGCAATGGGCCGCCGCCGCACTCGCAAGCGCCACGGCTGACTCCGCAGTTCCAGCCGACGTGGAGGTCGCGAGATTCGGGTGATCGAGCCGTTCATGTCATGCCCTGACGGCGATTCCCTCGCACCAGCCATGACGCAAACGGAAGTTCGGCTCGTGCGGAGGTGCGCTGGCAGCGCCCTCGATCGCTCGCGTCACGAGAGGCGCTGCAGCATCTTCTGCTGCCACTCGGCGGTGGCTTGCACGTTGTTGAAGGTGAACAGGTGCAGGCCTTCGATGCTGAGCTCCTGCGCCTGCTTGCTGAGCGGGGTGATCAGCTTGTTCGGGTCAAAGCCGCCGGGCTTGAACAGACGGCCGAGCACGCCGCCCTGCTTCTTCACGAAGCGCATGCTGTTGCCGATGCCGAGGCGCATGCCCATCGAGAGGAGCTTGGTGCGGTCGATGACGCCCGGCACGCCGATGTGCAGCGGCAGCTTGAACCCGGCGTTGCGCTCCCTCGATGCCCAGTCGGTCCACGTCTTCAGGTCGAAGCACATCTGCGTGCTCGCGAACCCGAGCACGCCGGCCTCCTCGAGCATCGCCTGCTTCGTGTGCAACGCTTCGCTGACCACCTCGGTGGGAATCAGCGCGTGGCCATCGGGATAGGCGGTGACGCCGATGCGCGTGAGGCCGTGGTCGCACTCCAAGAAGTCGCGCAGGAAGGCGACGACGCCGTCGTAGGCGCCCACCGGCTCCGGTGCGTCGCCCGCCACCAGGAACACCTCCTGCAGGCCGTGCGTGCGACAGAAGTCGGCGAGACGCCGCACGTCGGCCGCGTCGGCCGCGAGGCGGGCAGACACGTGCGGCACCGTCAGGTGACCGAGGTCGACGAGCCGCGCGGTGAGATCGAGCGTGGCCTGCTGACCCTTGGCCGGGCTGCACGTGACCGACACCGATGCGCCGGCCGGGATGAACCCGATCTGCGCTTCGAGGTTCTTCATCGGGATGACCTCGAAGCGGGCCTCGGCGATGAGGGTGCGCTGGGTCGGCGTCGTCGTGGTCATCGGCGGTGTCTTTCTGATCGGTGTGGTGCTCATGCGAACTCGTCGGGCAGTTCGGCCTTGCGGCGTTGCACGTACTCGAGGAGGGCTTCGTCGATGGCCTCGTCGAGCGCCGGCGCTTCGTACTCGGCGAGCCGGCGCTTCCACAGCGCGTTGGCGCGCTGCGCGGCGTCGAGGCCGCCTTCCTCGCTCCACTGCTCGAAGCTGTTGTTGTCGGCCGTGTCGCTGCGGTAGAACGCGGACTCGAAGTTGGCGAGCGTGTGCGCGGTGCCGAGGAAGTGGTTACCGGGTGGGTTGCTGCGCAGCGCGTCGAGGGCGAGACCGTTCTCGCTGGCGTCGAGGCCGCGCACGAACGTGGTCATCATGCCCAACTGGTCGCAGTCGAGCACGAACTTCTCGTAGCCGATGGCGAGACCGCCCTCCAGCCAGCCGGCCGCATGCAGCACGAAGTTGACGCCACCGAGCACCGTCGGCTGCAGCGTGTTGGCGCTCTCGTAGGCCGCCTGCGCGTCGGGGAGCTTGGAGGCGGTGAGCGACCCGCCGGAACGGAACGGCACACCCAAACGACGAGCGAGCGCGGCCATCGTGTAGAGCACCATCGCCGGCTCCGGCGTGCCGAAGGTGGGGGCACCGGTCTGCATGCTCATGCTGCTCGCGAACGACCCGAACACGACCGGTGCGCCGGGGCGGACCAGCTGCGTGAAGGTCATGCCGGCGAGCGCTTCGGCCAGGGTCTGCACCGCGACGCCCGCGCTGGTGGACGGCGCCATCGCTCCGGCGAGGATGAACGGCGTGATGATGCACGCTTGGTTGTTCTCGGCGTAGCACTGCGCAGCGGCCAGCATCGTGCCGTCCCACACGAGCGGCGACGACGCGTTGATGAGGCTCGTCATCACGGTGCGATCCTGCAGGTCGCCACCGAAGCCGATGCGGGCCAGCTCGACGCTGTCGGCCGCACGCGAGCCGGCGGTGACCGAGCCCATGAACGGCTTGTCGCTGTACTTCAGGTGCGAGTAGACCATGTCGAGGTGGCGCTTGCTGACCGGCACGTCGACCGGTTCGCACACGGTGCCGCCGCTGTGGTGCAGCCACGGCGACATGTACGTGAGCTTCACGAAGTTCTGGAAGTCGGCGAGCGTGGCGTAGCGGCGACCGTTGTCGAGGTCGTGCACGAACGGGCTGCCGTAGTTGGGCGCGAAGACGGTGTTGTTGCCGCCGATGACCACGTTGTTCGCAGGGTTGCGCCCGTGCTGCACGTAGGAGGCCGGGGCGTTGGTGCCGACGATCTCGCGGCACATGCCGCGAGGGAAGCGTACGCGGGTGCCCTCGACGATGGCGCCGGCGGCCTTGAAGACGGGCAGCGCTTCCGGATAGTCGCGGATCTCGACGCCGACCTCTTCGAGCACCGTGTCGGCGGTGTGCTCGATGAGCGCGAGCGTCTCCTCGCTCGCGATCTCGAACGGTTTCATCGTGCGCGTGAGGTACGGCACCCGCTCGATGACGTGCGACGCGCGCATCGCGGCGCGGCCCGCACGGCCACCGGAGCGGCGGCCACTCGACGTGCCGTCGGAGGCAGGCGTGGGTGCAACCGGATCGACGGTGGTCGGCTCGCTCATGGTTCCTCCGGTGTGGTGAGTTGGTCGCGGCGCCGGCGACGGCCGCCGCGTTCGGCATTGACGGCCGACGAGATGGCGGCGGGCAGGGTGAGCACCTCGGACAGGTGCGGCGACTGCGCCACGGCGTGCGGGAACGCCATCGCCGCCACGAACAGCGACTGGAAGTCGGGCTCGGTGGCGGTCTCGACCTTCACCACGTTGCGCACGGCCGTCTCCATCTCGCGGCGGGCAGCCACCGACAGCAGCGCCCGCACCGCGCCGGCGCCGGCCGCGTTGCCCACCGAGCGCACGTACTGCACCGGGCAGTCGGGCACGAGCCCGAGCACCAGCGCGTACACCGGGTCGATGTGACTGCCGAACGCGCCGGCGAGACGGATGTCGTGCACTTCGCTGACACCCGCGTGCTGGAACAGCAGATCGATGCCGGCTCGCAGCGCGGCCTTCGCCAGGTGGATGGCGC
>JAUXQB010000075.1 GCA_030685215.1 Actinomycetota bacterium
CGACCTGCGCCCGCTCGTGCACACCACGGTGAACGACCCACTCGGACTCGACGACGCGACGGCCGCTCGGCTGAGCCCACAGCTGCTGCCGGTGATCGGTTCGCAGCAGGTGGTGGTCGCGTGGGGCGACGACGAGACCGACGCGTTCAAATGGCAGAGCCACGAGTACGCGTCGCACCTGGGGCGGGCCGGCCGCCCCGTTTCGTCGATCGAGTGCGCGCCACGCCATCATTTCGACATCGTCGACGACCTCGTCGACCCGAGCTCGCCTCTCGGGCGGCTGACCATGGGAGCGTTCGCATGACACACAAGCCCGCGGAAGTCGTCACCGCCGACATCGTGGTGATCGGTGCCGGTTCCGCCGGCTGTGCGGTCGCCGGTCGACTGGCCGAGCAGGGCCGCGACGTGCTGCTGCTCGAAGCCGGACCCGACTACGGCCCGGTGGATTCCGGCCGCTGGCCCGCCGAGCTGCTCAGCGCTCGCATGCTCGCCACCAGCCACGACTGGGGCTATCGCAGTGGTCGCTGGAACTTCGAGCGGGCGCGCGTGATGGGCGGGTGCAGCAGCCACAACGGGGCCATCGCGGCGGTCGGCCACCGTGCCGATTACGACGCGTGGGGCCTTCCCGGGTGGACCGGCGCCGAGGTGGAGCCGCTGTTCCACACCGTCATCGAGCGCATGCGCGTGCGCGCGTACGAACGTCGCGAAGCCGGGCCGTTCCACGCGCGATGCATGGATGCCGCCACGGCACTCGGCTGGCCGATCGCCAGCGATCTGTGCGATCTCGATGCCGGGCCGTCGTTCGGGATGGAGACGGTCAACATCGTCGGCGACACGCGCTGGAACGCGGCCTTCGCCTATCTCGACCACGTGCGCGGCGGCTCGCTGCGCATCCTCGACCACGTGATGGTCGACCGTCTGCTGTCATGGGGTGGCGCCGCGGGTGACGACGGCGTGCGGGTGGCGGCGCACCGGCTCGGTGACCCCATCACCATCGAGGCGGGCACGCTGGTGCTCGCCGGTGGGGCGTACGGCACACCACTCATCCTCGAGCGCTCCGGCATCGGCGACCCTGCGGTGCTCGCGGCCGCGGGAGTCGACGTGCGCGCCGAGCTGCCCGGCGTGGGTACGAACCTGCACGATCACCCGATGGTGCACGCCGACCGCGAAGTGGGTCCGCGACTGCAGCAATGGCTCGACGAGGCCGCCGCCACCGGCTTCCTGCCCGAGGAGCAGACGCTGGGCAAGTTCGTCAGCAGCGTGTCGCTCGACGGCCTCTACGACACGCACCTGTTCCCGGTGTGCGCCAGCGACCAGACGAGCTTCCTGTACGGCGGCGTGCACGTGGAGGTCGCGTGCGTCACGCCGCTGAGCCGCGGCACGGTGCACATCGCCTCCGCCGATCCCTCTGCGCATCCGCTCATCGACCACGGCTACCTCACCGACACCGCCGGCGTTGACGGCGGGTCGCACGACCTGGCGGTGCTGCGCGACGGCCTGGTGCACGCCGAGCGTCTGCTCGACCAGCCGCAGCTGGCCGAGGTGCTCGGCGCGCGCATCACCGACATGAGCACCGATCAGGCCATCCGCGACACGGTGGCGCACTACTACCACCCGGTGGGCAGCTGCCCGATGGGTGTGGGGCCGATGTCGGTGTGCGACCCCGACGGCCGCGTGCACGGGGTGCCCGGTGTGGTGATCGCCGACGCGAGCCTGATGCCGCAGATCCCGCGCGGCAACACCAACCTGCCGGCCGTGATGATCGGCGAGCGCATCGCCCGCACCCTCTGAGCTCGGAGCGCAGCTACTCGGCGGGTTCGGGGGTGAACTCGCAGAACGCGGCGTAGGCGCGCGGGCCGTAGATGGTGCCGGGTCCACCGTTCATCAGCATCGCGACGCCGATCGCCTCTGCCGCCTCCTGGCGGGTGGCGCCGGCCTTCGCCGAGCCTTCGGCGTGCGATGCGATGCAGCCGTCGCACCGCTGACTGACACCGATCGCGAGCGCGATGAGCTCCTTGGTCTTCACGTCGAGATCGCCGGAGGCGAACGCCGCGTGGTGGAACTCTGCGAAGCCCTTGTACACGTCGGGGATGGCGTGCCGGAGCTCACGGTGCAGCGGACGCAGTTCGGCGAGCACCTCCTTG
This sequence comes from Actinomycetota bacterium, assembly GCA_030685215.1. GTDB lineage: Bacteria > Actinomycetota > Acidimicrobiia > Acidimicrobiales > Ilumatobacteraceae > UBA668. Next base: position 2,145 of record JAUXQB010000075.1, read on the forward strand.
CCGTACGAATGGCTGGCGGTGTGGTCGGTCATGGTGTGCATCCTTCCTGTGCGAGATCTCGGTCAGTGTGAGAAGTGGATGGTCGGGAGGCGCTTGTCGAGCCAGGCGGGGATCCACCAGTTGCGCTCGCCGAGCAGCTTCATCAACGACGGCACCAGCATCATGCGCACGACGGTGGCGTCGAGCAAAACCGCGAGGGCCAGCGTGATGCCCAACTCGGTGGGTGGGATGGGGCCGGTGACACCGAACGCGATGAACACGACGATCATGATCAGCGCCGCGTTGGTGATGGGTCGACCGGTGCGGGCGATGCCGTCGCGGATGGCGACCTGCGTGTCGCCGGTGGCCTCGTACCGCTCGCGGATCGCGGCCAGCAGGAACAACTGGTAGTCCATCGACAGGCCGAACAGCAGTGCGAAGAAGAAGAGCGGTGCCCAGGCGTTGACGAAGCCCTGCGGTTCGATGCCGATCAAGCCTGCACCCCATCCGTGCTGGAAGACGAGCGTTGCGAAACCGAACGCGGCGCCGACGCTGATGAAGTTGAGCAGGATCGACGAGATCGCGATCGCGAGACTGCGGAACACGACGAGCAGCAGCATGAACGCCACCACCGTGATGACGGCGATCGCGATGGGAGCGCGACCGGTGAGCACTTCGGTGAGGTCGAAGTTCTGCGCTGCGGGTCCACCGACCGAGGCACTGGGCGCGGCATCGGGGACGGAGCTGCGCAGGCGACCGATGAGGTCGGAGGTGGCCTGTTCGTCGACCGCGGTGGTGGGGATGATCCGCACGACGGTGCGTCCGCTCTCGGCAGGTTCCGCGACGACACGGGCGTCGGAAACACCACTGTCGGCGACGGCCGCCGTGATGACGGCCTGAGCTTCTGCGACGTCGACGGTGACGAACAGTGGCGCTGCGGCGCCCGGACCGAACGACTCGACGAGCATCTCGTAGCCATCGCGGCTCGAGCGGCCCTCGTCGACGACGCGAGCACCGGGCATGCCGAGGCGCATGCCCAACGCAGGTGCGGCGAGCAGGAGCAGCACTCCCAGTCCCGCAGCGAGGGTGACGACCGGTCGCTTCATCGCACGTGCGGTCCAGCGGGTCCAGCGACCCTCGGCCGCGCGGTCGGGGTCGTCGGCCGCGCTCGCCACCAGCACACGATCGCCGAGCGCGACGAGCACGGCAGGCAGCAGTGTGAGCGACGCCGCCGCGACGGCGACGACGGAGAAGATCATGCCCAGCGCCATCGATCGGAACACCATGACCGGCACCAGGAACACGGCGGCCAGGGAGAGGACAACGGTGAGCGCAGAGAGGAACACTGCCTTGCCGGCGGTGTCGAGCGTGGAGGCCATCGCTTCGGGCGCGTCCTTGCCGTCCTCGCGTTCCTCGCGGTAGCGAGAGACGATGAACAGTGCGTAGTCGATGCCGACCGCGAGACCGATCATCATCGAGAAGTTCATCGACCACACCGACAACGGGGTGACCGACGTGGCGAGGTGCAGGCCGGCGAAGCCGACGGCGATGCCCGACACGGCGAGCAGCAACGGCAGCCCGGCGGCGAGCGCCGAGCCGAACGCGATGAACAGCAGGATCATGGTGGGCAGCCCGGAGAGCAGCTCTGCCTTGTGCAGCGCCTCTTCGTTGGAGTTGTTGAAGTCGCTCCACACCGGCCACTCGCCGGTCACTTCCGCGACCGCGTCGCCGGGTAGGTCGAGCGCTCGCACGTGACCGATGACGAGACCGGCCGACTCGGGGAGCTCGGCGTCTTCAGCCGCCTCCAACTGCACCGGCACGAGCACGGTGAGGCCGTCGGCGGAGATGAGGCCGGCGTCGGCTGGCATGGCCATCGGATCGGCCACGCCGCGGACACCTTCGGCGTCGGTGAGGGCTGCGATGACCGCCTGCACGGCTGCCGGGTCGTCGACGATCGGAGTGGTCTGGCGAACGACGACCACGGCCGCCTCGGCGCCGACTTGCGGGAAGTCGCTGCGCAGTTCGTCGCGGACCTCCTGGGCGATGGAGCCTTGTGCTTCCCAGCCGGCGCCGGACAGCGCACTGGTGAGCGTGATGGCGAGCGGCGCCGCGGCGAGCGTGAGCACCAGCCACGCCAGCATCAGCGGACGGCGGCGGCGAGCCGAGAAGCGACCGAGGCGGGAGAACAAGTGCTCCTTCTCGGTGCCGTGGAGCGGTGCCTCATCAGGGACAGGTCGGTCGGTGAGCAGTGACATGGGGATCACCATATCGGATACCCCCCGGGGTATGCAACACGCGTGTCGGGAAGGAGGTCAGACCAGCTGCAACACGGAGTCGACAGCCGTGTACCCAGCCACGACGACGAGCAGGACGACGAACCAGCGCTGCAGCGAACGTGAGTCGCGGGTGCTCGCCAGCCGGCTGCCGATGGCGACGCCGATCAGGCTGGCGACGGTGAACGGAACGACGGTGCCCCACTCGATGTTGCCGCCGTCGAGGCGCGAGCTGAGTGCGACGACCGAGTTGATGGTGATGACGAGCAGCGAGGTGCCGACGGCCTCGGGCATCGTGAAGCCGAGCGCGAGCACGAGTGCGGGCACGATGACAAAGCCGCCGCCCACGCCGAAGAATCCGGTGAGCAGTCCGACGAGCGATCCTGCCACGAGCACCTTCACCACGGTGACGGCGACGCTGCTCTGCGCCTTCTCCGCGTCTCCGGGTGCGGCGGCTGGTGCGTTCGCTCGTCGCCACATGGCGAACGCGGCGAGCAGCATGATGCCCGAGAACGCGAGCAGCAGCACGTCGGGATCGGCGCCTTCGTTCCAGTGCGACCCCAGCAGCGCTCCGCCCACGCCGGCGGCACCGAACGCGAGGCCGCGCCCCGCGCGGACGCGACCGGCGCGCCAGTGGGGCACGATGCCGATCAGCGACGTCAACGCCACCAGGATCAGTG
>JAUXQB010000091.1 GCA_030685215.1 Actinomycetota bacterium
GACTCGTTCTCGGACCGGTTGCCGGTCACCGCCGTGGCTTGCCTCGGCCCCGGGCGTCGGGTCGGGCAGTCCAGCTCCTGGCACATCGTTTCGGTCAGCGACAACTTTCCCTGCACCAAGTGCAGCAAAAGTTGTCGCTGAGCTGAGAGAACTCTGCAGCCAATGGTGCGCCGCACCCGACGGCGGCCGCCGGTCACCCACACCAACGTGAGGAGAGCCACCAAAGTTGTCACGGTCCGAGAGAAGGAGACAGGGCGCCTCGAGTGCGGCGCCCGCACGCGGCCTACGCGAGGCTGACGAGCTCGAGCCAGTCCTCGTTGAAGTAGTCGACCTGGCCGTCGGGCATGAGCAGCACCTTCGTGGGCGACAACGCCTCCACGAACTCGGTGTCGTGACTGACGAACACGATGGTGCCTTTCCACCCGGTGAGCGCGTCGGCGACGGCCTGCCGGCTGGGCGGGTCGAGGTTGTTGGTGGGCTCGTCGAGCAGCAGCAGGTTGTTGCGACCGACCATCAGCATCGCGAGTGCGAGCTTGGTCTTCTCGCCACCGGAGAGCGTGCCGCTCTGCTGGAACACCTTCTCGCCACTGAGGCCCATCATGCCGAGGAACGCCCGCAGCTGGGTCTCGGTGTAGACGACGTTGCTGGGCACGTCGGCGCGCAGGTTCTCGAGCAGCGTCTGATCGGTGCGCAGGTTGTCGTGCTCCTGCGCGTAGTAGCCCATGGTGACCTGGTGACCGAACTCGAAGTCGCCGATGTTGGCCGTGGTCTCGCCAGCGAGGATGCGCAGCAGGCTGGTCTTGCCGGCGCCGTTGAGGCCCAGCACCAGCAGGCGCTCGCCGCGGCCGAGGTCGAACGACACGTCTTCGAACACGGGCGGGCCGCCGTAGCCCTTCGACATGTGCCGCGCCATCAGCACGGTGCCGCCGCACGACGGCGGGTCGGGGAACTTCATCCGCAGCGTGCGATCGCCGGCGCCGACGTGCACCCGCTGCGCCTCGAGACGAGCGATCTGCTTCTCCTTGCTGTGCGCCATCGCGGCCTTGGTGGCCTTGGCGCCGAAGCGGTCGACGACGGCCTGCAGGCGAGCGATCTCCTTGGTCTGCAGCGACGCCTGCTTGATCAACCGCTCCTCGTCCTTGGCCCGAGACGTCTTGTACTGCGTGTACGTGCCCTTGTACTCGACCAGGTTGCCGAGGTTCTCCTCGCCGGGCCGGTCGAGGTGCAGCACGCGCGTGATGGCTTCGTCGAGCAGTTCGAGGTCGTGGCTGATGACCAGCAGCGCACCGCGGTAGTTGCGCATGAAGCCGAGCAACCAGTTCTTCGCGTCGATGTCGAGGTGGTTGGTGGGCTCGTCGAGCAGCAGCACGTCGCTGCCGGCGAACAGGATGCGCGCCAGCTCCACGCGGCGGCGCTCGCCACCGCTGAGCACGCCGATCGGCAGCTCCATGCGATCCGGCGCGAGGCCGAGACCCGCCATGATGCTGCGCGCCTCGCTCTCCGCGGCGTACCCGCCCGACGACGCGAACTCGTCCTGCGCACGGCTGTAGCGGGCGATGGCGCGCTCGTCGGGGTCGGCCTCCATGGCCACCCGCAGCTTCTCGATGCGATCCAGCTGCTCGTCGATCTGGCGGCCCGACAGCACGTGCGTGACCGCCATCCGCGTGTCGAGCACGCCGGCGATGCGCGGGTCCTGCGGCAGGTACCCGAATCCGCCCTTGCGCACGACCTTGCCACCGTTGGCCTCGGCGGCGCCGCCGAGCACCTTGAACAGGCTGGTCTTGCCAGCACCGTTGCGGCCGACCAACCCCACCTTGTCGCGGGGCATCACGGTGAACGAGATGTCGTCGACGATGAGTCGACCCCCCACCTCCACCGAAAGACCCTGAACCTGCAACATGGGCATCCAGCGTGGCGCCCGATCACGGCATCCGCAACCACCGCGCCACATGGCACCTGAAACGACGAGAGCGACTGGTCTACGCTGGCGCCGTGCAGACCGTGTCCGTGGCTCCCACCAGCGTGTGGCGCAAGGTCGCCCCGGCCGCCTGCGGCTGCGCGCTGGCCGGCGCAGCGGCGCTGGTCGCGCTCAACGATCCGGCCGCCCCCGGCAGCCGCTTCCCCGCGTGCACGTTCCGCGCGGCAACGGGCCTGTGGTGCCCCGGTTGCGGCCTCACCCGCGGCTTTCACCAGCTGTTCAACGGCAACCTGCTGTCGGCACTGCAGAACAACCTGTTCGTGCCGCTCGTGCTCGTGGCCGTCGTCGCGGCATGGTGGTCGTGGGCACGAACCTCATGGGGCCGCCCGGCGCTGCGCATGCCACCCCGTTGGGTGCGGCCACTCGCCGTCGGCGTGCCGTTCGCGGTGGTTGCCTACGGCGTGCTGCGCAACGTGCCGGTCGCACCGTTCCAGTCGCTCGCGCCCTGACTGGTCGCATCACACCCACAAGGAGTGTGGGATTCGTGGGACCAGACGCTCGGAATCGGGGTCAGGACGTGGGCGGGTCGGTCGCGGGCGGGTCGGTGACCGGCGGCGGCGGATCGGTGGCGGGCGGATTCGTCGACGCCGGCTGGCCCTGCGACGTGGTCGGCCGGTTGTTGCGCCGCACCGTCGTGGTGGTGCCGTCGACCGGGCCGGTGGAGTCGTCGTCGTAGCTGGTCGTCAGGCACTGGCCGTCGGGTGACGGCGCAGTGCCCAGTGCCAGCGCCACCTGCTGCGCCAGTGCTGCGCGGCCTTCGGTGCTGAGGTGCAGCCCGTCGCCGCCGGTGAGCGTGGGGTCGGCCGCCGTGGTTGCACCCCAGTCGACGATGAGCACGTTCGCGTAGATCTCCGCCAGGTCGAAGATGACCTGGTTCACTTGCGCCCGTGAGGGCGTGAACTCGCTCACCGTGAGCAGCACGACCGGGTTCGGCGACAGCCGCTGCACCATGCGCTCGAGCTCGTCGCGGTAGCGAGCCTGGTCGTCGCGGTAGTTGTTGCCGAGCAGGATGACGCTCGCGTCCCATCCGGCCGACAGCCGCGCGTCGAGCACCTCGTGGCCGAACTCGATGAAGCGACCGGTCTCGGCATCGAGCTCGACCTGCCATCCCAGTGGCACCAGCGCGGCACACATGTCGCCCGAGTACCGCTTGGCGGTGCTGGCCATCACCGAGTCGCCGATGACGATGACGCGGTTGCCGCCGACGAGCGCGCCGATCTGCTCGTCGGGGGTGAGCGGCACCGTCGTGCGCACCACCGTGGTCTCGGCCTCGACGCTGGACGGCGCCAACGAGGGCGGCAGCTCACCGATCGGCACGGTGTCGGGAACGACCGAGTCGTTAGTCGACCCGGCCTGCCCGCACGCGGCGCCGACGGCCACGAGGGCCAGGAGGGAGAAGACGCGCCGGAAGAACATGACTGGCCCCATTGGACCGACTGCGCGACCGCGATGCAAGTCAGGCGACGGGCGTCACCCGCAGACGATGGCGTCAGTTGCGAGCCGCGAGCGCATCGCGGATCTCGGTGAGCAGCTCCACCTCGGTGGGGCCCGCGGGCGCCTCTTCCTCCTGCTTGCGCTTCATGCGGTTGTAGGCCTTCACCATCATGAACAGCACCAGACCGGTGAGCAGCAGCGAGATCAATGCGTTGACGAACAGCCCGATCTGCAGCTCGGAATCGACCGAGGTCTCGACGCCGTCGACCACGGCCGTACCGACGTCCTCACGGAGCACGATGGTGACATCGCTGAAGTCGGGCTTGCCGAAGATCGCGGCCACGATCTGCATCATGATGCCGTCGGTGAACGACTTGATGACCGCGCCGATGGCAGTGCCGAGGATGACGGCGACCGCCAGCTCGACCATGTTCCCCGTGGCGATGAAGCTCTTGAACTCCTTGGCGAAATCCTTCATTGGTGTCCCCTTGTGTGAAGCCGGCGGCCCGTATTAGAGCATGCGCGACGACCGCAGCGCGCGGACGGGAGTCGCTGTAGCGTTCGCGACGATGAGCTACGACCTCGTCATCGTGGGACTGGGTTCGGCGGGGCTCACTGCTGCCGAGTTCGCGGCGGGCCTCGGTCTGCGCGTGGCCGCTGTCGACCGCGGACGCCTCGGTGGCGACTGCCTCTGGACCGGGTGCGTGCCGTCGAAGGCGCTGCTCGCCAGTGCCCGCACCGCGCACACCATGCGCACGGCGCATCGAGTGGGCATCACCTCGGTGGAACCGCACATCGATCTCGAGACCGTGTGGCGGCGACTGCGCGCGGTGCAGGCAGAGATCGCGTTCACCGACGACAACCCGCTGCGCTACCGCGAGATGGGTGTCGAGCTGTTCACCGGCCACGCTCGCCTCAGCGGCGCCACCGAGGTCACCGTGCAGCCCGAGCACGGGGAGGCGGTCGTGCTCACGACCCGTTTCGTGCTGCTGTGCACCGGCAGCCGGCCGAATGTTCCGACGATCGACGGCCTGCGGGCTGAGCACGTGCTCACCAGCGAGAACCTGTTCACGATCTCGCACCCTCCCGAATCGATGGCCATCATCGGTGGCGGCCCGATGGGCGTGGAGATGGCCCAGGCGTTGTGCCGCCTCGGCGTCGAGGTCACCATCCTCCAGCGGGCACGGCACCTGCTGCCACGTGAGGAACCAGTGCTCGTCGAGCGGCTGACCGAGCTGCTGGTCGACGAAGGCGTCGTCGTGCACTGCAGTGCCGATGTCCGCCGCATCGACACTGCGCCCGACGGCACGTGCGTCGTGCACGCGACGGTGGGCGACGACGGCTCGAAGGTGGAGGTGCCCGTCCGCGGCGTGTTGCTGGCCGCCGGACGCAGGGCGAGCACCGACGAACTCGGGCTCGAGGAGTTGGGCATCGAGCTCACGCCGCGCGGGGTGCAGGTCGACGAACGCGGCCGCACCTCGATTCGTTCCGTGTACGCGGCGGGCGATCTGGCAGGTCGTCGACTGCTCACCAACTCGGCCGGCCACGAAGCGGTGAAGGCGGTGCGCGACATGTTCTTCCCCGGCAAGGGCAGCGTCGGCGCCGTCGTCCCCTCGTGCGTGTTCACCGACCCCGAGCTGGCCAGCGTCGGCCTCACCGTCGATGCTGCGGAGCACCTCTACGGCAACGACACCGACGTGTTCCGCATCGATCTCACGCACAACGACCGTGCTCGCGCCGAAGCGCACGCCGACGGCGCGGTGATGGTGGTCACGGCGAAGGGGCGCATCGTCGGCGCGCACGTACTCGCACCCGCTGCCGGCGAGATGATCCACGAGTTGTCGCTGGCGGTGCAGCGCGAGATGCGACTCGACGAGCTCGCCGAGTCGGTGCACGTGTATCCCACGCTGTCGAGCAGCATCGGCCAGCTCGCCACCGAGTCGGCGTACGAACGAGCGCAGCGACTTCGCTGGCTGATGAAGCGCCGCTGACGGCGAGCCCGGGGCTCAGTGCCCGAGGTCTTCGAACCGATCGATCTTGCGCAACGCCGGGAACGACAACCACCACACACCGACCACCGCGATGGTGGCAACGCCGCCGCCGATGACGGTGGCGGGCGTGCCGATGGACTGGGCCACCAGCCCACTCTCGAACGCGCCCAACTCGTTCGACGCGCCGATGAACACGTTCTCGACCGCCATCACGCGGCCTCGCTTCTCGTCGGGGGTGACGAGCGGAACCAGCGACCCGCGGATGTAGACGCTCACCATGTCGGCGCCGGAGAGAACGATGAGCGCGGCGAAGGCCATGACGTACGACCGGGTGAGACCGAGCACCACCGTGCCCGCGCCGAACACGAACACCGACACCAGCAACCCGCGACCGATGTGCCGGCTCAACGGTTTGATCGCGAGGAACACAGCCATCAGCGCAGCGCCGATGCCCGGTGCGGCGCGCAGGAACCCGTACGCCACCTCACCCACCTCGAGCCGCTCCTCCGCGATGACCGGGAGCAGCGCCACCGCGCCACCGAACAGCACCGCGAACAGGTCGAGCCCGATTGCCGCGAGAAGGATGGGAGTGCGCCACACGAACACCAGACCCTCGACCGCACTGCGGAACGTGGGGCGGTCGCCGGCCGCCGGCGCGTCGGGCCGGCGCACGAACGTCAACCTCGCCACGAGCACGCCGGCGGAGCCGATGAGCAGCGCCGAACCCGCGTAGGGCATCGACGGCGAGACTGCGTACAGCAGGCCGGACAGCGCGGGTCCGACGATCATCGCGCCGGTCCACGTGGCCGAGTAGAGCGCGATTACCTTCGGGATGCCACCCTCCGGCGCCACCATCGCGGGCATCGGCCGGATGGACGGGGCCAGGAACGCGCGGCTGACGCCGTAGAAGAAGGCGATGATGAACAGCGGCCACACCTCGGTGGGATCGGTGGTGGCGTACGCGAGCAACGCGATGGCGCACAGCACTTCACCGATGATGGCGAACAGCGCGACCTTCTTGCGGTCGAAGCGGTCGGCCACGGTACCGGTGACCAGCACCAGCAGGGCAGCCGGCAGGAACTCGCACAGCCCGATCCAGCCCAGGTCGGCTTCGTTGCCGGAGATGCGGAACGCCTGCAACGCGAGCGCCGCCGCCTGGAGCGAGACGCCCGTGTAGAGCACGGCGTTGGCGACGAGCAGCGAGCGGACTCCGCCATAGCGGAGCACCTCGCTGGTGGTCATGGCGAACGGAGCAGCGGGTTCCACGGGCGGCACAGGGCTGCTCAAGCTACTGGCGAAGTGCTACACAACACGCATGAGTTCACTCGCTGACGACACTCGCTGGCTCGACGCCACCGACCAGGCCGACCTCGTGCAACGCGGTGAGGTCTCGCCGCTCGAACTGCTCGACGCAGCCGTCGAGCGCATCGAGGCGATCGACCCCGCGTTGAACGCGGTCATCATCCGCTGGTTCGACGAAGCCCGGGCCACCGCCACCGGGCCGTTGCCGGAGGGACCCTTCCGCGGAGTGCCGACGCTGCTCAAGGACCTGTGGGCGCACTACGCGGGCCAGCCGCTCACCAACGGGTGCCAGGCACTGAAGGACACCATGCCGTTGTCGTCCACCGACACCACCCTGGTCTCGCGCTATCGCGCCGCCGGGTTCGTCATCGCCGGGCGCACCAACAGCCCCGAGTTCGGCAGCCTGCCGTGCACCGAACCCACGGCGTGGGGTGCCACCCGCAACCCGTGGAACACCGACCACTCCCCCGGCGGGTCCAGCGGCGGCTCGGCCGCGGCGGTGGCGGCCGGCATGGTGCCCATCGCGCACGCCAGCGACGGCGGCGGCAGCATCCGCATCCCCGCGTCGGCCTGCGGACTGGTCGGCCTGAAGCCCACCCAGGGTCGCATCACGCTCGGGCCGTATCGCGACGAGAGCAACCTCGGCGTCGAGCTCTGCGTCAGCCGCAGCCTGCGCGACACCGCGGCGCTGCTCGATGCCGTGCACGGTCCCGGTGTCGGCGACACCGTCATCGCCGCGCCACCGGGCCGGCCCTACGTGCACGAGCTGGGTGTCGAGCCCGGGCGCCTGCGCATCGGGCTGCTCGACCACCACCCGTTGGGTGGCCCGGTGCACGAGCAGTGCGCGCTCGCCGCACGCAACGCCGCCGCGCTGCTCGAATCGCTCGGGCACGACGTGGAACCGGGCTTCCCCGCAGCGATGGCCAACCCCGACTTCGGCCGCCGGTTCAGTGCGCTGTGGGCCACCAACATGGGCGCCGGCATGGCCCGCATCGCCGCTCAGCTGGGCCGCGATCTCGTGCCCGGCGACGTGGAGCCGGTGAACCAGGTGCAGAGCGACTTCGCTCGCGGCGTGAACGGCGTCGACTACGCGATGGCCCTGTCCGCCACCGTCGAGTTCCGGCGCGCGGTGCAACAGTGGTGGGCCGACGGATGGGACCTCCTGCTCACTCCCACCCTTGGCGAGCCTCCGGCCTCCATCGGCACGTTCGCCAACGATGCGAGCAACCCGATGGCTCCGATGGCACGGGCGGCGCAGTACGTGCCGTTCACGCCCGCCTTCAACGCGAGTGGTCAGCCGGCCATCAGCCTGCCGCTGCACTGGACCCCTGAGGGCCTGCCGGTGGGCGTGCAGCTGGTGGCCGCCTACGGCCGCGAAGACCTGCTCTTCCAGGTGGCCGCGCAGCTGGAGGCAGCGCAGCCCTGGGCGCACCGCCGACCCGCCATCTGAGCCGCCGGATCGCAGCTCACTTCAGCGCGTCGTCGCGGTCCTTGCGCAGCTTGGCCTCGATCTCCTCCACCGGCGGCGGCACCTCGATGCCCCAGCGGCGCATGCCTTCCTCGGTGCGCTTGATCACCGTTTCGAGCACCGCGATGCGTGCGTACCGCTTCTGCTCGCCACCGATGATGTCCCACGGCGCCAGCTTGTGCTCGGTACGTTCGAACATCTCCTCGGCGGCGGCTTCGTAGAGCCGGTTCTTCTCGCGGTTGCGCCAGTCCTCTTCGGTGAGCTTCCACCGCTTCAGCGGATCGGCGGCGCGACCCTCGAAGCGTCGCAACTGCTCGTCGTCGGTGACGTGCATCCAGAACTTCACCAGGATGATGCTCTCCTGGCACAGCGACTCCTCGAAGTCGACGATGGCCTTGTAGCCGCGTCGCCATTCGGTTCGGGAGGCGAAGCCCTCGACGCGCTCGACCAGGACACGCCCGTACCAGCTGCGGTCGAACACGGCCATCTCACCCAGGCCGGGCAGCTCGCGGTAGAAGCGCCAGAGGAAGTGGTGGTTCTTCTCCTGCGTGGTGGGTTTCGCGTACGACACCACCTTGTAGTGCCGCGGATCGAGGTGGCCGACCACCGCTTTGATGGCGCCTCCCTTGCCCGACGCATCGGGGCCCTCCATCAGCACCAGCAAACCCGGCCCGGGCACGCCGGAGCCCATCAGGCCGCCCAGGTGCAGGCGCAGCTGCGACATGCGGCGCTGCCCCTGCGCGAGACGACGTTCGTACTCGTCGCGGTCGAGGCGGTTGGTCATGTCGAGCCGGTCGAGGACGCCCATGGCGCAGCACCCTACTGTCCGATCGTGCGGGCGACCCAGTGGCGTGCGCTCAGCGAGCGGTCCAGCCGCCGTCGACGATGACGCTCTGACCGGTGAAGAACGTGCTGCCCGATCCGGCCAGGAACAGCAGCGCCGAGTCGAGCTCGTGCGGCTCGCCCATGCGCGGGATCGGCGACATGGTGGCGATGAACCGCTGGCTGGTCTCGTCGTGCTCCATGCCCGCCGTCATCTCGCTGCGGAACCATCCCGGACACAACGCGTTCACGCGCACGCCCTTGCGTGCCCACTGCGCAGCGAGCTCGCGGGTGAGGTTGACGACCGCGCCCTTCGACGCGCAGTAGTGGGCCTGCTTCACCGGTGAGGCAGCGACGTGGCCGAGCATGCTGGCGACGTTGATGATGCTGCCGCCGCCTGCCGCGATCATCGTGGGCGCGACCAGCTTCGACAGGTGCCACACGGCCGTGACGTTGAGCTCCATGGTGGCCCGGAAGTCGTCGAGTGCTTCCTGCTCGACCGCCACCTTGTGCCCGATGCCGGCGTTGTTCACCAGCACGTCGATGTGACCGAAGCGTTCGACAGCGGCGTCGACCAGGCGTTCGCGGTCGGCGGCCAGCGAGAGGTCGGCCTGCACTGCCAGCGTGCCCGGCAGTTCGTTGGCCAGCGCGTCCAACCGGTCGGCTCGCCGCGCGGCGACCACCACCTGTGCGCCCATCGCGTGCAGCACGCGTGCGAACCGTTCGCCGAGACCCGACGACGCGCCGGTGACGAGCGCAGTGCGGCCGGTGAGCCGGAAGTGGTCGATCGGGTCACCCACGAGTGCAGACATGTGGCAATTCTGTGTCATTGACTGCAGTTCCGAGAATTCGCGCCGAAAAAGTGATCGATGTCGACCTCCGCAACGTCTGTACCTACATGAACGCACTGCACGCCCGCTCGCACACCGGCCACGCGGCCACCGGTACCGCCACGACCACCTCGCCCCACGCCTTCAGTTGGGTGGCGCAGATCAAGCTGGCGCTGGTGCTCAGCGCCGTCGCGGCCATCGCCGTGAGCGGCCTGCACGGGAAGGTGTCGGAGCAGGCGCTCATCGTCAGCGTCATCGTGGTCGCCTCACTGGTGGCGTGGAGCCGCATCGAGCCGATGCCGCGGCTCGTCCCCGAACCGGCACACGTCCACGTGCGTCACCGCTGACACGGTGTGACACGATGCGCTGATGAGCGCATCGCTTCCCGTCGTGCTGGTGCACGGCGCCTGGCACGGAGCGTGGTGCTTCGCCGCCCTCCAGCACTCCCTCGACCGACTCGGCGTGCAGAGCTACGCCATCGACCTCCCCGGCCACGGCGCGTCCACCGCGGCGCTGGGCGATCTCTACGACGATGCCTCGCACGTGACCGCGGTGCTGCAGCGGCTGAGCTCGCCGGCCGTGCTCGTCGGCCACAGCTACGGCGGCGCCGTCATCACCGAGGCAGCGGCGCATCACCCCGACGTGGCTCACCTCGTGTACCTCACCGCGTTCGCACTCGAGCGCGACGAGAGCGTGATGAGCTTGCTCACCTCCCTCCCACGGGCCGACGTCGTCCTCGGCACTGCCATCCGCCCGCGCGACGACGGGTCGAGCACCATCGATCCCGCGCTCGCCGCGGCCGCGTTCTACGGCGAGTGCTCCCAGACGGTCGTCGACGCCGCACTCCCCCGCCTGTCGCCGCAAGCCATGGTCACGTTCACCGACAGCGTCACCGGTGCACCACGCGACCACATCGCCTCCACGTACGTGCGGTGCACGCTCGATCAAGCCGTGCACATCAGCCACCAGGACGTGATGGCCGCGCGCTGCACGCACGTGCACACGCTGGCCACCGACCACTCACCGTTCGCATCGCGGCCCGACGAGACCGCGACCATCATCCGCGACCTGGCAGTCCGATGAAGGTACGCATCGGGTTCGGGTTCGGTGTGCGCACCAAGCTCAACGACACCGGCTTCGGCGAGGTGGTCGACGCGCTGGAGGAGCTGCGCTTCGACAGCCTGTGGCTGAGCGAGCGACTCGGCGGCGAGGCGCCCGATCCACTGGTGGCGATGGCGTTCGCCGCCGGACGCACGACGAAGCTGAAGTTCGGGATGAGCGTGATGGTGCTGCCCGGCCGCAACCCGGTGGTGCTCGCCAAGGAGCTGGCAACGCTCGACCGCATGTCGGGCGGGCGGCTGCTCCCCGCGTTCGGGCTCGGCGCGGTGGATCCGCACGAGCAGCAGGCGTTCGGCGTGGCCCGCGGCGACCGCGCCAAGATCTTCGACGAGGCGATGCAGGTGCTGCGCGGGTGTTGGGGCGCCGAGCCGTTCACCCACCACGGCGAGCACTTCCACTACGACGAGCTGAAGGTGCAACCCAAACCGCGCCAGCATCACGTCGACATCTGGTTGGGTGGCATCGCGCCCTCCGAGCTGCGTCGGGTCGGTCGTCTCGCCGACGGTTGGCTGCCCAGCTTCGTCACACCCGACGACGCCGCCCGCGGCCGCGAAGTCATCGAGTCGGTGGCCGGCGAGCATGGCCGCGAGATCGAGGACGACCACTACGGCGCGCTCATCCCCTACGCCCTCGGACCGGTTCCCGACGTGGTGCTGGCCGGCCTCGCGAAGCGGCGGCCCGACCTGCCCGACCCGTCGGTGCTCATCCCGGCCGGGTTCGACGAGCTCATCGGCACCATCGACCGATTCGTCGCCGTCGGCACCTCGAAGTTCGTCATCCTGCCCATCGTCGAGCCCGCCTCCCCTGCGGAGTGGGTGCAGCACCTGGAGGCCGCGGCACCCGTCGTGCTCGCTCGCCAGACCTGACACTGCCGACACGGCGAGGGTTCTCCTCACGTGTGTGTGGGCGACCGGCGTCCGTTCGGGCGCCAGCCGACCATCCGAGTGCCAGCCGACCAACCGAGTGCCAGCCGACCACCCGAGTGCCAGACGCACCCCCGTCGGGACGCTCCCACTCGGATGGACCGCAACCGACGCCGCACCGCCCGACGTGGCACGAACGAGGGACCGCCGAAATGGCCCGAGCGGATCGGGCAGACTGCGGCGATGGACCTGACCGAGATGATCCACTCCTCGATGCCGCTGTGCGCCAGCCTGCAGATGCGCGGCATCACCTGGCAGCCCGAGCTGGTCGAGATCGATCTCGACTGGCAGCCGAGTCTGTGCACCACGGGCGGTGCGTTGCACGGCGGCGCGCTCATGGCGCTCGCCGACGCGGCCGGTGGTGCCTGCGCCGCGGCCAACCTCCCGGAAGGCGCCGTCGGCACGTCGACCATCGAGTCGAAGACCAACTTCCTCGGCGCGGTGAAGGACGGCACGGTGCGCGCCGCCAGCCGTCCGCTGCACGTGGGTAGCAGCACCATCGTCATCGAGACCGAGCTGCGGCGCAGCGACGGCCGCCTCGTCGGCAAGACCACCCAGACCCAGACGGTGCTGCGACCGCGCTGAGCCGCGGGTCAGACGACGACGTGCACCCGGTCCATCAGCGCAAGCGCGTCGCGGGCGGGCACCGGCGGCGAGAACAGGTAGCCCTGCACGGTGTCGCAACCGAGCAGGCGCAGGTCGGCGAAGACCTCTTCGGTCTCCACGCCCTCGGCCACCACGGTGAGGCCGAGCTGATGGCCGAGCTCGATCACCGACGCGACGATGGCCCGGTCCTCGGGGCTGTGCTGCATGGCCACGACGAAGCCGCGGTCGATCTTCAGCTCGCTCACCGGCAGGTGACCCAGTGAGCCGAGCGAGGTGTAACCCTGGCCGAAGTCGTCAAGGCTCACGCGCACCCCGGCAGCGTGCAGTTCCTCGAGCAGGACCGTGGCTCGCACCGGGTCGGTGGCGAACGAGGTCTCGGTGATCTCGAGCACGAGCTGCGATGCCTTCACCCGATGGTTGGCGAGACGGTTGATGATCCAGCCGGGCAGGTCGTCGCGCAGGTTGCGGGCGGAGATGTTGACGGCGATCGAGAGTTCGGGGCGAGTGAGCGACCACTCCGCGAGCTGTGCGAGCGCCGAGTCGACCACCCACTGGGTGAGCGGCCCGATGAGGCCGGTGCTCTCGGCGATGGGGATGAAGTCGTTGGGCGGCACCAACCCGCGCACCGGGTGGAGCCAACGGACGAGGGCTTCGAACGCGAGCACCTCACCGGTGGTGGCATCGACCTTCGGCTGGTAGTGCAAGATCAGCTCGCCCGCGGTGATCGCTCGCCGAAGTTCGGCGATCAGGCTCAGTCGCTGGGGATCGAACTCGTCGATGCCGGCGTGGTAGCGCACGATCGCCGAGCGCGCCGTCTTGGCCGCGAACAGCGCGAGGTCTGCTCGCCGCAACAGGGTCTCTGGCGTCTCGGCGTCGAGCGGCCACATCGCGTAGCCCATGCTCGCTTCTGCCGACACGGCCACACCGGCGAGCTCGGCCTCGTGACCGAGCGCCTCGTGCAGCCGACGCAGGATGCCCTCCACGGACTCCGGTGTCGCGCCGGGCAGCACGATGCCGAACTCGTCACCGCCCAGTCGCGAGACGGTGTCGCCGGGGCGCAGCGCGCCGGTCAGTCGTGCGGCCACGATGCGCAGGAACTCGTCGCCATTGCGGTGACCCAGCGTGTCGTTGACTTCTTTGAACCGATCGAGGTCGACCACGACGAGCGCGACGTCGGTGCCCAACCGCCCGGCGGAGGCGAGCGCGGCGGCCACACGGTCCGCGTGCAACGCCCGGTTCGGTAGACCGGTGAGGGTGTCGTGCAGTGCCATGAACTCGCTGCGCTTGCTCTGGCGACGCACTCGGCGGGTGACCGACGCGACGATGATGCCGAGCACCAACCACACGGCCCCGAGACCGATGACGATCGCGAACCGCAGCCGGTCGAGCGACTGGTCGCGTTGCATGGCGATGGGCTCGTACGGCACCGAGATCTCGACCACTCCGACCACGAGCGAGGGGTTCGCCGGCGAGTGGACGGCCACGAACGTCTCGATCACGGGAAGGCCGGAGTTGGGGCCGGCAGCAAAGCCGTCGTCGTCCACCTGCGTGAGCGACGAGACCATTCCCTGCGCGGCCGCGGTCTGCACGGAGGGCTCGAAGATCGGCCGACCTGGCGGCGCATCGGGGTTCGCGGCATCGAAGACGACCCGGCCGTCGACGTCGCGGATGCGCAGGGCCAGCACGCTCCCGCGCTGCATCAGGTTGCCGGTGGTGCGGGTGAACGCGTCTCGTTCGGCGCCGGTGAGGCCGACACTGAGCGGTTGACCCTGCAGGAACGGCTCGATGCCCACCTGTGCGATCGACTCGCATGCGCCTCCCCATCACGGAGCGCGGCGGCGTCGGCTTCCTCGGAGATGGTGTGCGACAGCAGCAATCCGAGCCACACGACCGGCACCAACGTCGCGACGGCGTATGCCACGAATCGTCCGAGTGCCCGCCATCGATTGCCGTCCATACCGATCGTCTATCGGCCGTCCGCACCCGGCCTTGAGAGATTTCAGACGATTTCCGCCCAAACGTTCACAATTTCTAGAGAGACGAACTTCACCCCGATGACCACCCCTCGGAAAGCGGGTGTGGCTACGCTTGACCACGATCCGTGAGCACAGGTGAGGAGGCGCGGATGTCCAGTCATCTCGACAACGCTGCGTCGCGTCCCGCTCCGCCTCGCCGAGTCCTCCGTCGCGCCGTCGCGCCGCTCGTCCGGCGTCGCCCGTGAACGCTCCGCCGCCGCACGTGGTGGCCCGCATCTGCGCGCTCGCCACGCTGCTGGCGGCCGCGGCCGCAGCGGCCACCCTCGCGCTGCCGTCCGATCTCGGCGACTCGGGCGTGTCGGCCTGGTGGTTGGCGCCGGTCCTCGCCGTCGCCTTCGGTGTGGCCGAGCGAACCGTGTTCCACTTCGAGTTCCGGCGCGAGGCCATCTCGTTCTCGTTCTCGGAAGTGCCCACCGCGTTCGCGTTGGTGTACCTCGCGCCCGGGCCTGCCATCGCGGCGCGCATCGTCGGCAGCCTCGCCGTCATCGCCTTCCAGTGGCGCAGCCGTTACTACAAGCACTTCTTCAACGCGGCGCTCTTCGCGCTCGAGACTGCAATCGCCTATCACGTCGTCGCCTTCGCGATGGGCCACTGGTCGGGCTCGTCGGTGGCGCTGCTCATTTCGCTGGTGCCGGCAACCGCGCTGGCCACCATCGTCGGCGGAGTGTTCGTGTCGCTCGCCATCGCGATGGTCGAGGGCAACTTCCGCGAGCGGTTGGTCAGCGAGCTCGGCATGTCCGTGTGGTTCGCCCCCACCAACGCGCTCGTCGCATCCGCCGTGGTGGCCCCCACGCTCATCTCCCCGTGGTTGCTCATCCTGTCGGCGGTGCCGTTGGCTGCGGTGTGGGCCCTCATGCAGAGCTACGGACGCCTCGAGCAGCGCTTCCGCGACCTCGACGACCTGCACGGCTTCGTCGGACGCGTCGGCCGTTCGCTCGACCTCGAGGAAGTGATGACGTCGGCGGTCGACGAGATCGGCAGCCTGCTGCGCGTCCGCCGCGCCGCCATCGTGGTGTTCGGTGGCGAACACCCGATGCACCACAGCACCGGCGCACCGTTCCCCGACCTGCCCATCGCTCACGACGACCCGCGCTGGGTCGACGTGCTGGGCGTGCGCAAGGCACAGCTGCTCGGCACCGCCGAGTGCAACGCGCTCGGCTTCCACGCACTCGCCGCCTGCGGGCAGGTGCTCTGCGCTCCGGTACGCGACGGCGACATCGTCGTCGGGCTCATCGCAGTGGCAGAGCGAGAGGGTGCGGAAGATCACTTCCGCCCGGGCGACGCGGTGCGGTTGCACACGCTCGCCGAGCAGATCGCCCCGAACCTGCGCAAGGCGCTGCTGCACCACCGCATCGAGTTCGAAGCTCGCCACGACGCACTCACCGGGCTCCCGAATCGCTCGTCGTTCGAGCGCCTGTGCGACCTCGCGCTGTCGAAGCACCCGCTGCCCAACGCCGATACCGCGGGCCTGGCGCTCGCCGGCGGCGAAGTGCTCGGCGTCGTGATGCTGATGGACCTGGACCGGTTCAAGGAGGTCAACGACACGCTCGGTCACCACGCAGGCGACGCGGTGCTCGACGACTTCGCCCGCCGCCTGAAGGGACTGCTCGCACCCGACGACGTACTGGCACGACTGGCCGGCGACGAGTTCGCACTGCTCACGTTCCGCAACCTCGAGTCGGTGCACGAGCTCGCAGCCCGCCTCGTCGACGAAGCTCGCCAGCCGTTCCACATCGACGGACTCGACGTGGTGGTCACGATGAGCATCGGCGTCGCACCCGCCACCACCGACAAACGCGACGCCACCTCGCTGCTGCGTCAGGCCGACATCGCGATGTACACCGCGAAGAGCCGGCACACCGGCTACGAGCTCTACAGCGAAGCCATCGACCGGCGCACCCCGGCTCGGCTCTCGATGCTCGGCGACCTGCGCAACGCGCTCGAGGCCGACGCCATGCAGGTGTTCCTGCAGCCCAAGCTCGACCTCGCCAGCGGCGTGGTCATCGGAGTGGAAGCGCTGGCTCGCTGGTCGCACCCGCGGCGCGGCTGGGTCGCTCCGGAAGACTTCGTGCCCGTGGCCGAGGAGACCGGTCTCATCAAGCAGCTCACCGATCAGGTGCTCGACGCATCGGTGGGCCAGCTGCGCGAGCTGCGCCGGCTCGGCCACCACCTCGGGCTCGCGGTGAACCTGTCCACGCACGACCTGCTCGACGAGTTGCTGCCCGAGCGGGTCATGCGCCACCTCGACCGCCACGACGTCGACCCCACGCTGCTCACGCTCGAGATCACCGAGAGCTCGCTGCTCATCGACGCTCCCCGCGCTCGCGCCAGCATCGAGCGGCTCAACCAGTTCGGCGTGCGGCTCTCGGTCGACGACTTCGGCACCGGCTACTCGTCGCTGAGCTACCTGCGCCACCTGCCGGTGAGCGAGCTGAAGATCGACCGCAGCTTCGTGGCCAACGTGCTGTTCGACGAGCAGGACGAAGTGATCGTGCGCTCCATCATCGACCTCGGCCACAACCTCGGCATGCAGGTGGTGGCAGAAGGCGTCGAGACCGACGAAGTGCTCAGCAGGTTGCGCGGGTTCGCGTGCGACGTGGCGCAGGGCTTCGGCATCTGTCGCCCGGTGCCGCTCGACAGCTTCGTCGCATGGCTGAGCAGCACGCAGCACCCCAGTCGCCGCCGCGACCCGCTCCGGCCCGGCCAGTGGTTCGACATGCCGTTCGACCCCGTGGCCGATCCCACCGGCGACCTGTAGCACCAGCCGGTTTCACCGCTGGCGGTCGAACACTTGTTCGACTACCGTGGGAGGAGTGAACGGCCCGAACATCCTGCACGCCGACCTCGATGCGTTCTACGCATCGGTCGAGCAGCTGCTCGATCCGTCGCTGCGCGGCAAGGCCATCGCGGTCGGCGGTGGTGTGGTGTTGGCCGCCTCCTACGAGGCCAAGGCCTACGGCGTGCAGGGCGGCATGTCAGGCAGGCGGGCACGCGAGCTGTGCCCGCACCTGCAGTTCGTGGGCGGCCACTTCTCGCAGTACCAGCAGCTGGCCGACCGGGTGATGGCCGTCCTGGGCGACTTCACGCCACACGTGCAGCGCATCTCCATCGACGAGGCGTTCCTCGACGTCGCGGGCAGCACACACCTGTTCGGGCCTCCTGGTGTCATCGCACAGCGCATCCGCCAGCGTGTGCGCGACGAGATCGGCCTCCCCATCTCGGTCGGCGCGGCGGCCACCAAGCACCTCGCCAAGATCGCGTCACAGGTCGCCAAGCCCGACGGGTTGGTCGTCGTCGACCCTGCGCACGAGCTCGAGTTCCTGCAGCCACTTCCGGTGAGCCTGGTGTGGGGCATCGGGCCGGTCACCCAGCAGCGACTGGCCGAGCGCGGCATCCGCACCATCGGTGAGCTGGCGGCATCGCCCACCGACTCGCTCGAGCAGTTCCTCGGTCGCGCGCTGGGCAGCAAGGTCGGTGCGCTCGCCGCGAACCGCGACCACCGCAAGGTGCAACCCAACGGACGTGCCGGCTCGGTGGGGGCTCAGTCGGCGCTCGGTCGCCGCTTCCCCACCGACGAGCTGCTGCGGTCGGTGCTCGGTCACCTGGCCGATCGCGTGGCGAGCCGCCTGCGCGCCAAGCAGCGCGCCGGCCGCACGGTCACCGTGCGCGTGCGGTTCGTGGGCATGAAGGCCATCACGCGGTCGCGCACCTCCGACGCCCCGCTCTCCACCACGCTCACGCTCACCGAGACCGCCGAATCGCTGGTTCGTCAGGCACTCGTCGATCATCCCGACGAACACGAGATCACGCTGCTGGCCATCTCGGTGTCGAACCTGGTCGACCAGCCGGTGCTGCAGATGGAGCTGCCGGTGCTGCCCGACGAAGCCACCCGCCCCGGCTCCCCCACCGGCGCGGCGCGCTGGGCCATCGATCACTCGATGGACGAGGTGCGCCGTCGGTTCGGTCGTGCCGCGGTGGGCTATGCGGCCGTGGCGTTGAGCCCGATGGCGTCCGTGCCCGACGAGTTCCGCGAACTCGCCGAGCACGAACTGTGAACCGACCGTGTCCGGTCAGGTGCCGATCTTGCCGCCGTCGACCTTGCGGATCACCACGGTCGCCGATCGCGGCCGGCTGCCGTCGTGGTGCGGCCACGAGCTCACCGTGGTCGGGTTGCCGGTGGTCGGCGCCCCGCCGTTGAGGTTGTTCCAGTAGTTGGTCGACTCGCCGGGGTGCTGCACGTTCACGAACATCGTGCGCTGGTCCGGTGTCACCGTCACGCCCGTGATCTCGCAGCCGCGCGGTCCGGTGAGGAAGCGGCGGATGTCGCCCGTCGACGGGTCACCGACCAGCATCTGGTTGTTGCCGATCCGGTCGTAGCCGCGGCTGGCGAGGTTCTGGCTGCTGTTGGAGATGTCGGTCTGGATCCACACCCGCCCGTCGTCGTCCACCCACAGCCCGTCGGGGGATCCGAACGGCGCCTGACCGGCAGGGACGGTGGCGTCGTAGAACGGGTCGCCGGCGGTCACGTAGATGTCCCAGCTGAACGTGAGCGCAGTGTTGTCGCTCTTGTGCTCCCGCAACCGCACGATGTGCCCGTAGGGGTTCGGATCGCGGTTGCTGTTCACCGGCGCCGAGTTGCCGGTGCCGTTGGTGAAGGTGACGTACACGTCGCGGGTCTTCTCGTTCACGGCCACCCACTCCGGGCGGTGGCAGCGGGTGGCGCCCACCGCATCGGGAGCCTGACGTGTGCGCAACAGCACGTCGGCCTGATCCACCCACCCGTTGGCGACAGTGAGCGGCCCGACGCCGTGCGCCAGCGGCAACCACGTGCCCTTCCC
>JAUXQB010000095.1 GCA_030685215.1 Actinomycetota bacterium
CGACACCGCCGAGCTCGCGCTCGTGCTCGATCTGGCGCAGCGGCCCGACCCGCCCGCGGTGCTCGCGGGGAAGGGCGCGGCGCTCATCTTCGAGAAGCCGTCGAACCGCACGCGCCAGTCGATGGAGATGGCGGTCTTCCAACTCGGTGGGCACCCGGTGTACACCCGCGGCGAGGAGGTCGGCTTCGACGTCCGCGAGCCGGTGGAAGACGTCACCCGCGTGATGGCCGGCTACCACGCGCTGCTCGCAGCCCGTGTGTTCCAGCACGACATCGTGCGGCGAATGGCCGCGGTCAGTCCGGTGCCGGTGGTCAACATGCTCAGCGACCACTCGCACCCGCTGCAGGCACTGGCCGATGTGCTCACCATGCAGCAGGTGCACGGTCCGCTCGCAGGCACCACCATCGCGTACGTGGGCGACTACAACAACGTCTCGCGGTCGCTGGCCGAGGCGTGCGTGATGCTCGGCGCCGATGTGGTGCTCGGGTGCCCGGTGGGCTTCCACGCCGACGACGCAGAGCTGGAACGGCTCGACGGCCTCGGCACCGGCTCGGTCGCGCAGGTGCATCGACCGGTCGACGCAGTGGCGGGTGCGCTCGCGGTGCACACCGACACCTGGACCTCGATGGGACAGGAGCACGAGAAGCAGGCTCGGGCGCAGGCGTTCGAGGGCTTCACGGTCGACCAGGCGATGATGCAGGCCGCGGCGCCGGGCGCCGGCTTCTACCACTGCCTGCCTGCCTACCGCGGCTACGAGGTTGCCGCCGACGTCATCGACGGCGCGCAGAGCCACGTGATCGCGCAGGCGCACAACCGCATGCACGCGGCCCGCGGTGCGCTCGCGTTCCTGATGGGAGCTCGCTGACATGTCGTCGAAGGTGCAACGCCAGCAGACCATCTCCCGGCTCATCCAGAAGCACGCCGTCACCAACCAGCCGCAACTGGTCGACCTGCTCGCTGCCGACGGCATCGCGGCCACGCAGGCCACGGTCTCCCGCGACCTGGAGGACCTCGGGGCAGTGAAGGTGCGCGTGCCCGGCGGCGAGACCGTGTACGCGATTCCCGAGTACGAACCGGCGCGCATCGCCCCCGAGGACCAGTTGCGACGGGTGATGGGCGAGTGGGTCGCGGAGGTGAAGCGGTCCGGCCACCTCGTCATCCTGCGCACGCCACCGGGGTGCGCCCACGTGGTGGCGTCCGCACTCGATCGCAGTGGCATGGCCGGCCTGCTGGGCACGGTTGCGGGCGACGACACGCTGTTGTGCGTGGCCGAGGAAGAGATGGGCGGCGTCGCACTGGCCGCCCACCTGCGCGATCTGGCGGGCCTGTCGTGAGCGCCGGCGACGGCGAGCAGGGCGCGGATCAGGGCCGAGCCCTGTGGCACGGACGTTTCGAGGGCGGCCCCGCGGCCGAACTGATGGCCTACACGGAGAGCCTGTCGTTCGACCGGCGGCTGTGGCCCGACGACATCGCCGGCTCGGTCGCACACGTGCACGGTCTCGCGCACTCGCAGATCATCAGCGAGGTGGAGCGCGACTCGGTGCTGGCCGCGCTGCAGACCGTGCACGACGAGATGTCGCGCGGCGCGTTCCAGTTCCTGGCCGGCGACGAGGACATCCACACCGCCATCGAGCGCAGGGTCACCGAGCTCGCCGGCCCTGCCGGCGCCAAGTTGCACACCGGCCGCAGTCGCAACGATCAGTCGGCCACCGACGTGCGCCTGTGGATGAAGCGCGAACTGGTCGCGGTGGCGGTCCGCATCGTCGATCTGCAGGACGTGCTGCTGCAGCGCGCAGTTGAGGCAGGGCCGGTCTACCTGCCCGGCTACACGCACCTGCAACGCGCGCAGCCGGTGCTCCTCGCGCATCACCTCCTCGCCCACGGGTGGGCACTGGCGCGCGACGTCGAACGCATCCTCGACGCGCTCGACCGCGTCGACGTGTCGCCGCTCGGTGCTGGGGCGCTCGCCGGCTCGTCGCTGCCACTCGACCCCGACTACACCGCAGACCGGCTCGGCTTCGCGGCACGGTTCGAGAACTCGCTCGACGCTGTGGGTTCGCGCGACCACGTCGCCGAAGCACTCTTTGCACTCGCGGTCGTCGGCATCAACCTGTCGCGCATCGGTGAGGAGTTCGTGCTCTGGACCAGCGAGGAGTTCGGGTTCGCGAAGCTCGACGACGGCTACGCCACCGGTTCCTCGATGCTGCCGCAGAAGAAGAACCCCGACATCGCCGAGCTCGCGCGTGGCAAGGCCGGTCGCCTGATCGGCGACCTCACCGGGTTCCTCGCGACGATGAAGGGCCTTCCGCTCAGCTACAACCGCGACTACCAGGAGGACAAGGAGCCGTTGTTCGACGCAGTCGACCAGATCTCGCTCGCGCTCGGCGCGATGCGCGGCATGATCGCCACCGTCAGCTGGGTGCCGAACCGCATGCAGGCCGCCGCCGACTCCGAGACCGGCTCCGCCACCGATCTCGCCGAGTGGCTGGTGCAGCGCGGCACACCGTTCCGCGATGCACACGCGGTGGTCGGGGCACTGGTGCGCCGACACCTCGCGGGCGAGGGTTCGCTGGCCGCGCTCGTCAGCGCGGATCCGGCACTCGGGCCCGATGCCGCCGCGCTGGTGGCGCCGGGCGTCGCCGTGCAGCGTCGCACCACCGCCGGAGGGGCCGGTCCGGCCGCGGTGGCGGTGCAGCTCGAACGCTTCCGTCACAAGGTGGCGCAGCTCCGTGCAGCGGTTACCGCCGACCTTCGCTGAGCGCGACGCCGTCGCGGTCGCGCCCGACCTCCTCGACAAGCTGATCGTCGTGCACGGCGTCGTCGCGCGCGTCAGCGAGGTGGAGGCGTACACGGCCGACGACCCGGCCAGTCACTCGTTCAACGGGCGCACGGCGCGCAACGCGACGATGTTCGGTCCCGCGGGCCACTGGTACGTGTACCTCATCTACGGCATGCACCACTGCCTCAACCTGGTCACCGGCCCCGACGGCGATGGCCAGGCGGTGCTCGTGCGAGCGGTGGAGGTACCGGGTGTCGCGCCGGCACTCACGCGTGGCCCTGGACGGTTGACCAAGGTGCTCGGCATCGACCGCACGCTCGACGGCGCCGTGGCGGAACTGTTCGACGACGGCACGCCCCCACCCGTTGCACCGCGGATCGGCCCGAGGGTGGGCATCAGCAAGGCGGCGGACTGGCCCCGTCGCTGGCGCCTGCCGTGATGTCGTGCTCCCACTGCAACCAGAACCCGTGCGGGTGGGTGGTCGCCAGCCGCTGCACCGACCGAGTGCCGTGGCGCCACCGCACCAGTGTCAGCACCGTCACGTGCTCCGGCTCCGGCGCGGTGGTGGGCACTGGCAGCTCCGGTGTCTGTGACGGGCTCTCGGCGATCAGCCACGACAGATCGAGCTCACTGCCCAGCGCATCGAGCATGGCGACGTAGTCGAGGCGCTCGCTCGCGCTGAAGTAGCTGAGCACCCAGCTGTTGACGACCACCGGATGCCCGTGCCCGGCCATCTCGCGGACGACGCTGGGCAGGTCGTGGGTCGCGTCTCCACGGCGCACGTCGGCCGGGTGCTCTCGGGCAAGCCCGACCGCGGCGACGAGTCGCTGGAACCGGTCGGCCTGGTCGGGCCACACGCATGCCTCCAGCCACCGCACCGCAGCGTCGTCGAACACGTCGATCGGTGAACGGTCGATCCCGACGCCGGCGACGACCGCCGGCATCGTAGCCGGCACGGGCACGCCGCCCCGGTTCTGGCACTCGAGGTGCACCGTGGACGGCTCGCCGACCGTGCCGCCGGGGGTGTACTCGTACGAGTAGTGGGGGAGCAGCAGGTTGAGTCCTGCGCTCGTGCCGACATCGATCATCGCCATCGGTCCCATCTCGGCCTCGAGCAACGACAACGCGGGCACGAACTGTGCGCAGCGCCCCACCTCGTTGGTCTGCGTGCTGGTGGTGGCGACGATCGCCTTCACCTCGTCGGCCCGGCCGAGTGCGTAGCGACGGAAGTGCGGGTACGCATCGCCCTCGGCGGGCTGCTCGGCGAGGTTCGGATAGAACGCGGCCAGCGCAGCGGCGGCGTCGTCTCGGACACCATCGCCGACGGTGTCGGCCAGGAGCAGGGCGTGCACCGCGGCGAACAGGAGCACCGGTGCCTGTTGTCCAGTGGGTGCCGCAGCCAGCAGCGCGATCACCTCCGGGTCGTCGGCGATGCCGGCCGACAGCTGCGAGTACAACGGTGCGCGCCGGGTGGTGGTGTGAGCGAAGTTGCGGAAGCGCTCGGACAATTCATCGAGGTCAGCCACGGCGCGACCCTATCCTTGGCCCGATGGATCTGATCGCCGACCTCCAGGCGCGTGGCCTCGTCCACGACACCACCGACCTGCCCGCGTTGCAGGCACGCCTCGCGCAGGGCCCCATCGGGTTGTACATCGGTTTCGATCCCACCGCCGACTCGTTGCACGTCGGCCACCTGGTCGGCCAGTTGTTCATGCGCCGCTTCCAGCTCGCCGGCCATCGCCCGTTCCCGCTCGCCGGTGGCGCCACCGGCATGATCGGCGATCCGGGTGGGCGCAGCGAGGAGCGCAACCTGCTCGACGACGCGACGCTGCGTCACAACGTCGACTGCATCCAGCAACAGCTCAGCCGGCTGCTCGACTTCGAGCCGGGACCCTTCCAGGCGACGCTCGTCAACAACGCCGACTGGACCACGCCGCTCACCATGCTCGAGTTCCTGCGCGACGTGGGCAAGCACTTCACCGTCAATCAGATGATGGCCAAGGACTCGGTCAGGTCGCGTCTCGACAGCGAGCACGGCATCTCGTACACCGAGTT
>JAUXQB010000102.1 GCA_030685215.1 Actinomycetota bacterium
GACTCGCCGGCTCGCCGACGACTGGACCTACGACATCGCGTGGCATCCGGCACCGGTCGCGGAGCCGGCCGTCGAGACCGACGCGAACGAACACTGGATCCTCGTCGGCGACCCGGGCGAGTTCGGAGCCACGCTGGCTGCCGAGCTCACGGCTGCGTCGATCGACCACGTGTTGCTGCAGCACACCGATGCTGACGCGCTGCAGCGCGCCCTCGCGGTCCCCGCGGCCGGGCGCCGTCGCATCGTCCATCTCGGCGTACAAACTGACGACGGCGCGATCGACCGCGGCACCGCTGCGATGCTGATGGTGGCGCAGGCGGTCATCGGCGCCGACCGCGACGGCGACCTGTGGGTGGTCACTCGTGGCGCACAGGCCACCAGCGACGAGCAGGTCGACCCGAGCCAGGCGCCACTGTGGGGTCTCGGGCGGGTCATCGCGGTCGAGCACCCGGAGCACTGGGGTGGCCTGGTCGACCTCGATCTCGCACCCGCCGCGGCCGACGCGGCTGCGCTGCTCGACCTCATCCGTACCGCAGGCGCCGAGGATCAGTTCGCCGTGCGCGAGGGTGCCCGCCTGGTACCCCGTCTGGTGCGCCGCCAGCCCGCCGCCGCAGTCACGCTCGCGCTCCGCGCCGACGGTGCGTACCTGGTCACGGGTGGTCTCGGTGGGCTCGGGCTGCAGTAGGCGCAGTGGCTCGCGGCGGGCGGCGCGGGCACGATCGTGCTCACCGGGCGCAACGGCCTCCCCCCACGCAGCGAATGGGATGCTGCGCAACCGGGTTCGAGACTCGCGCAGCAGGTCGACGCGATTCTCACCGCCGAGGCGCATGGTGCCACCGTCGAGGTGGTCGCCGTCGATGTCGCCGATGCCGACGCGATGACGGCGCTGTTCACGCGGTTCGGGGGCGACCTGCCACCGCTGGCGGGCGTGATCCACGCGGCGGCCGCGCTCGGCAACGCGTCCACCACGGCGATGACCGCCGACGACGTGGCCACGATGTTCCGCCCGAAGGTCGCCGGCACCGTCGTGCTGCACGAGCTCACCCGCCACCACTCGCTCGACTTCTTCGTGATGTTCTCGTCGACGAGCGCGGTGTGGGGCTCCCGCGAGCTGGGGCACTACGCGGCGGCCAACCAGTTCCTCGACGCGATGGCCCACCACCGACGCTCGCTCGGGTTGCCCGCGCTCACCGTCGACTGGGGCACCTGGGACGAAATGCGCGTCGCGTCGGCCGACGACCGCGCCGAGGTCGCACATGCGGGCATGCACCCGATGCCGACCGCCGACGCGCTGTCGGTGCTGGGCAACCTGCTCGCGCAGCCCGACCTCACGCACGTCGTGGTGGCCGCCGTCGACTGGTCGGTGCTCAAGCCGGTGTACGAAGCACGCCGACCGCGACCGTTGCTCGCGATGGTGGCGCCGCCGAGAGCGTCCGGGCGCGTCGGCCGGCCGGCGCAGGCCGCGCCACCGGAGCTGGCCATGCGCCTCGCGGACCTGGAAGGCGGGGCGAGGAAGGAACTGGTGGTCGACTTCCTCCGCGAGGAGGTGGCACGCGCGCTCGGCATCGCCGAGCCGCTGGCGGTCGACGTGGAGCAGGGCTTGTTCGAGATGGGCATGGACTCGCTGATGTCGGTGGAGCTGAAGAGCCGCATCGAGAGAGCGGTGGGCAGCAACCTGCCCTCGACGCTCACCTTCAACTACCCCAACATCCTCGCGCTCGCCGGGTACGTGGTCACCGAAGTGCTGCCCGAGTCGTCGGCCGCCGTTGCTCCAGCGAGCCCGGCCCGAACGGCCGAGACGAATCGCGACGAGACGAGTGGCGAGACGAATCGCGACGAGACCAGTCACGACGATGCGTCCGAGGACGAGCTGGCAGCGATGCTGGCGAGCCGATTGGCCAAGTTGCAGTGAACCCGAGGAACCCGACATGACCGCCGCGCCGCCCACCGACGACCGTCGCGCGCTGCTGCAATCGGCACTGCAGGCCATCGACGACCTGCAGGCCCGGCTCGACCGCGCTGAAGGGGCGGGCCGCGAGCCGATCGCCATCATCGGGATGAGCTGCCGGTTCCCCGGCGGGGCCACCTCGCCAGAGGCCTACTGGGACCTGCTCTGCGAGCGGCGCGATGCGGTCAGCGAGTATCCGGCCGAGCGGCGAGCGATGGCCGAGGCCGGCGGCGTCGACCTGGGGATGCTCGACGACGGCACCACCTGGTACGGCGGCTTCCTCGACGACATCGACCAGTTCGACCCGCAGTTCTTCGGCATCTCGCCGCGTGAGGCGGCCACGATGGACCCGCAGCAGCGCCTGGTCCTCGAGGTCAGCTGGGAGGCTCTGGAACGTGCCGGCGTCGCCCCCGACTCGCTCGGCGGCAGTGCCACGGGCGTGTTCATCGGCATCACCGGCAACGACTACGTGCAGCTCGCGAAGCTCGGTGGCCCGGAGAGCCTCGACGTCTACTCCGCCACGGGCGGTGCGCTCAATGCGGCGCCCGGACGGGTGGCGTACACCCTCGGGTTGCAGGGACCGTGCATGGCCATCGACACCGCCTGCTCGTCGTCACTGGTC
>JAUXQB010000129.1 GCA_030685215.1 Actinomycetota bacterium
CATCCCCGGCGCGATCCTGTCGGTCCTCGCTGTCGGCGGGCTCGTGCTCGCGATCCAGGAAGGCCCGGAACGAGGCTGGACCAGCCCTCTCACCATCATCGCGTTCGTCATCGGTCTCGCCGCCTCGGTCGCGTTCGTTCGCGCCGAATTGGCGCGCGACCACCCGCTGCTCGATGTCCGCTTGTTCCGCAACCGGGGCCTGACCACCGGGTCGGTCAACCTGTTCGTCGTCTTCGCGTTGATGTTCGCCCTGTTCCTCGTCCTGGTGCAGTTCCTCCAAGCGATCCTCGGTTACACGGCGCTGCGCGCCGCGTCGGGGCTGCTACCGATGGCGGTGATGATGATGCCTCTCTCAACGATCGCGCCGACCATCGCCCACCGTGTCGGCTACCGGCGCACCGTCGCCTCCGGAATGACCACCCTCGCCGTCGGGCTGGTACTCCTGGCACTGCTCGCCGACCCCGGCAGCGGATACCTCTCCGTCCTTCCGGGTCTGCTCGTGATCGGTGCCGGGGTCGGGTTGTCGATGAGCCCCTCCACCACAGCGATCACCTCATCACTCACCGAAGACAAACAAGGTGTCGCCTCAGCGCTCAACGACACCGTCCGCGAGATCGGCGCAGCGGTCGGGCTTGCCCTGATCGGATCGATCCTCAACTCCCGTTACCGGGCCAACATCACCGACACCGCCAACACCTTCCCCACCGATGTCGCAGACCGGATCAAAGAAGGCATCGGCGGCGCCCTCAGCTCCGCCGCCCAACTCGGACCCGACAGCCCGGCACTCGTCGCTGCCGCCCGCAACGCCTACGTCGACGCGATGCAACCGGCGATGCTCCTCGCCGCCGGTTTCGCCGTCCTCGCCGCCGCCTACACCACCTGGACCGGTATCCAAGACAAACGACGCCAGGATGCCGGCACACCCGAACAGAACGACTAACACGACGCGCCAGTCAGCAGTCCGGTGCGGTTCGTTCATCCGACGTTCGGAGACCGATCGAGTTCCAGTCGAAGGTGTTCGAGCCCATGCGCGAACGCCGTGGTGATGATCCTGGCGACACGACGGGCTTGGCTGCCGCGTCCGAGTTCGGCGTGGACCCAGATCTCGGTGCCGTGTTGCACGTGCCCATTGGAGATGGAATGCACGACGGCCATCAGCGTGAGGTGGGCGTGCACGTGTATGTCGCCGATTCTTCCGTCGACGGTGAGTACCTGATCGGCCGGGTGCCACCATTCTGAGGTGCGTTCGAGCACACAGTCACCGCGACTTGATGTGATCCTCGTCGAGGTTTCACCGCGGGCCGCGCGAAACCAGCTGGCGATCTGGTCTGGTCCGTCGAGCAGCTGCATTGCTTCGACCACGGTGCAAGCGATGACGACTTGGTTGTCGATCAGGGTCAGTTCCGCAGCGGTCATGCTGGTGGGGGGATGATCAGTAGCGGGTGCCGGGCATGCTGGAGCAGCCGTTGGCTGACGGAACCGGCGAGGAGCCGTGCGAGCCCGTGGTGGCCGTGGCGTCCAACGACAAGGTAGGTCGCGGTGTGTTCGGCTGCTGCGTGGGCGAGCTCGTCGGCGGGGTTGCCGTGTCGGACTTCGAACGTCCAGCGGACATCTGCGGCGTCGAGGATGTCGGCACAGTTGCGCCGACAGACCTCCGCCAGTGCGTCTTCGGCCTCGATCATCGCGCCTGCCCCCGGTCCCATCGCGGTGCCGGCCGCGGCGATCGGCTGGGTGTGCTCAACGTGCACCACCGCGACCGGTCGGTGGGTGGCATGAGCGAGGTTGATCGCAGCGAACAGAGCCGCGTTGGAACCGAGAGTCCCGTCGAAGCCGACCACGATCGCACCATCGGGCATCGCGACTCACCGGCCAATCGTTCGGTCGGCGGGACCACCGCTCGTGTCGGTGTCCGCCGGTTCCGGTACCGGCGCAGGATCACCGATCGGGTCGGATGCGATACCGAGGTCATCGCCGATGGCTTCCATGCCGATGTGGGCGCTCTCGCGGAGCGGGAGTTCCTTGAGGAACAACACGACGACGAACCCGATCGCGGCGACTGGGATCACCGCGAGGAACGTGACGTGCAGGGCTCGCGAGAACGCGTCGACGACGACCGCCTGCGTGTCGCCGGGCAGCGCTCGGAGCGCGTCCGGGCCGGACTGGAGCACGGCCGGGTCCACCCCGGACAGCTGCGATCCGGCGTCGGCGAGGTAGTGGTCGAGACGGTTGTTGAAGATCGACCCGAAGATCGCCACGCCGAACGCGCCGCCCATCGACCGGAAGAACGAACTGGCCGAGGTGGCCACACCGAGATCCTTTGCCTCGACGGCGTTCTGCGTGGCCAGGACCAGCACCTGCATCACCAGACCGATCCCCAGCCCGACCACGGCCATGTACAAGGACTGGACCGCCCGCGACGTGTCGGCATCGAACCGTGACAGCAAAAACAGCCCGAACGTCATGATCGCGGTGCCGGCCACCGGATACACCTTGTACCGGCCGGTCCGACTGATCGCCCG
>JAUXQB010000138.1 GCA_030685215.1 Actinomycetota bacterium
TGGGCGACTTCCCCATGATGACCGAGAAGGGCACCTTCATCATCAACGGCACCGAGCGCGTCGTCGTGTCGCAGCTCGTGCGCAGCCCCGGCGTGATCTTCGAGCCCGGCGAGCGTTTCCGCCTCCGCAACCTCAGCAAGCACCAGCTCGTCAAGGGCACCATTCACCCCTACCGCGGCGAGTGGCTGGAGTTCGACGTCGAGCAGAAGCCGGGCAAGGACGTCACCGCCGGCACCCGCGTCGCCCGCAAGCGCCGCATGGGCGTCTTCACGTTGCTGCGTGCGCTCGGCTACGACGAGGAGCACGCCCCCGGCTTCATCGAGCGCTTCGTCGCTCACTTCGACTTCCTCGAGGGCCAGTGGGAGAAGGAGCGCCACGTCGCTCCCACCCAGAACGAGGCACTCGTCGAGATCTACAAGCGTGCCCGCCCGGGCGAGCCGCCCACGGTCGAGTCGGCGAAGGCCTACTTCCGCAACGCGTTCTTCGAGAACCGGCGCTACGACCTGTCGCGCGTCGGCCGCTACAAGCTGGACCGCAAGCTGGGTACCGAGGTCGCCAAGCTCGATCAGCTGTTCGGCAAGGGCACCATCGAGCTCGGTTCGTTCTTCAGCACCGACCAGGAAGACCCGAACCGCAAGGGCATCTTCAGCGATCCCGACGACGACCACGTGCTGCGCCCCAACGAGGTGCTCGCGGTCATCAGCTACATGCTGCACCTCGTGAAGCAGGAGCCGGGCTACCGACTCGACGACCAGGACCACTTCGCCAACCGCCGCATCCGCAGCGTGGGCGAGCTCATCCAGAACCAGGTGCGCATCGGCCTCAGCCGCATGGAGCGCGTGGTGCGCGAGCGCATGACCACCCAGGACGTCGAGGCCATCACGCCCACCACCCTGGTCAACATCCGCCCGGTCGTGGCCGCCATCAAGGAGTTCTTCGGAACCTCCCAGCTGTCGCAGTTCATGGACCAGGTGAACCCGCTGTCGGGTCTCACGCACCGTCGTCGCCTGTCGGCCCTCGGGCCGGGCGGCCTCAGCCGTGAGCGCGCCGGCTTCGAAGTGCGCGACGTGCACTTCAGCCACTACGGCCGCATGTGCCCCATCGAGACCCCGGAAGGCCCGAACATCGGCCTGATCGGTGCGCTCAGCACGTTCGCCCGCGTGAACCCGTACGGCTTCATCGAGACGCCCTACCGCGTGGTGAAGAACGGCAAGGTCACCGGCGAGGTGAAGTACATGGCCGCCGACGAAGAAGAGAACTACGTCGTCGCCCAGGCCAACACCCCCATCAACGCCGACGGCACCCTCAAGGGCCCGCGCGTGTTGGTGCGTCGCAGCCCGCAGGCCGCCAGCTTGGAAGACCTGCGCAAGATGCTGGAAGCGGAGAGCTTCTTCGGCGCCACCACCGACATCGCGTCGGTGCCGCCGGAAGAAGTGCAGCTGATGGACGTCAGCCCGAAGCAGATCGTCTCGGTCGCCACGGCACTCATCCCGTTCCTCGAGCACGACGACGCCAACCGTGCCCTCATGGGCGCCAACATGCAGCGTCAGGCCGTGCCGCTGGTGCGCGCCGAGGCGCCGTACATCGGTACCGGCATCGAAGACCGTGCGGCCCGCGACGCGGCCGACCTCATCCAGTCCACCGGCGACGGTGAAGTGGTCGAGGTCAGTGGCGCCAGCATCACCGACAACTACAAGGACGGCGGCAAGCGGGTCTACCCGCTCAGCAAGATCCGTCGCAGCAACCAGGACACCTGCATCAACCACCGCGTCCGCGTGGTGGAGGGCGAGAAGGTCGTCAAGGGCACCATCCTCGCCGACGGTCCCAGCACCGATCACGGCGAGCTGGCCCTGGGCAAGAACCTGCTCGTGGCACTGATGCCGTGGGAGGGCTACAACTTCGAGGACGCCATCATCCTCAGCGAGCGACTGGTGAAGGACGACGTGCTCACGTCCATCCACATCCACGAGCACGAGGTCGATGCGCGCGACACGAAGCTCGGGCCGGAGGAGATCAGCCGCGACATCCCGAACCTGAGCGACGACATCCTGCGCGACCTCGACGACCGTGGCATCATCCGCGTCGGCGCCGAGGTCGGCCCCGGCGACGTGCTGGTCGGCAAGGTCACCCCCAAGGGCGAGACCGAGCTCACCCCCGAAGAGCGCCTGCTGCGCGCCATCTTCGGCGAGAAGGCCCGCGAAGTGCGCGACACCAGCCTGAAGGTGCCCCACGGCGAGAGCGGCAAGGTCATCGACGTGAAGGTGTTCTCTCGCGAAGAGGGCCACGAACTGCCGCCCGGCGTCAACCAGCTGGTGCGTGTCTACGTGGCGCAGAAGCGCAAGATCAGCGTCGGCGACAAGCTCGCCGGCCGCCACGGCAACAAGGGTGTCATCTCCAAGATCCTCCCGATCGAGGACATGCCCTACATGGCCGACGGCACCGCGGTCGACATCATCCTCAACCCGCTCGGCGTGCCCAGCCGCATGAACGTCGGTCAGGTGCTCGAAGCGCACCTCGGCTACGCCGCTCGCTGGGGCTGGCACGACCCGAAGAACAACAAGCAGGTCGGCGACGAGCCCATCCGTGGCACCGAGTACAAGACTCGTGCGGTCACCAAGCCGAGCACGTTCATCGCCACCCCGGTGTTCGACGGCGCTCACTGGGACGAAGAGGAAGCTGCCGGCAAGCACCCCACCATCCAGCAGATCTTCGCCAACCTCAACCCCGAGTCGGTCGACGGCGATCGCCTCATCCAGAACGACGGCAAGACCCCGTTGTACAACGGCCGCACCGGTCTCGTGTACGACAACCCGGTCACCGTCGGCTACATGTACATCATCAAGCTGGCCCACATGGTCGACGACAAGATCCACGCTCGCTCCACCGGCCCGTACAGCATGATCACCCAGCAGCCGCTCGGTGGTAAGGCGCAGTTCGGTGGCCAGCGCTTCGGTGAGATGGAAGTGTGGGCCCTCGAGGCCTACGGCGCGGCGTACTGCTTGCAGGAGCTGCTCACCATCAAGTCCGACGACGTGCTCGGTCGCGTGAAGGTGTACGAAGCCATCGTCAAGGGCGAGAACATCCCCGAGCCGGGCATCCCGGAGAGCTTCAAGGTGCTCATGAAGGAGATGCAGGCGCTCTGCCTCAACGTCGAGGTCCTTGCCAGCGATGGCAGCGAGATCGAGATGCGTGAGATGGACGAGGACGTGTTCCGCACCGCCGAGGAGCTGGGCATCGACATCAGCCGCAACGAGCGCGGCACCGACGAGGACGACCGTGAGCGTGAGGCACGGCGTGCCGCCCGCACCAGCGGCTACTGACCTCCCACCAGACGACAACTGACTGACTGACTGACTGACGAAGCGACGAAGAAGAGGCCCGCGATGCTCGATGTGAACATGTTCGACCAACTGAAGATCGGTCTGGCCACGGCCGACCAGATCCGACTGTGGTCACACGGTGAAGTGAAGAAGCCCGAGACGATCAACTACCGCACGCTG
>JAUXQB010000166.1 GCA_030685215.1 Actinomycetota bacterium
GGCCCGGCCAAGCAGCTCCAGCCCGATGTTCTCGAGCTTGAGACCGACTTCCTCCGAGATGACCTCGCCACCGGTGAGGATCGCGATGTCCTGGAGCATGGCCTTGCGGCGCTCGCCGAAGCCGGGGGCCTTGACCGCCGCCGACTTGAACGTGCCGCGGATCTTGTTGACGACGAGCGTGGCCAGGGCCTCGCCCTCGACGTCCTCGGCGATGATCACGAGGGGCTTGCCGCCCTGCATGACCTTCTCCAGCAGCGGGAGCAGGTCCTTCACCGTGGAGATCTTGGAGGAGACCAGGAGGACGTAGCAGTCCTCCAGCTCGGCCTCCATGCGCTCGGCGTCGGTGACGAAGTAGGGCGAGATGTAGCCCTTGTCGAACCGCATGCCCTCGGTGAGCTCGAGCTCCAGACCGAAGGTCTGGCTCTCCTCGACCGTGATGACGCCTTCCTTGCCGACCTTGTCCATCGCCTCGGCGATGAGATCGCCGATGGAGGAGTCGGCCGCGGAGATCGACGCCGTGGCGGCGATCTGGTCCTTGGTCTCGACCTCCTTGGCGGTCTTCAGCAGCTGCTGCGAGACGGCGTCGACGGCCTTCTCGATGCCGCGCTTGAGCGCCATCGGGTTGGCGCCGGCCGCGACGTTGCGCATGCCGTGCTGCACCATTGCCTGCGCCAGAACCGTCGCAGTCGTCGTGCCGTCACCGGCGATGTCGTTGGTCTTGGTGGCGACTTCCTTCACCAGCTGCGCACCCATGTTCTCGAAGGGATCGTCGAGTTCGACTTCCTTCGCGATGGAGACGCCGTCGTTGGTGATGGTGGGTGCACCGAACTTCTTGTCGAGGACGACGTTGCGACCCTTCGGCCCGAGCGTGACCTTGACCGTGTCGGCCAACTTGTTCACTCCGGCTTCGAGTGCGCGGCGCGCCTCGTCGTGGAACTTGAGCTGCTTTGCCATGTGGGTCAGTGGCTCACTTCTCGACGATCGCGAGTACGTCGCGGCTGGTCAGGATGAGCAGATCCTTGCCGTCGACCGTGACTTCGGTGCCGCCGTACTTGCTGTACAGCACGGTGTCGCCGACCTTGACGTCGAGCGGGCTGTGGGTGCCCTTGTCGTCGCTCCAGCGGCCGGGGCCGACGGCAACGACGGAGCCCTGCTGGGGCTTCTCCTTGGCGGTGTCGGGGATCACCAGACCAGACGCAGTGGTCTGCTCGGCCTCGTTGGGCAACACGACGATGCGATCGTCAAGCGGCTTGAGTGACATGGTGCAGGCCTCCATTGGCAGTACACGAAACGTGAACGTTGGTTGTGTGGAACGGGTGGAGAGCTGATTAGCACTCAGCCCTCGCGAGTGCCAAGGCTACGCGCCAGGAGGGGCCGTTAGCAACCGGAAGGTGAGAGTGCTAACGAGCACGCCATTTCGCCCTCCTCGGGAACGTGGGACACTGGCCGGCATGCGCACGCAGCCGTCCGGCTCGTCCGAGACGCTCGAGGTGATCGAGCTGATCGACGTGATCGACACGGAGCCGGGCGTCTTCGGACCGTCGGGCCCGCGTGAACGTGACACCCCGCGACCACCGCGGCGGCCGCCCCCGTGGCCGTACCTGGCGGTGGCGGCCGCGGTCGTGGTGGCCGCCGTGCTGGTGCTGCTGCGCCCCTGGGACACGCCGCCCGCGTGGCGCACCTTCCCCGTCACACACGACCCGCCCACTCAGCCCGGGCCCTGGGTGCTCAGCGAGCCCCCAGCGCCGCTGATGTCGGTGCTGGCAGCCGACGACCCAGCGGTCGCGTCCCCGTCGCAGACCGACCTCGGCCACCTGTTCGCGGCCGACGGCGCCACCTACGACCGAGGTCGCTGGGCGATGTTCCGAGTGCACGCGGTGGCGGACGACGACGTGGGGAACGACGGCATGACGGCAGTCGACCCGCGGGCCGCCGACATCGACGACGCCGGCGGGCAGCGACGCCAGCTCACCTGGCAGCCGGAGCCGACGCAACGGATCACGGTCACCGCCCACGGCTTCACCGACGCCGACCTGCGCACGTTCGCCGCGGTGGTCGGCGTCCACGACGGGCATGCCGCGCTCCGCACTGGCTATGCACTCGGCAGCCTGCGGCCACGCAGCAGCGTCACCGGCTTCGTCGCCGCGCAGCAAGTGCTCGACAGCTTCGGCCAGGCCCCACCACCGCCGACGGTGTCGATCGTGCGCTACCGAGCGGTGAACACGCCCACCGCGGTGGCGACCAACCCGGCACCGTCCGATGCCGCCGAAGCGGTGCGATTCCTGCTCGGAGGCACCGACACCACGGTCGGCGATCGCGCGGCCGTGTCGTCGAGGTCGTCGACGATGGGCACGGTGATCGCGTGGGTCGACGGCGGGCTGCTGAAGGTCACCACCGGTTCGCTCTCCCCCACGCTCATCGCGCAGCGCGCGGCCACCGTCCGTCCGCTCGCCGAGTCCGACGTGCCGGCCACGGTCGACGCGGCCGACGCGGTGTCGGTGGGCAGGGGTCGTACCGACGGCCACACCTGGGAGGCCACCGCGCACTTCGGGCGAGTGACCGCCATCTGCGTCATCCTCGACGGCGACGAGTCGACCAGCAACTGCGCGTTCGACGCGCACGCCACCCTGCCGCAGTTCAACTACGTCACCACCGATCTGGGCATCGTGGTGGTCGTGCTGTCGAACCGCGCCGACCCCGGAGCAGTGCGCTTCACGTCGCTCGAGGGCGAGACCTCCGTACGGCGGCTGCGGCCCTTGGTGTGGGACATCTCCGCGCTTGCCTTCCTCCCCGAGGGCAGCCGGTCGTACACCCTGGTCGGCAGCGAACAGGCCGCCGACACCGACGGCCTGCAACCGGTCGTCCCCGAGGGCGATCGGTTCCTGCTCGACGACCCGCTGCTCTCCCCCTACTCGGCCGACATCACCACCCCGCTGCCGAGTCAGGCGGTGTTCAACCTGTGGACGCTGTCCGCCGACTACTCGTGGCTCACGGTGCAGGCGGCTCGAAGGAATCCGCCGCCGGCCACGTTCGACTCCCAGCGACGTGTCGTCAATGGCGTCGACGTGGTCAGCTCGCTCGACGACCCGGCGGCGGCCACGGTGGCGGTGGCGCTCGACGACGGCTGGTGGCTCACGGTCCGGTCGCACGGCATCGACGACGAGGAACTGACGACGCTGGCGCGCAACCTCCGAGTGGTCGACGGCGAGGTGCGGGCCGTGGGCGAGACTCCTGCGATCCTCGCCCGCCCCGCGCTGGCAGCCGGCGACTGGAGCGAGCACCTCCTCGTCGGCCGCGTGCACTCCGAGTCTCGTTACCTCACCACTGCCGACGAGCTCGTCACCCTGCGAGTCGGCGACGCGTCCAGCGCGGCCGTCCAAGCAGTCGTGGCGCCGTACCTGCTCGACGACGTGTCGGTCGTCGACGGGGTGATCAGCGGCACGTGGCCCGACACCGGCGAGCGCATGGTCAGCTGGACCGAGGGAGACCAGGTGCTCACGCTCAGTGGACAGGTGCCGGTGGCCCACCTGCTCGCACTGCGACCGTCCGTCCGACCGGCCACCGCCGACGAGTGGGCGGCGATGCTCGACGGGCTGCGGCCCGACTACCGCTTGGGAGCGTTCACCGAGATCGACTCGGGCACCACCGACGGCGGCGATCTGTGGGCGGCCGGCGTCCAGCGCGCGGAGCGGCGCGGGCAGCCGCAGTACCTGTGGTGGTGGACCGTCCCGGGTGGTGGTGGCCGTTCGGCATCGATCGAGGTGCGCGAGCCGTTCGACCGCGAGCGGCCGATGTTCGACATCCTGGTGGTCGACGGGGCGACGTACGTGTTC
>JAUXQB010000211.1 GCA_030685215.1 Actinomycetota bacterium
TTGCTCCCGAGATCACTCCCGACCGGCAAGACGCGGGTCCGGTCTGCCCGCCGATCGGGTGGCGGGCAGACCGGACCCCCGTGGTGTCAGTCGCGGTCGGGTCGGTCCGTGAGCGTGGCGGCGGTCCACTCGTCGGGTGTCCAGCCGGTGGCGATCAATGCGTCGAGGTAGTCACGGCACTGGCTGCTCGACGCTGACCAGTACATGCGGTTCTCGGCCAGCCCCAGGGCGACCGCCCCGGCGACCCGTGTCAGCGCAGCGACGGTGTCGGCGCCGTCGAGCAGGTCGGTCGCGGTTGCGTCGCGGGGCTGGTCGTGGCCGAGGATCGTCGCTGCGAACACGACGGCGTCGCGTCCGGCTTCGAGCACCACCGACCGCAGAGCGAGCCGTGTCAGGTCTGCCTGGGCGAAACCGCCGCGGGTCTTCGCGAACGTCTCGGTCGCGTGCCCGAGGCGGGCCAGGCGGGCCTTGCGCTTCGCGTGGGAGTCGTCGTGGTTCGCGGGTCGGCTCGGCGTGCGGTCCGACGCGAGGTCGCTTTCGCTCTTCGCCGTGGCGATGCGCTGCGGGTCGTGGCGGCGCGGATCGACGCACACCTCGAACACCTCGACCCCCTCGCCCCACGACGTCGCCTTCACGACCACGGCATGGCACGGCTCGCTGGTATGAGCGCGACAGCCGTCGGGATCGAACAGTTCGCCGAGACGGCGGGCCTTGTCCGGTGCCGGGTGCTCGTCGCTGTGCACGACCGGGTGCGTGGCGACGGCACGGTCGAGGGCCTCGCGGTAGTTGTCGCGACGGCGTTGCGTCTCACGGTAGGCGGCGACGACACGGGCGGGGTCTTGCCAGGTCCGTCCGGTGAGTTGCCCGCACACAGCGTCGAGATGAACGGGGCCGAGATCGGCGAGCGATGCTGCGGCCTCCCCGGCCGCGATCGACAACTCGCCCGAGTCGAGGGCATCACGCCACCGGGCGGGCAGGATCGTGACCGCCATCCGAGCACGCACCCACGACTGCGACCGGCCGATCCGTCGGCACAACTTCGCCGGGGTCAGGCCACCCTCGAGCGACATCAACCGTTCGATCGCTGCGACCTCTTCCGACAGCGTGAGGTCGCTGCGGTTCGAGTTCTCCGACAATCCGGCCTCGATCACCTCCACCCGTGTCATCGGCCGCACCACCGCCGGCACCTCGGTCACCCCGGCTTGCAGACCAGCGGCGTGGCGGCGACGGCCGGCAACGATCAGGTACACGCCATGGTCGTCGGCGGGCAGCACGACGAGCGGTTCGATGATCCCGTGCGCGCGGATCGACCGCGCCAGTTCGGTCAGATCACCCACGATGTGCCGCGGGTTGTCCGGATGCGGCGCCATGTCGGCCAGGTTCAGCCAACACAACTCCGGTTCGAGCTCGACCGGGTCGCCGTCGGCGACGGTCTCGGCGACGGTCTCGGTGGGGTCGGTGATGGTCATGGGGTTCCTCCTTGCTGAGACGCCGCGATCGTCTGGATCCACGGACGCGACGGGGTGTCGGTAGCGACCCGGTTCGGGTCGATGTGGGCGCAGGTGTCATCCGAGGCGCGGACCCACACCTCGCCCTGCTCGATCAGCACCCGACGGGCGGCCGTCATCGCCACACCGAGCGATCCGGTGTGCACGTGCTCGACCCCGCAGCGGTCCACGACCACATACGTCGGGACCCCCTCGGTGGGGGCGTGGAACAGCACAGGCTGCCCACCCGGAGCGACGCACGACTCGACCACTTCGACCGTTGCCACGACTGCCTCCCTTCGGTGCGCTGAGCGGACCCCGACCGAGCGACGGACGGGGCTTCGCCCTCCGGGCGCAGGGTCGCCGGCGGGCGCCGTGTCAACCCGAAGGGCTCGGCCCCGAGGAACGAGG
>JAUXQB010000131.1 GCA_030685215.1 Actinomycetota bacterium
CTCGTCACTCGCCGATCGATGAGGCCGACCAGCCAGCGATCAGATCTACTCGATACGCAGGCCAGATATCGCCCGGGCGATCACCAGCTGCTGGATCTCCGAGGTGCCTTCGAAGATCGTGTGGATCTTCGCGTCGCGGTGCCAGCGCTCGACGGGGTACTCACGTGTGTAGCCGTAGCCGCCGAGGAT
Source organism: Actinomycetota bacterium (assembly GCA_030685215.1). Taxonomy (GTDB): domain Bacteria; phylum Actinomycetota; class Acidimicrobiia; order Acidimicrobiales; family Ilumatobacteraceae; genus UBA668. The sequence goes on from JAUXQB010000131.1 coordinate 190, forward strand.
CTGGATGGCGTCTTCGGTGACGCGCACGGCGACCTCGGAGGCCTTGTACTTGCTCATCGAGCCTTCGCCGTTCTTGAAGCCGCCGTTGCGGGCCAGCCAGGCGGCACGCCAGATGAGCAGGCGGGCTGCATCGATCTCGGTGGCCATGTTGGCCAGCTTGAAGGCGATGGCCTGGTGCATGACGATCGGCTTGCCGAACGCTTTGCGCTCCTTCGCGTACTCGAGCGAGTACTCGTAGGCGGCACGGGCGATGCCCAGTGCTTGCGCGCCCACGCTCGGGCGAGTGGCCTCGAAGGTGCTCATGGCCGGCTGCTTCTCGCCACTGGAACCGCGCTCGCGGGCACGGGCCAGCTTCGCGTCGAGCTTCTCCTTGCCACCGAGCAGGCAGTTGCCGGGGATGCGCACGTCGTCGAGCACCACTTCCGCGGTGTGCGACGCACGGATGCCGTGCTTCAGGTACTTCTGGCCCTGCGACAGGCCCTTCGTTCCGGGCGGCACGACGAACGACGCCTGACCGCGACCCTTGAGGTCGGGCTCGACCGCCGCCACGATCACGTGCACGTCGGCGATGCCACCGTTGGTGATCCAGGCCTTGGTGCCGTTGAGCACCCACTCGTCGGTGGCCTGGTCGTACACCGCACGCGTGCGCAGCGACGAGACGTCGCTGCCGGCGTCGGGCTCGCTCACGCAGAACGCGCCGAGCTGGATCTTCGAGGCGTCGCCGTAGCACTGCGGCACCCACTCCATGACCTGCTCGGGCGTGCCGTTGCCACTGATGCCGGCGGCGGCGAGCGCCGAACCCATGATGGCCATGCCGATGCCGGCGTCGCCCCAGAACAGCTCCTCGATGCACACCGGCAGGGTGAGACCGGTCGGGTCGCCGAACGAGTTCATCAGGAACTCCCAGCCGTACAGACCGATCTCGGCGGCCTGCTGCAC
>JAUXQB010000214.1 GCA_030685215.1 Actinomycetota bacterium
CCGTTCATGTCGACCACCGCAGCGACGTTCACATCGCGATGTGTGTCGACCCCACCCACGATCAGACGCGAGGAATCTACGATGACCATCGGCCACCTCTTTCTGAGTTGAGAGGCAGGCACGCACGTCCCGTGAAGGAGACCAGTGACCGAGCAGCTGTTAGAGCAGCAACTCGAGTCGCCCTCCGGAACGGGGCGTGTCGAACCCCGAAGTAACCATCAGCCTGACAGCCCCCGTCCGCAACGAACGGGATACCAAACAGGCGGATCCCATTCTCACTGGCAGCTATGCGCACGTCGCCTCTACCCAGCCAGCGCATCACACCCCCGGAGTACGGTCGCAGAGATGGAACAGATGAGCGACTCGTCGGTGACCGCGATCGCAGAAGCAATGGCTGGATTGCCCGAGCTGACCTCGATCTCGCACAGCTACCTCGAACCAGCGTCGCCAGGTTCCCGTGCAGACCAAATGCTCAGTGACGAACTCGGAGCGTGTGCGTTCCACATCGCGTCGACAAGCCTTGCCAGCGCGCTCGACCATTTGACGACGATGAAGCGAGTCTTTGAAACCGCGCTCCTTCCGCCCTATGCGTTGTACGCGCTCGCTCGAAGCGCCCACGAAGGGGCACTCGTCGCAGAGTGGTTGATGGAACCGAGGCTCGCCATCGACGATCACTTCGCTCGCTCGGTCGGTGCACAGTTCGACGACTACGGTGAACGCTCCAAGCTCGAGCAGGCGGCAAACATACGTCCGAAGGGCTCCGCCGAACTCGCGGTCACCCGTCGGGCTCAGTTCATGGCAAAGGCGCACGCGCGAGGCCTCGCACGGCCGAATGCAAAGTCAGGTGAACTCGAGCCGACACGACCACTGCTCGGCATCACCAACTTGTTCGACCGGTTCGAGAGTCACGACCGGACTCTCCCCGACGGATCGGTCGTGAAGGTTTCCGGCTCGGTGCTCTTTCGTGCCTACTCCGCGTTCGCTCATGGCAAGCAGTGGGCGAACCTGCTGGGCCGCCTCGAGCCTGTGACGGCGCCGGATGCGAACCGCCATCAGATCGCTGTGGTCATAGGTTCCGATGCAATCCTCGAACGCGCGTATGTTGCCCCCACGGCGGCTGCGAGGCGCGCACTTGATGCGATTGGCGTGTACCGCTCACACTCGAACTGGCCAGCCGACCCACTGCCCTGAGCGTCCACCCTCGTCCGTTCTCATGATGGCCAACTGTGCGCTACGGGCGCGAGGACGGCAACTCTGCTCGGGTCAGTCGTTCGGTTCGGACACGAATCGGAAGCTCGCCGCCAACAGGACGGCGCACGCGATGAGGCCGGCAGCGACGCCAATCTCGAAGAACAACCAATTGAACGCCTTCCCAGCTCCTTCTACTTCCGGAAGCATCGTCAGATCGCTGACAGATCCGTCGCTCAACGCACCGACCTTGAATCCGAGCATGGCTCCGAGGCCACCACCGAGAACGAGGAAGAGAAGCGCGTAAACCTGGAGTGTCACGTTGGCGGCGACGCGAGGGGCTGTGTTCGTCATGTCGATGTATCGACCCCCAACAGCGTCACCTTGATCCGCAGACAGATCGGCAGTTCTGCACTCGCTGCTACGGCCACGGTCTGACATCTGATTCGCCAGTTGCGAACCATCGTTTCTCCACCGCGACTCGGAATCCTGCGGTTCGCAGCGCGGCGAGCAAACGACGCCGAGTCCACGGGGGAACCCCCGCCGCAACAGTGCGGTCGGCTGACTCGATGAGGACGACTGTATTGATCACCGGAGAAGGGATACGTCCCAACAGGAGCCTCACATCGGACTTCGAATGTGTCGTCGGTTCGAGCGGAGACGCGTCAGGCAGCATGTGAGGCTGGAATTGCCTGTCGACCTTGCCAGGCCGCACCGAGAGCGACTGTTCGTTGACGGTCATCTCACCGCGCCCGTTCCATGCGCCTGTCTTCAGGCCAACCGTGAATCGCTCGGGAAGTGAGGCGTCGCTCGTCACCCCGACATCATCTCTCAGGTCCGAGCACAGAGCGGCAGATCTGTGCGCCCCGGAGTGCGAGACTCGCTTGGTGAAGACCGTTGCTCCGCAGATTGGCTCGTTGTGACGCCCGCTGAAACGGGGGCTCTACTCACCGTGGTGCACTCACTGTCCCCTTTCGCAGCGTTGCCGCATGCTGGGGGAAGGTTTCGCACACTCGTGGAGTGGTCAAGCCTTCTGTCAATCGTTGCCAAGAATGAACACTGGTCGCGCACGGTGCGGTCACTCGAGTTCCACCACGACGCGAGTGCTGGTGCACTGATCGGCAAGTCGAAACCTCCGATCGTTGTTCCGGTGGCTTCACTGGAGTTCGATGCGGAAGGTCGCCTCTCCGACTTCGTCTACGGAGGCGTCCCCCTGAGCGAACTGCTATTTGAGTTCAGATCTGATGACGGAGAGTGGAGGGCGATCGGGCACAGCTATTGGTCAGACGTGGCGATCCGTGTTTACGCAGGAAATCGTGCGGCGTTCGAGCAGCTCACCACACCTTCGAGGTGCGTCGGGCGTCAGGACCTGACCTCCGGGGAAGCCTTTGTCATGGGTGGTCAACGATTCCCGGTGCATGGGTCTGTGTACCGCCTTTCGAAGGGGGCGGTCGTCGCAAACTTTTTGGCTCGCGAGGTCCGCCGAGACTCGTTCGACTCAGAGCATGTCAGCCTGGATCTCACCGTTGGCCAGTCCGGGCTCCCTCAGCTCGAAGCTCGGCGAAACCCCGTCTTCCAACACCCAATACACGGGCATCCGTAGATGGTCTGACCCTGGAATCGGAGCTACCTCCCATCGTGCGTAGTCGAGGGTGAAGTATCGAACTGCCACCAACGTGTCACCGATGAACGCGCTGACGTCATCTCGCACAGCCTGAACCTCGCGCTCCGATGGCAACCATCCCATCGCCCACGACCGTAGCGGTCGAGCCGGTAGCGCCTATTGCTTGATACACGGGTGATTGTCCAGCGCGGCGAGGCTTGTTTCTTGGACGAGGGGATGGGGGTGGTCGTGGGGGCTGTGCCGGTGGTGGCGCGTGTGCCGGGGGTCGTCGGTTACGCGCTGGGGGTCGAGGTGCTGGATCGCTATCTGGAGTTCGTTGCTGGCCGGTGCCGGCCGAACACGGTGCGGGCAACGGCGTTCGATCTGCAGATCTTCTTCTCGGTGGTCGCAAAGCCTGTCGAGGCAGTGCGGGCGGCGGATGTGTTCGCGTTCATCCGCTCGCAGCGCGGGGTGAGCGGCAAGGTCGTCGCGCTTCGAGACGGTGACGGGTTGTCAGCGCGCACGGTGCAGCGACGGTTGTCGAGCGTGTCGGGGCTCTACGCGTTCCTGGTCGCGACGGAGGAGCCGGGGGTGCGGTCGAACCCGGTGCCGCGCGGTCTGTCGACACGTCGTGAACTAGCGCGTGGCCGTCGCGGGGTGCCGTTGTTGCGGACCCCACGCACGTTGCCGCGGGTGCTGTCCGTCGACGAGGTCACCCGGCTGCGGGCGGTGCTGCGAACTGATCGTGATCGGGCGATGGTCGAAGCGATGGTGGTGGGCGGTTTGCGTCGTTGCGAGGTCCTCGGGTTGCGGCTCGCTGATCTGCGCGTCGGTGATCGGCAGGTGTTCATCGTCGAGGGCAAGGGCGGGCATCAGCGGCTGATCCCGATGTCGGCACAGTTCTTCGCGACGGTCGCCCGCTATCTGGATCGGGAACGACCTGTCGAAGCGACCTCCGACCGGGTGTTCGTGGTCTTGAAAGGACCGCGCCGCGGTTGCCCGTTGAGCGTCGACGGGCTCGACCAGATCATGCAAGGCGCACGCGGCCGCGCCGGGCTCACCCACGCGTCGTGTCACGAACTGCGACACACCTGCTTCACCCGCCTGCGCGAGGCAGGCATGTCGCTGGAAGCGATCCAAGCCCAAGCCGGCCATGCATCGATCGAGACGACCAGGATCTACCTGCACCTCGCTGACGACTGGCTCGCCGCCGAGTATCGGCGCGCCAGCGAAGCGATCGACGCGCAACTCCGTGGCGGTGGGCGATGACCGCCGCCCACGCCATCACGGCAGTGTCAGAGCCGCCGCAGGTTCGTGCAGGGTGGGAAGACCTGCATGCTCACGCACCCGTGCTGACATCAACGATCAGCGACTATCTGGACCAGATCGCCGTGTCGCTGCGTCCCGCGACGATCGACGCCGTCAACGACGACCTGTTCCGCTTCGCCATGTTCCTGCAGACCTCACACCCTGACGTGGTGCGTGTGCGAGACGTCAACCGTCGCCACATCGAGGGCTTCAAGGTCGATCTCGTCAGCGTCCCGACCAGGAAGGGGTCGCCACCCAAGACCGCGACCGTGCGGCGCTGCTTGTCGATGCTGCGCATGTTCTTCACCCGGATCTGCGAATGGGACTGGCCCGACGCCCCAGCACGCGTGCCGATGTTCCTGGGTGACCTCCCACGCGAAGACGAACCGCTCCCACGCTTCCTCGACGACGGCGAGTTCACCCAACTGATGCGCGTCGTGCATGCCGACACCGACCCGTTGCGCCGCCTCATCCTCGAGCTCCTCGCCCGCACCGGCATGCGCGTCTCGGAGCTGTGCGGCCTCGAAGCCGATGCGATGGTCCGCATCGGTGACACCCACTGGCTGCGCATCCCGATCGGCAAGCTGCACAACGACCGCTACGTCCCTCTGCACCCGCAACTCGTCGAGCTGATCAGCAACTGGAAGACCACCAACCCACCCGGGAGCAGCAGCCGGCTGCTCACCAAACACGGTGAGCCGATCAACCGCCACACCGTCTCACGCATGTGCAACACGATCGCCCGCCGCGCCGGAATCAGCCACCTGCACCCGCACCGCTTCCGCCACACCCTGGCCACCCAAGCCATCAACCGTGGCATGTCCCTCGACGCCATCGCCGCGCTACTCGGCCACCGCTCCCTGGACATGACCCGCCGCTACGCGCGCATCGCCAACCGCACCGTCGCAGCCGAATACGAACGCGTCACCGCCAACGTCGAAGCCCTCTACGACGACACCGTCGATCTCGCGCCTGAGGTCGAGGGACCAGCGATGCGGCTGCTACGCGCCGAGCACCACCGCATGCTCGCCAACGGCTACTGCGAACGCCCCGCCCTGCTCGACTGCCGCTACGAATCGATCTGCGAGACCTGCACCCACTTCAGCACCAGCCTCGAGTTCCACCCCGTCCTGCTACGCCAACGAGACCACGCCCGCGAACACCACCAGACCACCAGAGCCGACCTCTTCGACCAACTCCTCCGCCAACACCCCTTGACAGGATCACCCGGATAATGCCCGGTATGTGCGCGCTTGGCAAGTGCTTCTGCTGGCGCATTATGGGCGCGTGGCGAGCATGACGATCCGGCACCGGACCCGCACGGTCATTGAACTCGATGGTGCTCGAGGAACGCATCGACCTCGCGGTGTGCCGACCGCTTGATCTCGCGGTAGTCCCCGACGTCGTAGATGCCGACGGCCGACTCGAGGTCGACTTCACCCAACTCGAGCGAGAACAGCCGGTCCTCGTAGTCGGTGTGACGATGGCGAATGAACGCCCGTGCGGCCAACGCCGCGCGTTCGTCGAGGGTCAACATCTTGGTCCGCCCGACGCGGCCGCTTCCGACCACCGCTGCACGGTCAGCGGCGCCACGCGCGATCTCGTCTGCGAGCACCTGGTGCTTCGGGGCAAACGCCAACCATTGCCGCACGGCATCCTCGAACTCGGCGCGGTACGCAGTCTCGGCTCGCTCACGTTGACGACTGCTCGATTCACGTTGTGTCTCGCGCCGCGACGCGGTGGCAGCGGCTGCCTCACGTGCTGCCGCAATCGCTTCGACCGGGGCGAGCACACCCAACTGCCGGCGATGCTGCCCGCGACCCTTCGGTCGGAACACGACCCAGTGGTCGCCGGCTGCCTTCACCTGACGCGTGAGGAACGCGTCGCCAGCGGGCAGCAGTTCCCAGCCGTCCGGCTGAACGAGATCCCCGAGCTCCGGATGCCAGAGCCCGGACTTGGTGTCGTACACCTCCAGATGCAGCCCTGTCGGATCATCATCGACCATCACGAGAGAATCGCACGTCGTCGACTCCGATACCAGCACCGAGGACACACACAAGCAGCACGTGCGCGAAGCGCACACCAGGCTGGCTGTTCGCGAAGCTTTTCATCACGGCATCCGTGATGAAAAGCTTCCCCAGAGTCGCGAGTTGCTCGACTCAAGCCGAGACTCCAGGAAGAAGCTGCGAACGTCAGGGGAGGTTGGTGCGCAGGCGGTCGGTGAGCGTCGGTGCGTCGAGCTCGACGGGTGACGCTACCGACGCCAGCTCGGCTGCCGTCGGTCGGGGCGCTGCCACCAGCGCGGCGGCGAGCTCCGGGCGCCAGCGCAGGTGCGCCATCGACTGGAACCGGGCGTAGTGGCGAGTGCGCCGCTGCGAGATGCCGACCAGCTTCGATTCGCCCGCCATCACCTCGCCCGTGCCCATGCCGGCGAAGCACACCTGTCGCGACCAGGCCGACGACTGCAGCCCGCCGCGATGCACCTCGCCGCCAACGCCCACTTCGCCCAACGCCCGCTGCCACAACTCGCCGACCCACACCATCGCCCTGCCCACGTCGGCCGACCACAGCGGGTCGGCGGCGGGGATGACCAGGTCGAGCCACACGAACTCGCCGGGCCACAGCAGCACCGCTCCCCCACCGCTGCGGCGACGCACCACGTCGACGCCGAGCGCCTCCGCGACACGACGATCGACGTCGGAGTCGCGCTGCGCGGACCCGAGCACCAACGTCGGTCGATCGACGGTGTGGAACGTCGCCGAGCGTTCGGCCACGGGATCGAGCGCGTGGAACGCGCCCGCGTCACCGTGCGACTCGTCGACACTCCACGATGTGGTCATCAGCTGGCGCGAGCGAGGAAGGGCTTCCACTCGTCGGGCACCACCACGACGGCTGCGGTGATCCAGGCCTGCTCGCGCGGTGCACGCGGCGGACGGGCCAACCACATGCCTGCCTCGGCCGGCGTGCGGTCGCGCTTGCGCAGGTTGCACGGGCGGCACGCGGCCGCGACGTTCTCCCACGTGTGCTGGCCGCCGCGAGAACGCGGCACCACGTGGTCGAGCGAATCGGCGTGGGTGCCGCAGTACTGGCAGCGGTAGTCGTCGCGGGCGAACAGCGCACGCCGCGACATCGCGGTTCGGCGCGCGTACGGCACCTTCACCACGTAGCGGAGGCGGACGACGGACGGGCTGGCGATGACCATGCGCGCGCTGTGCAGCACGGTGCCGTCGTCGGCGATGAGGTCGGCCTTGTCGGCGAGCACGAGGCACACGGCTCGGTGTGCGGGCACGACGGAGAGCGGCTCGTACGTGGCGTTCAACACGAGGGCGCTTCTCATGCGGCGAGAACCTACCGAACTGACCGGTGGGCAGCGGGTGGAGTTTCCGCGCCGCGACGAGCGATGAGGCGGAGCCGTGTCAGGCAGGGTGGTCGTGACGACGGCACCATGCGAGGTAGTTCATCACATCGGCAGGCTCGATGCGATGATCTGCACTGCCGTACTGGGTGACCAGACGGAAACGGAGGTACGGACCGCTCGGCACCGGCAGGAACGGGCGGTGCTTCCACCAACCCGTCGGCGTGGTGCGACGCCACTGGCGCACCGCGGTGGGCCACAGGCGGGGACGCCGGGCAACGGCTGCGGCAACCCGCAGCGCGGCGCCCGTGGTCACACTCGCGGTTCCTTGGGCAGGCCCAGCACCATCTCGCCGATGATGTTGCGCTGCACCTGGCTCGACCCGGCGTAGATGGTGCCGGCGCGAGCGTTCAGGAAGGTACCGACCCAGCTCCAGGTGCTGTTGGGAGCGCCGGCGTCGTCGGCGCTGAACGCACTCGACGGGCGACGACCGGTGGGCGCCATGGCGTCGGCACCGATGATGTCGAGCGACAGCTCGGTGATCTCCTTGTGGTACTCGCTCCAGTACAGCTTGCCGATGGCCGCATCGGGGCCGGGGTGATGGCCGGCAAGGAACTGGGTGAGCACGCGCATGCCGTTGAAGCGCATGATCTGCACCTTCGTGTAGCACTGCGCCAGGCGCTGACGGATGCGCGGGTCGTCGGCGACGCCGCGCTCCTTGGCCAGCAACAGCAGGCGGTCGACCTCGGCCTGGAAGCGGATGGGGCCGGTGGCCGCGGCCTCGCCGCGCTCGAAGCCGAGCAGGGTCATCGCGACGGCCCAGCCGTTGTTGAGCCCACCGATGACCTCGCCCTTCGGCGCGGTGGCGTCGGTGTAGAACACCTCGTTGAACTCGCTCTCGCCGCTGATCATGCGGATCGGGCGCACTTCGATGCCGGGCTGGCGCATGTCGACGAGGATGAACGAGATGCCCTTGTGCCGCGGCGCATCGGGGTCGGTGCGGGCGAGGGTGAAGATGTGGTCGGCGAGGTGGCCGGCCGAGGTCCAGATCTTCTGACCGTTGAGGATCCACTGGTCGCCGTCGAGCTCGGCCTTCAGACCGAGGTTGCTGAGGTCGCTGCCGGCGTTGGGTTCGCTGTAGCCCTGGCACCACACGTCGGCGCCGCTGAGGATGCGCGGCAGGTAGTGCGCCTTCTGCTCGTCGGTGCCCCAGTGCAGCAGCGTGTTGCCGAGCATCTGGATGCCGAACACGTCGTTGGGCCCACCGGTGGGCACGCCCGACTTGGCGAACTCCTCGGCGATGATGACCTGCTCGAGCGCGGAGAGGCCGGCGCCGCCGTACTCGACCGGCCAACCGGGTGCGAGGTAGCCGGCTTCGTAGAGCGTCTTGCGCCAGTCGGTGACGAACTGCGTGAGCTCGTCGCCCTCCAGCGTGCCCATGCCGCCCCAGTTGGTGGGCAGCTTCTCGGCGAGGAAGGCCTGCACCTTTTCGCGGTAGGCCTCGGCTTCAGCGGTGTACATGGGGCGCATGCCCCGAATGTTACCGCGTGGTAGCCACCTCGGCGAAGACGACCCCGCCGCGTGTCAGATGCAAGCGTGTCAGGTGCGGGCGAGTGCTGCCGCGCCGACGAGGGGCGCCAGCTGACCGAGCCCGGCGGGCACCACCTTGAAACCCTGCGTGAACGCGAGGCGTGCGCGCTGGTCGAGTTCGGCCTGCGCGGCACTGAAGAACGGCTCGCCGAACCCGAGCGCCACCGAGCCACCGATGACGGCCATCTTCAGGTCGCAGATGGCGCCCAGCGACGCGAGGGCGCGACCGGTGAGGATGCCCGTGCGCTCGACGATGCTCTGCGGCGCCCGTTGCGGTGGACGCCCGGTCTCCTCCTCGATGGCGCGACCACTGCAGTAGGCCTCGAGGCACCCGAGCCCGCCGCACGTGCACCGGCGACCGTCGGGCTCGACCACCATGTGCCCGAAGTGGCCGGCGTTGCCCTGACGACCCTGCAGCAGTTGACCGCCGCTGATGATGCCGCCGCCGACACCTGCACCCATCACCACGGCGACGAAGTCGCGCTGCCCCACCGCGGCGCCGCACCACGCTTCACCGAGCGCGACGGTCTTCGCATTGTTGTCGATGACGGTGGGCAACTGCGTGAGCGCCTCGATCTCGGCCGCCAACGGGAACGACTTCCATGTCGGCACGTAGAGCGGCGACACGGTGCGCTCGCGCGGATTCATCGGGCCGCCACAACCCACTCCGCAACCGACGGGGCGCGAGGGCGCTGCGGCCACGACTCGTAGCACCAGACGCGAGAGTGCAGCCCACACTTCCCGCTGCGGGGTGGCGATGCGGTCGCGCACGAGCACCTCGCCCTGCTCGTTGACGATGGCAGCGGCGAGTTTCGCCCCGCCGACATCGATGGCGAGATAGCAGATGGTCACGCCGACGACCGTAGCGGCCATACCGCTGCGAACGGCAGCGCGAGTTCTTGGCAGCTCCTGACCGCCAACCCCCCGGTGCTGCGTCTACCCTTCCAGCCGTGACGGCAGCTCAAACCGACTTCGCATCCGCGCCCGACCCGACGTCGCGGCCCTCCCCCACGTTCGCGCAGCTGTTCGACGCCATCGCCGGCAACGTGGCATCGGTGGTGCACGGCAAGCGCGACGCCGTCGACCTCGCAGTCATGTGCCTGCTCGCGGAAGGGCACCTCCTCATCGAAGACGTTCCCGGCGTGGGCAAGACCAGCCTCGCGAAGGCGCTCGCCGCGTCCATCGACTGCACCTGGAAGCGCGTGCAGTTCACCCCCGACCTGCTGCCCACCGACCTCGTCGGTGTCAGCGTGTTCCAGCGGGCCACCGAGACCTTCGTGTTCCAGCCGGGGCCGCTGTTCGCGAACATCGTGCTGGCCGACGAGATCAACCGCGCGTCACCCAAGACCCAGTCCGCACTCCTCGAGGCGATGGAAGAACGTCAGGTCAGCGCCGACGGCATCAGCCACGAGCTGCCGCACCCGTTCATGGTGGCCGCCACGCAGAACCCCGTCGAGCAGGAGGGCACCTACCGCCTGCCGGAGAGCCAGCTCGACCGGTTCCTCATGCGCCTGTCGCTCGGGTACCCCGGCCGCGACGCGGAGCTCGCCATCCTCGACTCCAACGGCGCCGCCGATTCACTGCACGCGCTGCGGCCGGTGGTCAGCTCCGAGGAGATCCTGCGCATGTGCGCCGCGGTGCGCACGGTGCACATCGCGTCGGTGCTGAAGAGCTACATGGTCGACCTCGCCGAAGTGAGTCGCAACCACAGTGGCCTCGTGCTCGGCCTGTCGCCGCGCGCCACGTTGCAGTTGGCACGTGCCACCCGCTCGCACGCCGCGGCGCACGGCCGCGACTACGCCATCCCCGACGACGTGAAGTCGGTGGCGGTGCCAGTGCTCGCGCACCGCGTGGTGCTGCGACCCGACGCTGCATCACGCGGGCTCACGGGCGAAGGGGCGGTGCACGAGATCCTCTCCGCCGTCACCGTACCGGCAGGTCGCTGATGCCCACCCGCCACGGCTGGGCGATGCTCGTCGCGGCGGCGGGGTCCATCGCAGTCGGGCGGCTGTTCGGCCTGATGGAGCTGTTCGTGGTGGGCGTGGCGCTCATCACCACCGTGGTCGTCGCCCTGGTCGTGGTCAACCGTCCACTACCGCACATGCAGGTGCGGCGCCTCGCACGACCCGCCCTCGTGTCGGTCGGCGAACCCGCACGGGTCGACCTGCAGGTCGCGAACCGGTCGCAGCTGCGCACACCGCGGCTGAAGCTGTGGGAGCCCGTGGGCGACAAGGGCGGCGCGCCCATGCAGCTGGCGCCGCTGGGCGCCGGCGAGTCGGTGAGCGCGGCGTACCGCGTGCCCACCACTCGCCGCGGGGTGCTGCGCACCGGGCCACTGCGCGCCGAGCGCACCGACCTGCTCGGGCTCGTCAAGCGGGTCACGTGGCTGGCCGGCGCTGGTGAGGTGATGGTGGTGCCCGAACGAGTGCCGCTGGCGTTCCCCGGTGCCGGCAGCGCCGGGCGGCTCGGTCAGCACCTCCGGCTGAAGGCGTGGGGCCAGACCGGCAGCGAGTTCCACTCGCAGCGCGAGTACACACCCGGCGACGACCTGCGCCGCATCAACTGGAAGTCGTCGGCACGCTCGGGCACGCTCATCGTGCGCGAGACCACCCGCGAGGGTGTGCAGCGATGCGTGGTCGTGCTCGACACGCTCGCCGACGGCTACGACCACGACAGCTTCGAGCGCGCCGTCGTGGCCGCCGCCAGCGTGGTCGCCGCGTCGAGCGAGATGGGCATCGCCACTCGGCTGGTGGCGCCGGGCATCGACCTGCGCGGTCACGACGTCGCGCAGCAGTCGCTGCGCTGGCTGGCCACGGTCTCGGTCGGCGGCGAGGTGGTCGACCACACCGCGGCCGGACGCACCAGTGCCGACGGGCTCGGCCTCGTGGTCGTCGTCACCAGCACGTCGAGCTCGCCAGCGGCCAAGGCGGCCGCCGCGGCGGCGGGCCACGACGAGTCGGTCATCACGGTCTGCGCGACCGCACCGTCGAGCAGCACGAAGGGTTTCCACGTCGACGCCACCTCGTTGCTCCACCTGCAGCAGAGCTGGAACCACTTGGTGCACGGGCGTCGAGGCGGTGTCACGTGAGCACGCAACCCGACCGCGCGCATGCCGACCGCGCCGCGGCGTTGCAGCTGCCCGCGACGCTCGCCCTCACCGCGCTCACCGCGGCCACCGCGATCTCGCTGTGCCGCGTGTTCCCCGACTGGGACTACCTGCGCAGCATGCTCGTGGTGGTGCTCGGCACGCACGTGGTCGCTGCGCTGCTGCGGTACTGGCGGGCCCACGTGCTCGTGGCCATCCCCGTGCTGCTCCTCACCATCGTGCAGCTGGTGGCGATGGTCTACTACCGCGACACGCTCAACGGCCCGTTCCCCGGCTCACGCACCATCGAGCTGATGCGCATCGATCTGCGCCTCGTCGTCGCGCAGTTCCCCACGGCAGTCGCACCGGTACCCAGCACGGGCAGCTACGCCATCGTCGCGGCCGTCGCTCTCGCGGTCTGCGCAGTGCTCAGCGACACGTTCGCGTTCCGTGCGATGGGACGCATCGAAGCGATCGTGCCCACCGGCGTGGTGTTCGTCTTCACCGCTGCGCTCGGTACCGATCGCCACCGCATCACGGTGGCCGCGCTGTGGGTCAGCGCTGCGCTCCTCACCGTCGCGGTGCTGCGGTTCCGCCACACGAACGACGAGGCCGCGTGGATGGGGGCTCGCCGTTTCGGGCTGCTGGCAGCGCTGCCGGCCTTCGTCGTCACGTTCGGCCTCACCGCGATGGTGGCCGCCGCGGTCGCGCCGCGACTGCCGGGTGCCGGCGAGAAGGCGCTCATCGACACCCGCAACCGTCAGGGCTCGGTCACCGAGGTGCTCAGCCCGCTCGTCGACATCGGCGCCACGCTGCGTCAGCGCAGCAACCTCGAGCTGTTCACGGTGCGGTCGTCCGACGGCCCGCACTACTGGCGGGCCATCGGCGTCTCCGACTTCGACGGCACGCTCTGGCAGCCCACGGAGGAAGACCTGCAGGTGATGGGCGACCGCTCCGGTGCGGTGGTGCTCCCCGGCCCGGTCACGTCGCAGGAGATCGTCGTGCTAGGCATGGGCGGCCCGCTGGTGCCGGCGGCCTACCACCCGGTGTCGGTGTCGCCCGACGACGTCTACTTCGCCGCCGAGACCCAGACGCTGGTGCTGCCCGACCAGTCGTTGCAGGAAGGCGACCGCATCGCCGTGCTGTCGATGGTGCCGCGACCCACCGACGCGCAGTTGCGCGCCGCCACCGTCACTGGCGCGCCGAGCGGCAGCCTCGATCTTCCCGGCGGCGTGCCGCAGTCGGCACGCGACCTCGCGCTGCAGGTCACCGCCGGCGCAGCGTCGCCGTTCGACAAGGCGTTGGCGCTGCAGAACTGGTTCCGCTCGGAGTTCGAGTACGACGTCGACGTGCAGTACGGGAACAGCAACGACGCCATCGACGCGTTCCTGCGCGACCGGCGCGGCTTCTGCCAGCAGTTCGCCGGCACGTTCGCCGTCATGGCCCGAGCCGCCGGCCTGCCCGCCCGCGTGGCGGTCGGGTACACCCCCGGCGACCTGCGCACCGACGGGCTCTACCACGTGTTCGGGCGCCACGCGCACAGCTGGGCCGAGGTGTGGTTCGACGGCCTCGGGTGGGTGCCGTTCGAGCCGACGCCCGGTCGCGGCAGCCCCGACGCCGTCGGCTACAGCGGTGTGGAACCGGCACAGGCAGGCAGTGGCACCGACGGCTCCCCCATCACCACGCCCACCACGGTGGTCGCGCCGAACTCCATCGACCCGGGTGTACCCACCACCGTCGGCGGCGGCCTTCCGGGCGACGGCGGGGGCCCCACCACCCTTCCCTCCGGCCCGGGCGGCGTCGGCGGCACCCCCGCGGGTGGCAGCGGCAGCTCCACCGCTGGCCTGGTGTTCCTGGCCGTCGTCGCCGTGGTGCTGCTGTGGATGCTCATCACGCCGAGAGTGGTGCGTGCACTCACCCGGCGCGGCCATCGCTCACCGCGCGACCGGGTCATCGCCGCGTGGCAGCGCGCGATGGGCACGATGTCGATCGCCGGCGCGCCGCCCATCGGCGGTGCCACCCCGCTGGAGTACGTGCACGTCGCCGAAGTCGCCACCGGCGTCGACCATCGCACGCTGCGCGAACTGGCGGTGCAGGTGACCCGGGCGGTCTACGCGCCACGCGAGGTCGACGAGTCCACCGCCTCGCGCTGCGAGATCCTCAGCGCCGAGATCGACGCCATCTGCCGCGAGCGCGTCCCCACGGCCGTGCGGGTGCGGGCGTTGTTCGACCCCCGCCTGATGCGCCGCCGCCTCGCCGGCTGACCACCCCGTCCGGTCCCATCACACCCACGAAGAATGTGGGATTCGTAGGACCAGACGCGGGAAAGCGCGCGGAAGGTCGGGCGCGGGCGCGCCGAGGCCTGCGCGGTGGACTGCGACGGTGGAAGGGGTCAGTCGTCGGCGCGGCTGCGGGGCTGCTGCCCGAAGCGACCGCGCACCGATTCCGACAGGTGGTTGAGCCCTGCCTCGCCCAGTGAGCGTGCATGCCGCTCGGCGAAGAGTGCTGCGATGACGGCACCGACGAACGCGACGAACGACAGGTACGGGCTGACCGAGAGCAGCCCGATGGTGAGCACCAGACAGGCGACGGCCGCGACGCTGGAGAGCACCAGGAGACGGCGGTTGCCACCACCGGTGCGGTGCAACGTGCGACCGAACCCGGGGTCGCGCTGCAGTTGTTCCTCGATCTGGCGAAGAATCCTCTGTTCGTCTTCCGACAGCGGCATGGCGAGCTCCTCGGCGGTGGCCTGCGTGCATCTTCGCACGGATCGGCGCGCGAGACAACGCGAGCGAACAACGAGGGGAATCAGGTCGCCGGCTGGTCGGGTCCCCATTGCTGGGCGCCGCGGCGAACGAGCTTCAGTCCGTCGGCTCGCACGGCGCTCGCCGGGCCGATCGCCGTGGAGCCGAAGCGGCTGCGGATGGCGTCGATCGTCTCCTCCGCCGCCTGCCACTCCTGCTCGTCGGCCACCGCCGGCGCCAGCAGCTGGTCGAGCGACAGCTGCTCCGCGGCCTCGCCGAAGTTGCTGGCGCTGACGCCCAGCAGACGCACACCCGGCCCCGGGTCGATGGCTTCCAGCAGCGGCTCGACGGCCTTGACGATGCCGTGCGCGGTGGCGATGGGCCCGTCGACGGTGATGGCGCGGCTGATGGTGTGGAAGCCGGCGAAGCGCACCTTCAGGGTGAACGTGCGCGCGAGCACGCCCTGCGCGCGCATGCGGCCTGCCACCCCGTCGGCGAGGCGGACCAGTTCCCGCTGCAGCTCCTCGTGCGTGTGGCGGTCAGTGGAGAACGTCTCCTCGTGCCCGATCGACTTCGCCTCCCGGTCCACTTCCACCGGCCGCTCGTCGATGGCCCACGACAGCCGGTGCAGGTGGCGCCCGTGCGCCGCGCCCAGCGCCGAGACGAGCACCGACTCGTCGAGCGCCGCGAGGTCGCGCACCGTACGCACGCCCAGCCGTTGCAGCCGCTCGAGCGTCGCCGGGCCGACACCCCACAGCGCCTTCACCGGCAGCGGGTGCAGGAAGGCCAGCTCTTCCCCTGGCGCGACCTCCCACACCCCCGCGCCGGGCACCACCCCGCTCGGGGTGGCCGTGGGCTTCGCCGCCACCGAGGCGATCTTGGCGAGGAACTTGTTCGGCGCGACCCCGACGGAGCACTGCAGTGCCAGTTGTTCCCACACCTGATCGCGTACGTGATGCGCGATCTCGACACCGGTGCCCAGCAGGCGCAGCGCACCACTGACGTCGAGGAACGCCTCGTCGAGCGACAGCGGTTCGATCAACGGCGTGACCGATTGGAAGATCTCGTGCACCTGCGCGCTCACCTGTGCGTAGAGCTCGTGGTCGCCGGGCAGGAACACCGCGTGCGGGCACATGCGACGCGCCTGCGTGGAGGGCATCGCGGAGTGCAGCCCGAAGCGGCGGGCTTCGTACGACGCGGCGGCGATGACCCCACGCGAGCCGGTGCCGCCCACCACCACAGGCTGACCGCGCAGCTCGGGCCGCCGCCGCAGTTCGACACTCACGTAGAACGCGTCCATGTCGACGTGCAGGATGGTTCGCGTCGCGGTGCTCACTCGAGGCGTTCGATGCGTGCGCTGCTGCGCTCGGCTCCGCGCAGCAGGAACCGGTAGTGCTCGCACGAGTCGCCGCGCAACCAACCACCGACGGGCTCGTGCACCCACGGCGGGCTGCCCGCGAGCAGACCCGGCGCTTCCGCCAGTGAGGCGTGGCGCACCTGCTCGACGATGCCGTCGGGGTCGGCGAGCACGACGTCGCCGGTGACCCGCGCGACCTCCCAGGCCTCCACCTTCAGTCGCCAGCCCATGTCGGGCGCGTCGACGGTGACCCGGTAGCGGCAGTCGACCCACCCATCGACCACGAGCCCGGTCTCCTCCTGCACCTCGCGGGCCAGGCCCTGCAGCACGCTCTCGCCGTGGTCGATGACACCGCCGGGCGGTGTCCACTCCAGCGAGCGGTCCTTGCGCCGGTTGCACACGAGCAGCAGCCCGTCGCCGTGACGGATGAGTGCGCCACCCACGGTCCAGTGCCGCACGGCTCAGCGACCCTCGGCGCGGCGACGGCGACGGCCGCGGAAGTCGCTCACCCACAACTTCATCACCAGCAGCAGTGCCTCCTGGATGATGCTGCCCGACATCTTGCTGACGCCTTCGGTGCGATCGTGGAAGCTGATCGGGAACTCGACGATACTGCCGCCGGCGCTGACCAGTCGATACGTCATCTCCACCTGGAACCCGTAGCCGTCGGCCTCGACGGTCTCGAACTTCATCCGTTCGAGCGCCGCACTGCTGTAGGCGCGGTAGCCGGCCGTGACGTCGTTGACGGCGAGGCCGAGCACACCCGCGGCATAGCGGTTGCCCCAGCGCGACAGCATCCGCCGCCGGCGCGGCCAGTCGATGGTGCGACCCCCGGGCACGTAGCGGCTGCCGATGGCCAGGTCGGCGCCGTTCTCGACGTTGGCCAGCAGCGCCGGCAGCACGGCCGGGTCGTGGCTGAGGTCGGCGTCCATCTGCACGCAGATCTCGGCACCGTCGTCGATCGCGCGCCGGAGGCCGGCGCGGTACGCGTTGCCCAGCCCGTTCTTCTCGGTGCGGCGCAGCACGCGCACGTGGCCGAGCTCGCGGCCCAACTCCTCCGCACGGTCGGCGGTGCCGTCGGGGCTGCCGTCGTCGACCACCAGGATCTCCACGTCGGGCGCCACGGCGCGCACGTCGCGCACGACTCGCTCGATGTTGTCGATCTCGTCGTATGTCGGAATGACCACCGTGGCTCGCACGAGGGGGCAGCCTACGCGGTGCGGTCACCCGCCACGCAGCGAGCCCCGGGCATACGCACCTCCACGCCGGCACCTCTACGCTGGCAGCGTGACCGAACAGGAACGGCCCCTCTCCGCGCTGCCCTCCCCCGCTGCCCGCGCTGCGGCGTTCGTGGCCATTCTCGTGGGGGGCCTCGCCGGCGGGCTCATCGGCTTCACACTGGTGAAGCTGCAGTGCACCGGCCAGTGCGACACGCCCAAGGGCATCGGCACCCTCGTCGGGGCGCTCATCGCCGCGGGCGGCATGGCCGTGGTGGCAGTGCTGGTGCTGCGTGCCGTCGGCGAGTGGCGCGAGATCGAGCGGCGCGAGCGCTCGGGCTCTCGCTGATGTCGCCGTCCGCGTCGCTGCAGCCGGCGCACCGCGCCGAGCTCCTCGCTCTCGCCACCGAGCTCGCCCTCGCTGCGGGGCACCTCGCGCACCAGGGACGAGCCGAGCGAGGTGTCGCAGAGACTTTCACCAAGTCGTCGGCCACCGACATGGTCACCGAGTTCGACAAGGCCAACGAGGCGCTCATCGTGGGCGGCATCCTCGCCGCCCGTCCGCACGACGCCATCGTGGGAGAGGAGGGCACCGACACCGCCGGCACCAGCGGCGTGCACTGGCTCATCGATCCCATCGACGGCACCACCAACTTCCTGTACGGCTTGCCCGGCTGGGCGGTGTCCATCGCCGCGGGCACCAGCGACGGCACACAGGTGGGCGTGGTCTACGTGCCGTGCACCGACGAGCTGTTCACCGCCGCGGCGGGCGAAGGCGCCCACCTGAACGGCACGCCCATCTCCTGCAGCACCACCGACGACCTGGCGCTCGCGCTCGTCGCCACCGGTTTCAGCTACCTCCCCGATCGGCGAGCCGCGCAGGCACAACGGTTGGCGGCTCTCCTCCCGCAGGTGCGCGACATGCGACGCAGCGGCGCCGCCGCACCCGACCTGTGCTCGGTGGCGGCCGGCCGCGTCGACGTCTACTACGAGCAGTGGCTGGGCGCATGGGACCTCGCCGCCGGAGAGCTCATCGCGCGTGAAGCCGGTTGCATCAGCGGCAGCCTCGACGGCGGGCCCGCGCGGCCCGGCTCGGTGCTGGTGGCCAACCCGGCCCTGTTCGCAAAGGCGCAGCAGCTCATCGCGCAGATCGACGCGCAGCCGGGGTTCTGAGCGAGCGCACACCGCAAGGGGTGCCGGGCCTGGCATCATGGTGCCCGTGGGTACCCGCATCCTTTCGGTCGAAGACGACGAGCGCATCCGTACCGCCGTGAAACTGGCGCTCGAAGACGAAGGGTGGACCGTCGACGAGGCCGGCAGCGGCGAGGAAGCCATCGAGCAGTTCCAGCGCAACGCGCCCGACGTGGTGCTCATCGATATCATGCTGCCCGGCATCGACGGCTTCGAACTGTGCCGCACGCTGCGCCGCCACAGCGACGTGCCCATCGTGATGGTCACCGCTCGCAACGACACGCACGACGTGGTCGCCGGGCTCGAGGCCGGTGCCGACGACTACCTCACCAAGCCGTTCGCACCCAAGGAGCTGTCGGCGCGCATCCGCGCGCTGCTGCGCCGCATCCGCCCCATCAGCCCCGGCCACGCCAAGCTCACGTTCGGCGACCTCGAGATCGTGCCCGACGAAGGCAAGGTGCTGCGCGCCGGCCAGGAGCTACACCTCACCAAGACCGAGTTCCGTCTGCTGTGCGAGCTGGCCCAGAACCCTGGCCGCGTGTTCAGCCGGGAGAGCCTGCTCGACAAGGTGTGGGGCTACGACTACTTCGGCGACGGTCGTCTGGTCGACGTGCACGTCCGCCGGCTGCGCACGAAGGTGGAGGCCGACCCCGCCAACCCGCGCCACGTGGTCACCGTGCGGGGTCTCGGCTACCGACTCCAGTCGTGACCAGCGCGCTCACGAACACGTCACCAGACCCTGCCTCGCCCTCGCCCGCCGTAGTGGGCGCGGGCCGCTGGGACCGCATGCGCGACAAGTGGGGCGGCATGCAGCCTCGTCGCCTCAGCCTGCGCACTCGCATCCTGCTCATGTTCGGGCTCGGCGCGCTGTTCCTGTCGAGCTTCCTCGCGGCAGTGGCCTACAGCTTCGCCCGCAGCAGCGTCGTCACCCAGCGCGACCAGGCCGGCATCGAGCAGGCGTACCGCAATGCACAGGTCGCGCAGAACGAGCTCGGCGCCAACAACCCGTCGGCGAAGCCCGCCATCGACCGCCTCACCGCGCTCGGCGTGTCGCGCTTCGCCATCAACTACCGCGGCACCTGGGGAATCGGCAGCTCCACACAGTTCGGTCCCGACAACATTCCGGTCAGCCTCCAGCAGCGAGTGCTCGACGACTCGACGCCGGCGCGGATGATCACCACCATCGGCGGGCAACCGGTGCTGGTCATCGGCATCCCGCTCACCATCACCGACGCCAGCTACTTCGAGTTCGTCGCCCTCGACGATGCGTCGAGCACGCTCAACAGCGTGCTGCTCAGCCTGCTGTTCGCCGGGTTCATCACCACCATCGCCGGCGCATTGCTCGGGTCACTGGTGGCCAGTCGCGCCGTGCGACCGCTGGGCGATGCCGCACAGGCTGCCAAGGCCATCGCCGGCGGCCGGCTGGACACGCGGCTCGAACCGACCGAGGACCCGGATCTGCGCGTGCTGGCCAACTCGTTCAACGACATGGCTGCCGCACTGCAGGCGAGGGTGGAGCGCGACGCACGCTTCGCGAGCGATGTGAGCCACGAGTTGCGCTCGCCGCTGATGACGCTTGCGGCCAGCGTGGAGGTGATGCAGGCGCGGCGCGACGACATGCCCGAGCGCGCGCAATCCGCACTCGACCTGCTCGTTGCCGACGTCACGCGCTTCCAGGGTCTGGTGGAAGACCTGCTCGAGATCTCCCGCTTCGACGCCGGTGCCATCCGCCTGAACCTGGAGGATCTGCTGGTGGCCGAGTTCGTGCGCCAAGCCGTCGCCGTCAGCAGCGTGCCCACCACGCCGGTGCAGGTCACCGAACGAGCGGA
>JAUXQB010000134.1 GCA_030685215.1 Actinomycetota bacterium
GCTCGCGAGAGCAACGGGCTGCGCGCCACGAGCAGCCCGTCGAGGTCGTCGGTCTGGTCGAACACCGGCTTCCACGGCGCACTGTCGCCGTCGTCGTGCGCCGGGCGCGACGCGGCAACTGCGGCAGGTTCCGCGACCACCTCGGCGACCGGATCCGCGACCGCGGTGGTGCCCGACGAGCCGGGCAGCTCGAGTTGCGCAGTGTCGTCGCCATGGTGCGTGGTGCGGCGACGGCGACTGCGCGCCGCCACGGGTGCCGCCGGCTCGCGCGGCTTGAACAGGCGCGGCACCGGCTCGCGACGGTCGTCGAGCATCCACCCCAGCGGCACCACCATCGCGTCGGCGTGGCGGCGGCAGAGCACGCCCGCGCGGTACGTGACGGCGCCGTCGAGCGGCTCGATCCACACCATCAGGTGATCGGCGTCGATGCCGTAGATGACCTCGGCAGGCTGCGAACACCCGGGTCGTTCGCAGAGTCGTGCCATGCGCGGGAAAACTACTCGCCGTGAGCACTCGGAGGACGGACACCTGGAAAGGTTCCTGCACCCGTTCACACAGCGTGGTGGCCTCGCGACTCAGCGCCGCGAAACCCATCGATCACACCCGTCTGGTCCTACGAATCCCACATTCAGCGTGGGATGTCTGTGACCAGACCCGGTCGCCCGAACGACGCGCACGAGCATCCGTCCCACACGTCTGGTCCTACGAATCCCACATTCACCGTGGGATTCGTAGGACCAGACGCGGAAGGAGGGGCGCGACAGAGTCGTGGCCGGGAACGGCAGAGGCCCCGCCGAAGCGGGGCCCCTCTACCCCCGAAGAGGCGTGCAGTGGGCGATACAAGGCTCGAACTTGTGACCTCCACGGTGTGAACGTGGCGCTCTAGCCGACTGAGCTAATCGCCCTCAGGCACGGCAAGGCTAGCAGCCAAGCCGCGGCGCACAACCTGGGAAGACGGTGCTAGCGGTTCGCTCCGGCGAGCGTGCCGGTGACGGACTTCCCGGGCTCGTAGACCATGCAGGTGTACTCGCCGTCGACGATCTTCCAGCCGAGCTCGTTGGGTTGCACGTAGAACACTTCGAGCACCGATTGCGAGTACTCCATGCCCACGAATTCGGCGAACGCCTCGAGGCATCGCTCCTCGACGAGCACGGCCACCTCGTTGTCGCCGGGGAACGGCTCGCTCCCAGGATTCAGGTTCCCCATCGCGATGACCTGTGCCTCGTGCGGCACCGCACAGTCGACCGTGTCGAGGTCGTCGACCACCACGATGCCCTCGGGCGGCAGCGACTCGACGCAATCCCCGACGTCGATGGAGGTGGTGGCCGGATCGATGTCGGTCTCGATGCGTTCGGTCGCGACCGCCCATGCGAACACCCCGAAGCCGACGATGCCCAACGTCCCGAGGATCCAGCCGGCTCGCGCCATGCCCAGACCGCGCAGTCGCCCACCGCTGCGCTTGATGGCAGCGGCGCTGACCAACCCGAACACGAGCGCCAACATCGGGAGCACAGCGAACAGCACGAACAGGAACACGCCGGCGATGCCGCACACCAGTGCAGCGATGGCGAGGCCATAAGTGCGTGCCGGTGGCGTGTAGGGCACGAACGGCTCGGCTCGGTACGACGGCACGCCGAACGGCTGTGCGGTCGGCGGGTGGTCCGACGGGGGCGGCGGCGGAAAGAAGGGTTCCATCGGCCCACTGTAGGAGGCGGCGGCTCAGTCGAGCCGGACACAGGCGGTGCCGAGGCCCTGCCGGTCACGGTGCGCCTCGGTTCCCTCCGGGCATCGATCACCGATCTGCACCATCACCACCATCGTGCCGTCGTGCGGTTCGGTGCAGAGTCGTTCGGCGGCATCACCGTTGGGCTCGATCGCCACGCAGTCGCCCTCACGCAACACGTTGTCGACCGCGGGAGGTGCCGGGTCGCTCGCGGTGGCCACACCGATGAGTACGAACACCGCGCCTGCGACAGCCAGCCATGCCATCAGCTTCCATGGCACGCGCGGCGGGTCCTGGTAGCGCGCGAGTGGGTTGTAGCGCGGCTCGACGAACACCGGCTCGTCGGGCGCGGTGGTCGGCGACCGAAGGTCGGCTCGTTCGAACTGCAGGTCGTACTCGCGACGGCGTGCAGCATCTCCGAGCACCGTCCATGCGTGGTTGATCTCCGACATGCGCGCCGCACTCTGCTCGCCGTGCATGTCGGGGTGATTGGCACGCGCCGCGCGTCGGTACGCCTGGCGGATGGTGCTCGCGGCGGCATCGGGTGCCACTCCGAGCACGTCGTACAGCGTTCGCTGTGGCATCAGGACACGAGTCGCGATCAGTCCTGCACGGTGCCGCCGCTGCGCCAGTAGTGCCCGGCGGAGCGTTCGAGGAAGCCGTCGTCGACCAGGTAGCGGCGCAGCGCCGCGGTGTCGGGGTGCCGTTGGCCGAGGATGAGGTTCACCATCGCCTCGGTGTAGCGACGGCCGGGCTCGAACTCCTGCGCGAGCCAATCGAGCACCACCAGACGCTTGGCATGCGACGTGGGGATGGACTGCAACCGACCCTCGCTGACGAAGCTGTTCAACACCTTGCGCACTTCGGCCGGCGAGTCGTCGTGCTCTCGCGACTCGGGCCGTGCGAGCGCGACGCGAGCGGCCTGCTGGAAGACCTCGCCCACGACGTGCAGCGCACCGTGCGAGCCGGAGACCACGCCGACGTCGACGAGCTTGCCGAGTGCCTTGCCCACCTGGGTGGCCGACAGACCCGTGACGGTGACGACCGCGTCGAGATGGTCGGCGCCGAGCTGCACCGCGGCGAACACCCGCCGGCGATGCTCGTCGGCCAGGGCGCCGACGAGGGCTGCCGCAGTGACCACTGGAGCGGTGCCCGGTTCGCCCGACGGGTGGTTCACCATCAGTACCCCAGGTCGACGTGCACCGGCCCGACCAACGACTGGCCGTTCGCGAATCGGCGCACGTTCGTGGCGATGCGTTCGGACAGCAAAGGAACCGCCATCGCGGGCGTGTTGCCGACGTGCGGCGTGATGATGCAGTTGGGCAGCGACCACAGCCGATGCCCGGGAGGCAGC
Source organism: Actinomycetota bacterium (assembly GCA_030685215.1). Classification (GTDB taxonomy): domain Bacteria; phylum Actinomycetota; class Acidimicrobiia; order Acidimicrobiales; family Ilumatobacteraceae; genus UBA668. The sequence goes on from JAUXQB010000134.1 coordinate 3,078, forward strand.
GGCTCGGGGTCGGTGACGTCGAGTGCGGCGCCGCCGATGACGCCGTTCTCCAGCGCCCACACCAGGTCGTCGGTGACGATGTGGCGGCCGCGCGCGATGTTGACGATCCACGCGTGCGGCGCCATCTGTTCCAGCTCGGTGCGCGAGATCATGCCCTCGGTCTCGGGCGTGAGCGCCAATGCGAGGATCACCAGGTCGGCACCGGCCAGCGCGTCGACGTAGCGATCCGGCTCGACCACGTCGTCGGCGCCCTCCATCTCGACCACACTGTTGCGCACCACCGTGACGTGGCAGTCGAAGGGGGCGAGCAGTCGCAGCAGGTGTTCGGTGATGCCGCCGCCGCCGAGGATGGTGACGTTGGCCCCGATGAGGTTGCGCCCGACCGGACGCTGCCACTCGGTGGCGCGGGCGTAGGCGCCCACGTGTCGCAGACCGGCGAGCGCGAGGGCCAGTGCCATCTCGGCGACGGGCTCGGCGTAGACCCCTTTGCCACAGGTCCAGACTCGGTCGTCGTCGACGATGTCGATGCAGTTCTCGATGCCGGCGAACGGCAGCTGCACCCACGTGAGATGCGGCGCGTCGGCCAGTGCCTGGCGCAGCGCGTCGGGCTCGCGCGGGGCACCCCACACCATCGCCTCGGCGTCTGCCAACGGCACCAGGTGTCCCCCACCGTCGACGATGGCATCGGCCATCCAGGTGGGTGCCCCCTCCGGGGCGAGTGCGATTCGGGGCGGCCCATCAGCGGGCCCGATTCGTGGCGCGACCGCGGCGGACGAGTTCGTACTTGGCATGATGCGAAAAGGCTAGCCCGCTGCCACGATGCGCGCCGCGACGGTTTCGCCGCTCTCCAGCGCACCTTCCATGTAGCCGGTGCAGGTGGCGACGTGCTCGCCGGCCAGGTGCACGCGACCCCACGGCTGCCGCAGCACCTGCCAGTGCGCGGTGATCTGACCGGGCGTGTACACCGCGTAGGCGCCGCCGTAACGCTGCTCGTTGCTCCAGGCCCGCGAGTAGCCGCTCATCGCGTTGGTCTGCAACCCGTGCATCGCCTTCATCTCGTTGGCGGCGAGCTCGATGCGTTCCGGTTCCGGCAGGCGCGCCCACTCGCGACCGCCGTCGCCACCGCAGTAGCTCATCAGGATGCCCTGCTCCCCCGGCTGGTCGACGGTGGGCTCGTACACGCGCTGCGCTCGTCCCGAGGTGGTGGCATACCCCTTCGGCCACCCTCGCTGCGGCCACTGCACCGACGTCTTGGTGATGGTGCCGTACCCCAGCTGGTGCACGGCGGTGGCGAGTGCCGGTGGCATCTCCGTGCGGAAGTCGACGCTGCGCAGTGGTGGCAACGCGCATGCGAGCACGACGTGGTCGGCGGTGAGCAACCGACGATCGGTGTGCACCACCACCCCGTCGGCGTCCTGTTCGAGCGCGACGAGGTGCTCGTTGATGGTGATGTGCGAGGCCACCCCAGCTGCGAGTCCGATGGCGACCGCGCTGAGGCCGCCCTTCACGCGGTGCGACAGCACGACCTCGCCGCCGCTGTGCGCGGCGTGGTACGCCCGCTGCTGCGCGACGAAGAGCAGCGACACGTCGGCCGGCTCGGCGGCGAACTCGCCCTGCGCGTCGCGCAGCTTGAACAGCGAGGCCAGCTCGCCCAGGTTCGCCTGCGCGGCCACGTGCGCGAGCGACAGCGCATCGAGCGCTGCTGCACGCGGGTGGAGGTGTGGGCGCGACGGGTCGGCGAGATCGGCGGTGGCGTCGTCGATGATGCGGTCGAAGTGGTCGAGCTCGTCGAGCACGGCGGGGTCGGCGGCGCGCACGTCGTCGGGGCTCATCAGCCGGCCGCGGTGGTGGATCCAGCGGCGGATGGTGGTCCATTGCTCGCCGGGTCCCAGGCGTTCGAGACCGAACCGATCGAGCAGCTCGATCATGCGCACGTGGATGGCGTCGACCCACTCGGCGCCACTCTCGCTGTACTGACCGCCGGCGAACGGCGCGGACACGGTGCGCACGCGACCACCCGGCCGGCGTCCGCCCTCGACGAGCTGCACGTCGCACCCGGCGGCGAGCAACTGCTCGGTGGCGCGCAGGCCGGCAAGGCCCGCGCCGATGACGATGACTCTCATGTGCGCATCCGGGGAGGTCAGCTACCCGTGAGGGTGGCGGCGATCTGCGACGAGTCGTCGCCGCTGCGA
>JAUXQB010000216.1 GCA_030685215.1 Actinomycetota bacterium
AGCTGGGCGACGATCAGGTTGGTGACCTGATCGTCGATGGCGCTGCCCAGGAACACGATGCGGTTGACGAGCAACCGCGAGTAGATGTCGTAGGCGCGTTCGCCGCGGGTGGTGGACTCGATGACGGTGGGGATCAGCATGGTGCTCCTCGTGCAATTGAATGGTTGCACCTCACGGTACTGGTCCCGTCGCGTATATGCAATGAAATGGTTGCACCTGGCTGGTGGGGCGGATACGGTTCCGGGCATGACCGACGACCTGCAGATCGAGCGTGAGATCATCCTCCAGGAGTCCGCCGACGAGGTGTGGCCGCTGCTGTCGTCGGCCGACGGTTGGCAGCAGTGGCTCGTCGACGCCGCGACCATCGACGTGGCCGACGGTGCAGAGGGCGACGTGATCGACGGTGGCGTGGTGCGCCACGTGCAGGTGGTCGAGGTGGATGAGGCCCGCAGGGTCACGTTCCGGTGGTGGGAGCGCGACGACCCGGATTCGGTGTCGGAGGTGTGCATCCAGGTGCTGCCGCTGCTCGACGGTGGGAGCCGCATGTTGGTGGTCGAGCGCCCGCTCGTCGCATCGGCGAGTGCGAGCGCGAGTGCGCTGCAGGCGGCATGGGACATGCGCGCGCTGCTGCTCGCTCTGTCGTTGGCGGCGTGCGCGCTCGTGCGCGCGTGAGTGCCGAACCGCTCGGGGTCGACGCGCTCGACACGCTGTTCGGAGCGCTGGCCGACCCCACTCGTCGACTGCTGCTGCAGCGGTTGCTGGCGAAGGGGCCGGCGACCGCCACCGCCCTCGCCGAGCCGCTGCCCGTGAGCCGGCAGGCGGTGGTGAAGCACCTGCAGGGGCTCGCCGCGGCCGGGTTGGTCGTCGCCGAGCGCGACGGCCGCGAGGTTCGCTTCCGCGCGACACCGGAACGGCTCGCCTCGGCAGTCGGCTGGTTGCTCGACGCCGGCGGTTCGTGGGACCGTCGCATCGACCGCCTGCGCCGCCGCTGAACCCGGCTTCTCCCGTTTGTGTCATGGCCGGAGCGAGGAATCTTCGGCAGCGCGATGACGTGGAGGTGGATGACGGCGGCCGGCGGATGCGCGAATAGGGTCGGGCGCGTATGGACTTCCAGCTGCCCGCAGAGGACGACCCGCGCCGACTCGCCATTCGTGAATGGCTCGTCGCCCACCCGCAGCCCACCGGCCGCCAGCTGGCGGAGGCCGGCTACGTGGCACCGCACTGGCCGGCGCCGTGGGGGCTGGGCGCCGACCCCATCCACCAGCTGATCATCGACGACGAACTGCACCGTGCGAAGGTGCGCCGGCCCACGAACCCGATCGGCATCGGGTGGGCCGGGCCGACGTTGCTGTACGCCGGCACACCCGAGCAGCATGCTCGCTTCCTGCCGCCGCTGCTGTCGGGTGAAGAGTTCTGGTGTCAGCTGTTCAGCGAGCCCGGTGCCGGCAGCGACCTGGCCAACCTCGGCACCAGAGCCGTGCGCGACGGCGACGAGTTCGTGGTGAACGGTCAGAAGATCTGGACCAGCGGCGCGCAGTACGCGAAGTTCGGCATCCTCATCGCCCGCACCGATCCCGACGTGCCCAAGCACAAGGGCGTCAGCTACTTCGTCTGCCCGATGGACCTGCCCGGCATCGAGATCCGCCCGATCACCGAGATCACCGGCGGGCACACGTTCAACGAGGTGTTCTTCACCGACGTGCGCATCCCCGCCGAAAACCTGGTCGGCGAACTCAACGACGGCTGGCGGCTGGCGAAGGTGACGCTCGGCAACGAGCGCGTGTCGCTGAGCACGGGTGGCGTGCTGTGGGGCAACGGGCCCACCGCGCTCGAGCTGATCGACACCATCCGCGACACCGGCCCGGTCACCGACCCGCACATGCGGCAGCGAGTCGCGTCGGTCTACATCGAGCACATGCTGCTCGACCTCATCCGCATGCGCACGCTCACGGCAGCGTTGAAGGGGCAGCAGCCCGGCCCGGAGGCGAGCATCCGCAAGCTGCTCGCCGACGAGCACGGCCAGCACGTGATGAGCCTCGCTCGCGATTACATCGGGGCCGCGGGCATGTTGGCCGGTGGCGACGGCGACGAGTTCGTGCCCGGCACCGACACCAAGAGCCTCGGGCCGGAGAAGCCGGAGGGCGGGCTGATGCACGCCGGCTGGTACGACGGGTTCATGTTCAGCCAGGCGCTCACCATCGGCGGCGGCACGTTCGCGGTGCAACGCAACATCATCGGCGAGCTCGTGCTCGGTCTGCCGCGCGAAGCCGACGTGTCGCGCGGTCTGAGCTGGTCGGAGGCGCAGCGCGCCGGTGCGGGGCGTGGCGAATGACCGACTGGCTGGCCGCTGCGGATCGGGTGGCGCTGGTCGCCGCCGCGCACGCGGTCGAAGGTGAGCAGCTGCGGCGCCTGCCCGCGCCAGTGGTCGACGCCATCAGAGCCGAGGGAGTGCAGCGGATGTGCGTTCCCGCTGCGTACGGCGGGCCCGAGGTGGACCCGCCCACCATCCTGCAGGTGATCGAACGCATCGCGGCCGCCGACGGCGCGGCCGGCTGGTGCACGATGATCGCCACCACCACCTCGCTGCTCAGCAACTACGTGCAGCCCGACCGCGCCCGAGAGATCTGGGGCGACCCGGGCAACTTCACCGGCGGCGTCTTCGCCCGCAACGCGAAGGCCACCAAGGTCGACGGCGGCTACCGCGTCACCGGCGCGTGGATGTGGGGGAGTGGCACGCAGCACTGCCAATGGATCACCGGTGGCGCCACCGGCGACGGGTTCAGCGGCTCGATGTGGTTCAGCCCCGACCAGGTGGTGTTCGACGACACGTGGCACACCTCCGGCCTGCGCGGTACCGGCAGCACCGACTTCCACGTCGACGACGTGTTCGTGCCCGACGACCTCGCCACGCAGCCACAGGTCACCGGCCCTCAGGTGGAGTCACCACTCGGCGCGTTCCCCGACATGACCCTGCTGGCCGTCGGGGTGGCCGCCGCCGGCTTGGGCATCGGCCGTCACGCGCTCGACGCCATCGTCGAACTGGGCACCGAGAAGCGGCCGCAGTTCAGCAGCCGAACCATCAGCCAGTCGGGCGTCGCGCAGGCCGAGCTGGCAAAGGCCGAAGCCGCCTTGCGCAGCGCTCGTGCGTTCCTGCTCGACGAGGTGTCGCAGGCGTGGGAGACGGCGGTCGCGGGCGGCCATGTCGACGTGGCCGCGCGTGGCCGCATGCGGCTCGCCGGTGCCAACGCCGCACAGGCAGCGGTCACCGCGGCCGACACCGCCTACACGCTCGGCGGCGGCACCTCCATCTTCGAACACAGCCCGCTGCAGCGGTGCTTGCGCGACGCGCACGTGGTCACGCAGCACATCATGGTGGCGCCGCGGCTGTACGAGACGTTGGGCAAGCTGCACTTCGGCATCGACATCGATGCCGCGATGATCTGACGAGCGTCACCGGCGCAGTTCGCGACGGAAGCGACCACCGAGTCGCGCCATCCACACGGCGACGAGCACGATCACTGCGCCCGAGGCGAGGATCAGTAGTGGCACGCGCCCTTCCCCGGGGAAGAAGTGGAGGATGGTCCACGGCACGTTGACCATCAGTCCGAGCGAGCCGAACAGCGACAGCAGGACTCGTCCTGGCATGGTGCCGAGAGCGATGAGCCCGATCGCGGTGGCGAGACCGAAGATGGTCGCGAACGCAGGCGACTGCACGCCGGTGAGCGCTGCACCGGCCACCAGTGCGACGCCGCCCACGACCTCCACCGCGACCGGCGAGCGAACCGCGGCGCGGCTGGCGGCGAACACGAGCGCGGCCCCGGCGATCCACACCACCAGACCGGTGGCGACGCCGGCCTGCTGGGCGAAGTGCCCGATGGTCATCGGTAGCGTCTGCAGTGCACCGACGGCTCCGATGATGGTGAGCGCGAGACGTTCTTGCGGGCCACCGATGTCGAGCGTCGTGGCAGCGAGCGCCAGCAGCCCGAAGACGGTGAGCATCATCACGATGTATCCCGCACCGTGCAGCGGTTCGGCCGCGATCGCGGTGCCGGCGATCATCGAGATCGCGCCGACCGAGGTGGTGAGCGGGGGGAAGGTCGTCCGGTGCAGCAGGCCCAGCGTCAGGACCGCGGCGCCGGTCACCCACACCGCTGTTCCGACGGCGACCTGGCCGGTGAACTGGTCCACCAGTGCGCCGGCGGTGACCGTCGCTCCGGCCAGCGCGAGCAGTTGCTGCAACGGCCGCTGCGCACCCGCCCAGAACAACACGTTCTGAGCGGCGACGACTGCGGAGACCGCGAGCACGACCGTGGTCGGCGCGTCGGCATCGAACACCTGCGTCGCCATGACACCGGCGAACAGCGCGCCGGCCACGCTCGACATGAGCCAGAGGAACCAGCGCAGGCGGGTGAATGCCGGTTCCGCCCCTTCGTCGACGAGGAAGCCGGCGAGGGCCAGCAGCATGGCGGCACCGCCGCTCAGGGTCAGCCGTCCGGGTGCTGCCATGTCGGCCCAGTAGCGAGCGACCAGGAGGGTGAGCCCGACGATGCCGAGCGTGCCGCCGAGGTATCCGAGGGCCTCGGCCGTCACCGGAACGCGACGGTGCAGCTCCTGCTTCGTGGCCCGGGCCGACTGAGCGCGGGCCAGCTCCGCCTCGTGGAGCTCGATGTCACGCGCCTGCTCGCCGGAGATGAGCCCGGCGCCGAGCCATCGCTCGAGCGCGGCCTCCAGCGTGGGGTTGGCGGGCTGTGCCGTCACTGCATCGCCTGGTGTCGCCGAGCGTGGTCTCGCCGAGCGTGGTGTCGCATTGCGTGGCGCAGCGGTCGGCGTCGCGGTGCTTCGGGCGAACGATCCGAGCTCCGCCGCGTGGGCGGCATGCCGCGAGTGGCGGGTGATGGCGACGGTGGCGCCGACGATGACAGCGACCAGGAGCACTGGCATGAGCGAGATCATGGTCGACCTCCTTCTCGATTCACGTCCTTCGACTCTCACGTGCCGCTCGTCCGCTCGTCGCTGCAAGGGTCGTTGGTCGGTTCCTCCGCACTACGGTCTCACGCGTGCAAGCGATACACCTCGAACGCAACGGCCTCGTGCTCACGGCCACCATCCAGCACCCCACCTCGCCGGTCAACGCCGTCGACGAACTGCTACACCACGAGTTCGGTGAACTGTTCCGCACGCTCAAGCGCGAGCGCGAGGCGCGGGCGATCGTGCTCGTCGGTGAGGGGAAGGCGTTCAGCGCGGGTGGCGACTTCGACTGGTTCCCGAAGCTGCGCAACATGGCGGCGCTCGCGGACCTGAGTCGCGATGCGAAGCAGCTCATCTGGGACATGCTCGACGTGGAGGTGCCCATCGTGTGCGGCCTCAACGGTTCGGCGGCCGGCTTGGGAGCGTCCATCGCGCTGCTGTGCGACCTCATCGTGATGAGCGACCGCGCGGTCATCATCGACCCGCACGTCAACGTCGGGCTGGTGGCCGGCGACGGCGGCGCCGCGGTGTGGCCGCTGCTGCTCGGCCCGCTCGCGGCCAAGCGGCACCTCTTGTTGGGCGATCCGCTCACCGCGCCGGAAGCGCTGCGCCTCGGAGTGGCGAGCGAGGTGTGCGCCCCGGGGGATGTGCGGGCGCGTGCGACGGCCTGGGCCGAGCGGCTGGCCGCGCAGCCGCCGCTCGCGGTGAAGGGCACCAAGCAGGCCGTCAACGCGCAGCTGAAGCAGGCGTTGCTCACCAGTTTCGACCTCTCCGGCGCACTCGAGATCCCGTGCTTTTTCTCCGCCGACCACGTCGAGGCGGTCGACGCCATCCAGCAGAAGCGCACCCCCACGTTCGAAGGGAAGTAGCAGTGACCACCAACGATGCGATCGAGATGATCCTCACGACACGCGCGATGCGGCGGTTCAGTGACCGGCCAGTTGCCGATGCCGACATCGAGACCTGCTTGCGCGCCGCGCAGCAGGGGCCGAGCGGCGGCAACGTGCAGCCGCAGCAGTACGTGGTGGTCACCGACCCCGAGACGCGCGCCGCAGTCGGTGGGTTCTACCAGCGTGCGTACCACCGCTACGAGCAGTCGTTGCCGGAACCCACGGCGTTCCCCGACGAGCAGCAGGCGGCCGCATGGCGGCGCACTCGCGACGCGAGCCGTCACCTCGCCGATCACCTCGGCGAGGTGCCGGCGATCGTGCTGTTCCTGCAGCCGATCATCCCGTGGGGCTCTGTCGACGACGAGGGCCCGATGGACATCGGGCGGCTCGACGCGAGCGTCTATCCCGCGGTGCAGAACTTCTGCGTCGCGGCTCGCGCGCTCGGGTTGGGCACCGCGCTCACGACGGTCATCCGCATCCACTCCGCAGAGGTGCTCGCGCTGCTCGGCGTGCCGACGCGCGACGACGGCAGCCCGCGGTTCGAGATCGCCGCGCTCGTGCCGGTGGGGTATCCGCTCGGCACGTTCGGTGTCGCACCGCGCAAGCCCGCTGCCGCCGTGACGCACTGGAACACCTGGGGCAACAAGCGCCGCTGACGCGTCCGGCACCACGGTCCGACCGTGACGGAGCCGCTGTGTTTCGATGGGGCCATGACCACCACGAGTGACTCGACGACCCGGCTCGAGGTCGACCTGCTCGACCCGTACCTGTACCAGGACCACGATCGCATGCACGACGCGTTCACGTGGATGCGCGCGAACGAACCCGTGTACCGCGACCGTCGCAACGGTCTGTGGGGCATCACCCGTCACGCCGACCTCAAGGATGTGGAGCGGCGCAGCACGGTGTTCCTGAGTGGACAGGGCTACCGCGCCATCTGGGCGTCGGACGAGATCAACATGATCGCCCAGGACGACCCGCGCCATCGCCAGCAGCGCATCCTCGTGCAGGGCGATCTCACCGGTGCCGCGGTCGCCACACGCAGGCCGGCCATCGACGCGATGGTGGCCGAGATGCTCGATGCGGCGGTGGCGAACGACGAGATGGAGGTGGTCGACGCGTTGGCCGGCCAGCTGCCGGCACGCTTGACCTGCCAGCTGCTCGGGTACCCGGAGGAGATCTGGCGCGACGTGAAGAGCTGGAGCGAGCGGTTGATGCGCATCGACATGCGCGAGCGCGACGGTGCGACGTTCACCGACTTCATCGACGCCAACATGGAGTTCGTGCAGGCACTGATGCCCATCGCGCAGGAGCGTGCGGGCTGCCCTGCGCACGACCTGATCAGCACGTGGGTCCACGCCAAGATCGACGGTGAGCCGCTGCCGCCGTCGGCGATCGTGCACGAGGTGGGGCTGTTCATCAGCGGCGGCGCGGAGACCACGCGCACCGCCATCTCGCACGGCCTGCGGGCGTTCGCCGACCACCCCGACCAGTGGGACGCGATGGCCGCCGATCCGTCACTCGTGCCGGGCGCGGTGGAAGAGGTGCTGCGGTGGGTGACGCCGCTCAACAACATGTTCCGCCGCGCCGGCGCCGATGCCGAGGTGGGCGGTCAGGCCATCCGTCGCGGCGACCGCATCATCATGCTCTACCCGTCGGCGAACCGCGACGAGGCGGTGTTCGACCATCCGTTCACCTTCGACATCCGTCGCAGTCCCAACCACCAGATCGCGTTCGGCTTCGGCACGCACATGTGTGTCGGCACCAACGTCGCGCGCTCGACGCTGGGCTCGCTGTTCACGCAGATGTCGCAGCGGGTCACCAACTTGCGCGTGGTCACCGAGCCCGACGTGGAGCCCAACATCTTCGCTCGCGCGGTGCGTAGCTTCCGGCTGGGCTACGACGTCCGGTAGGCGGGGCTCGGCGCACTACTCTGCGCCCGCATGGGGACCATCAACACTGTTTCGGACATCATTCGCGTGCACGGAATCGAGCTCGCCGACCAGACCGCGATCGTGCAGGGCGACCGTCGACTCAGCTGGGCGGGGCTCTACGAACGGGCCGGCCAGGTGGCCAACCTCCTCGCGGCGAACGGCGTCGGCGCGGGCGATCGTGTGGCGTTCCTCGACAAGAACGGCATCGAGCACTTCGAGGTGTTCTACGGCACCGCGCTGCTCAATGCCGTGTGCGTCGACGTGAACTGGCGCCTCGCACCGCCCGAGGTGGAGTACATCGTCAACGACTCGTTGGCGAAGGTGTTCGTCGTCGGTCACGAGTTCCTGCCGGTGCTCGACGCCATCGCGGCCAACCTCACCACCGTCACCAAGATCCTCGTCATCGGTGGCAGCGACCACGCGTACGACGACTACGAAGCCGCGGTCGCATCGCAGCCGGCCACCGACCCGGGCACCACCCAGGCCGAGGACGACATCGCGTTCCAGCTCTACTCGAGCGGCACCACAGGCCGCCCGAAGGGCGTGCTGCTCACCAATGCCAACTTCTTCGGTCTGCTGCCGATGGCGAAGGAGATGTGGGAGCTCGAGGCGTCGAGCGTCAACCTGGTGGCGATGCCGCTGTTCCACATCGGTGGTGGCGGCTGGGCGGCGGCAGGGCAGTACATGGGCGCGACGAGCGTCATCATGCGCGACCTCGACCCCGCCGGCCTCATCAAGCTGATCGGCGACGAGCGCATCACGCACGGCTTCCTGGTGCCGGCGGTGCTGCAGTTCATGCTGATGATGCCGGGTGTCGACGAGGCCGACTTCTCCAGTCTGAAGGTGTGCGTGTACGGCGCGTCGCCGATCAGCGAGGATGTGCTCGCGCGCAGCGTGAAGACGTTCGGATGCAAGTTCTGGCAGGCCTACGGGCTCACCGAGACCACGGGCGCGGTGGTGAACCTGGCGCCCGATGATCACGACGTCGACGGCCCCAACCGGCACCGCCTGCGCAGCTGCGGCCTCCCCGGCCCCGGCGTGGAGCTGCGCATCGTCGACAACGACACCGGCAACGACTGCGAGCAGGGCGAGGTCGGCGAGATCTGGATCCGTTCGCCGCAGGTGATGCTCGGCTACTGGAACCTGCCCGCCGAGACCGCGAAGAGCATCACCGACGACGGCTGGTTCAAGAGCGGCGACGCCGGTTACGTCGACGCCGACGGCTACGTCTACATCCACGACCGCGTGAAGGACATGATCGTGTCGGGCGGCGAGAACGTGTACCCCGCCGAGGTGGAGAACGTGCTGATGGGCCACCCCGGCATCGCCGACGTGGCGGTGATCGGTGTGCCGCACGAGAAGTGGGGCGAGACAGCGTAGGCCATCATCGTGCGCAAGCCGGACTCCACCGTCACGGAGGACGAGATCATCGCCTACGCCCGCGAGCGCCTCGCTCGGTTCAAGTGCCCCACGTCGGTCGACTGGGTCGACGCCCTGCCGCGCAACCCCAGCGGCAAGATCCTGAAGAAGGACCTACGTGCGCCGTACTGGGAAGGACGAAGCCGCAACGTGAACTGACTTGTTGCGTCGGGAAGTTCATACAGGACAAGGGTATCCGGGGATTCTGCAGTCGTCGTAACTGGCTCCGGCGGCTGATGGGATCCGCCCCTGTTTGCCACTTTCAGCTGAACTCAGGTGAGCTACAGGTGAGCTGGCGGACAGCACCCGGTGAGCGGCGAGGGCCGCCGTGCCAACTGTGGACAGAGCTCCCGGGCGCATGCACCGTTCAGGTCCCACCGCTCGCTGCGCGGCAGTCGTAGGCGAACCCGTCCGCGAACTCGGTCGCCGGCGGCGACTTCAAAAGGCGGACGCACCACCCGCAGCGCGCCTTTGGGAGCTGTCAGCGGGGAGGGTGGGAGGAACGAACGTCGCCTCGTCGAAATTATTCAGCGAGAACTCTCGCTGGCGTACACCTGCACCATGACCAGACGTTTCCACCCCGAGTGATGTGTCGACAGTCAGGAACGCACTTCTCGACTCAGCGTCAATTCCTTTTGTTGCCCGCCCATCCCCACGCGTGGCCGCCGCGGCGAAGCAACCTCAGGCGCTGCGCCAAGACGTGCGCGACTCGGCGCCAAAGCGGCGAGGAAGTGTCTTCCGCGTCGGGGATTGTGAGGCTCAGGTCGTTGCGCTCGTCAGCGTCGACCGACTCTCGCGCCGCGCGGATCTCTAGAGCGACGATGCGAACATCGTCCGACAGTGAGTCGAGACGACCCATAAGAACCTCGGATGACTCGATCAGCAGACTGATCTGCTGCTCGAGGTAGGGACGGCCGCGGGCGTTGGGTGCGCCGCGAACCGATGCCGGTAAGAAACCGGCCGCATCGAGATCGTCCGTCGAAATCAACCACGGGGCCTCCCGACGTCCAACGGCCGGACCACGACGTGCCGATGGGAACCGACCATCGACGCGCGCTTGACGGATTTGCGACCCTGACACACCTGCGCGGGTTGCAGCATCCCCGATTGTCAACCAGATCATCTCGCTCAGGGTGCTGGGTGTCGCTCACAGTGCACTCGTCGCCCGGAACCTTCGTCGGCGGTCACCGGAGTCGGGACCACTGGTGGCCATCTGCTTTTTGCCCACACCGACGGCCACCTGAACGCCGGGCCCGGTCCCGACCGGTAGCTGTTGCCGGAGGCGCGCCGCCGAGGGTCATCGGCGACTGGCTGGCATGGACCTGCACTCCGACCTGTGCCGCAAGTCGCCGGAGGGAACAGCCGTGCCCGACGGACGTGTTGAGCGAACTGTGCGGCCCTCGATCTCTCTCGACCAGCTAATCGTGGGCATCGATCGGCCACGCGCTGCGAGCCTGCCTGGGACCGTGCATGTGGTGATCCGGACGCGCGCACAGATCCGCATGAAACAGGCGACCCTCGGTCGTGAGCCTCTCGAACGCCAACCAGGCGCCGATGTGGACAGCCCTCGGCCAGGCGAGGCTGCGACTCGACACCGAGAACTCCACGGCCTCAAGGTTGTTCGTTGGCCCGGCAGGCAACAGCCATCCAGCATCCTTGGCCATGACTACAACGGCTCCAGACCTGCACTCGTTCACGGTGAATGGCTCAAAATTCCCGTCGGACGGGCTCATCGGGCCACCCCATCCCTCCGGCGGAGCGGTTCCGTCGTAGATTGCCTGGCGGATCGGGCG
>JAUXQB010000219.1 GCA_030685215.1 Actinomycetota bacterium
GTCTCGCGCAGCACCGGGAGCCGCATGCCGCTCACCGCCGGCGCCAGGCCCGGCACCGAACGCAACGCTTCGGCGATCAGTTCGGCCAGCTCGCGCCCGCCGACGGACTCGAAGCTGGGCACCTGGTAGTAGTGGGCGATCGCACTCGCCTCGGGGTGCGCCTCGAACCCGATGTAGACATGGGCGCCGAAGTGGTTGGCGGCGATGGCCTGCGCCTGCGCGTCGGGCTCGTCGAGTGGCATCACGGTGGCGCCGCGCTGGCGCAGTTCCCGGGCGAGCGTGCGGGTGAGTGCGCTCAACCCGCCGAACTGGCCGAGCACGACGCGGCAGTTGGCCACCGACTCGAAGCCGGCGCGCAGCCGCTCGCGCTCGCGCACCGCGGCCACGCCCGGCCCGCTGCCGGTCTGACTGCTGACGCGCAGCAGCACACGCAGGGTCTCCGTGCCCGCCACGCCGTCGGCGGTGATGCCGCAGTTCGACTGCAGGTCTTCCACCGCCCGAGCGGTACGCGGGCCGAAGATGCCGTCGACACGGCCACAGTCGAAGCCCAGGCGCGCCAAACGTGACTGGAGCTCGCCGACGTCGTCGCCGCGCATGTTCGGCGAGGTGAGCAGCAGCACTCGATCACCGAGCTTCCACGAGGCTTCGACCAGCGCGGTCCACGCGTGCTCGTCGCACACGCCGTCGGCGCGCAGGCCGCGCGCCTGCTGGAAGCCGCGCATGGCGTGTTGCGTCGCAGCGCAGAACACACCCGCCTCGGCACCGGCGAGTGAGAACCCGGCGGCACCGAGGCGGCGTTGGAGATCGCGTATGGCCTCGCCGCGCTGCCCCGGGGTCAGCGGGAAGTAGGCAGGAATTCGTTCAGCTCCTGGAGGAGTTGGCCCTTGCCCTTGGCGCCGACCAGGCGCTTCTGCACTTCACCCATGTTGAAGACCAGCAGCGTGGGGATGCTCATCACATTGAACCGCATCGCGATGTCGGGGTTCTCGTCGACGTTCAGCTTGGCGACCATGATGCCGGGCTGCTCGGTGGCGATCTCGGCGAGGATGGGAGCGATCATCTTGCAGGGACCGCACCACTCGGCCCAGAAGTCGACGATGATGGGCCGTTCGCTGGAGGCGACGGTCTCGTCGAAGGTGGATGTGGTGAGGGTGACGATGCCATCGGCCATGGCGGGTCCTTTCGATCGGGATCGTGATGCTACCGGGGTGCAACCGGCATGACCGGTCACCCATTCCGGTCAGGAGTGGTGGTTCGCTTCGAGCCAGCGCTCGGTGTCGATGGCCGCCATGCAGCCCGAGCCGGCGGCGGTGATGGCCTGGCGATAGGTGTGGTCCTGCACGTCGCCGCAGGCGAAGACGCCATCGATGTCGGTGTACGACGTGCCGGGGCGAGTGATGAGGTAGCCGTTGTCCTCCATGGCCAGCACGCCCTTGAACAGGTCGGTGTTGGGCCGGTGACCGATGGCGACGAACAGACCGGTGACCGGCAGTGTGCGGACGTCGCCGGTGACCACGTTGCGCACGACGGCACCATCGAGCTTGTCGGTGCCGAGCAGGTCGTCGACCACCGTGTTCCACACCAGTTCGATCTTCGGATTGGCCAGCGCCCGCTCCTGCATGATCTTGCTGGCGCGCAGCTCGTCGCGGCGCACGATGAGGCTCACCTTCGACGCGAACTTGGTGAGGAAGGTGGCTTCCTCGACCGCACTGTCGCCGCCTCCGACGACGGCGATCTCCTGGTTGCGGAAGAAGAAGCCGTCGCACGTGGCGCAGGTGGACAGGCCGTGACCCAGCAGCCGCGACTCGGCCTCGAGGCCGAGCATCAGGCTCTGCGCGCCGGTGGACACGATGATGGCATCGGCGGTGTGCAGCGTCTCGCGCACCCACACCTTGAACGGCCGCTCGCTGAAGTCGATGGCGGTGGCCTTCTCGGTGAGGAACTCGGCACCGAACCGTGCGGCCTGCTCGCGCATGCGGATCATCAGTTCGGGCCCCATGATGCCGTCGGGGAAGCCGGGGAAGTTCTCCACCTCGGTGGTGAGCATCAGCTGGCCGCCCGGCTGGTCGCTGGTGCTGCTCGGCTCGCCCTCGATGACGAGCGGGGCGAGGTTGGCGCGAGCGCTGTAGATGGCGGCGGTGAGCCCGGCGGGCCCGGAACCGATGATGACGACCTGGTGGTGGCTCATGCCATCTCCTTGGTGTGGCGCTTGCGCAGCGCGACGAACCCGCCGAGCATGAGGATGCTGCCGAGGAGCAGGTACGACATCCAGACCGCGCGCTCGTGGCTGACGAAGAAGCCGAGCAGTTCACGCAGCGCGCCCAGCGCCAGGATGACCAGCAGCGGCAGGGCGATGAGCACCGAGATGAGGATGAGCACACCGAAGACGATGCCGCGCGAAGCCTTGACGGCGTTGTCGGTGGCGACGGTGCGAACCTTGCCGACCACGCGTTCGACGGTGTCGGCGAGATCGGGGGCCCATTGTGGATCGGTGAACGGATTACCCGGCATGCGCTGGAGCCTATCCGGCCTCGTGGTCGCCTGCGGAGGGCCTCGCGGGCCGTGCTACCAGAGGCTGAGCGCGAGCGAGATGATGGCGCCGTGGTATGTGACCATCACCGCGACGCTCGTCGTCGTGTCGCTGAACCGGGTCGGTGTGCGCACGAACTGGCGCCATCCGAGCAGCGAGTCGCTGATGACGAACAGCGTGGTGCCGGCGATGACCCAGCCACGACCGGTGGCCCAGCCGCACACCGCCATCGCGGAGATGACGACCAGGTACGCGATGACCGGGAGCCGCAGCTTCGGTTGCTCGGCCGCTGCAGCGGCGACGACCCGGCGCCCCACCGTGGCCGCCAGCGCCAGGACGAGCGCGAGGGCGATGGCGCCGAGCCACAGCTCGGGCATCTCGTACTGCACGAACAGGTAGATGAACACCAGGTGCCCGAGCAGGAACGACGCCAGCCCGAGCACGAAGTTGTCGACGGCCGACATCAGCGCGATGTCGCCCTCCAGGCAGAGCACCAGGGCGATGACGGCGGTGGCCACCTGGCCGGTGGGCGACGAGTTGGCGATGGCCAGGCCGATGACCAGCATGGTGGTGAGTGGCTTGGCCCACAGCTCGACGCGGTCGGCCCCGCGCAGGCGCGACCACCAGTTGGTGAGCGCGGCGAGACCGGTGGCGACCAGTAGAACTACCTGCACGTGAACTCCCTCAGGGGCCGACGGTGGCGAGGATGCTGCAATCGTCGGCGATGGCAACGGTGTAACCCGTGACCGTATCGCGAGCCGCGATGGCGAACTGGCCTTGGTACAGGATGTCGGCCAGGTAGACCTGGTCGGGAGTGAGGCAGGCGATGGCCGGCCGCGAGGAGAGCGGTTGCGCGACAGCCGGCGCGCCCGCGGCGGTGGTGTCGGGCGATGCGCCACTCGGTGCGGTGGTGCTCGCCTCCGTGCCGCCGCCGGTGTCGTCGCCGTCGGCGACCGGGGGCAACGTGAGGAGCTGCTCGGGCTGATCGATGACGTAGGCGACGTCGCCGGCGGAGAACACCGAGCCGATGGTGCTCGCCGGTGCGGCACTGTCGGCGCTCTCGGTGCTGGGATCCTGGGTGGCCACTTCGCTGAGGCGTTCCTTGCCCGACGTGTCGGCGCTGCTCATCTCGTCGTCGCCGCTCGGGCCGAACACGGCGATGCCGGCCACGCCGAGCAGCACGACTGCGGCAGCGGCCGACATGAGGGCGGCCGGCCAGCGACGACGAGAGGCGAGCGACACCACCGGCGCCGCGGCGCGCGGGGGCAGTCCGCGCTGGTCGAACTCGGCGAGGGCGGCCGCCAGTGCTGCGTCGCGGGCGGTGGCGGGCGCTGGTGGAACCTCGGCCAGTTGGGCTCGGACGAGGCGGAACGACTCGACCAACTCGACCAGCTCGGGGCTGGCCTCCACCTGGGCGCGCTCGTCGGCGTCGAGCTGACCATCGAGGTAGCCGCTGGCCAGCTCGTGGGAGGGGGAGAGTTCGTCGTCGTTCATCGGGAATCTTCGGTGCTGCCGGGAGAGGCGTTGGTTGGACGCTCGGTGACGGTGTGGTGGTTCCCGTCGACCCGAGAAATCGCGGCGGCGAGCTGGGCGCGACCGCGGGCGATGCGGCTCTTGACCGTGCCGATCGGCAGGTCGAGCACGTCGGCGATCTCGGCGTAGTCGAGGTCGCCCACGTCGCGCAGCACCACCGGGATGCGGAAGTCGTCGGGCAGCGCGGCGAGGGCCGCGTCGATCAGTTCACGGTCGCCGAGTTGATCGACGGACTGCCCCGCGGTGGGATCTGCCAGCTCGGCGTGGTCGCTGGTGTGTCGATCGCCGGTCACCGATTCGTGGTCGCGACCGGCCAGCATCGGGCGTCGGCGGCGTCGGCGGAGCTCGTCAAGGCTGGCATTGGTGGCGATGCGATAGGCCCAGGTGCCGAACGACGAGCGACCGTCGAAGCGGGCGAGACCGCGCACCATGGCGATCATCGCTTCTTGGGCGGCGTCGGCGGCGTCGGCCTCGTTGCCGGTGATCCGCCGGCACACCGCGTGCACGCGGTCGTAGTGGCGTCGGAAGAGTTGGTCGAGCGCGCCACGATCGCCACCTTGGGCTGCGGTGACGAGCGCACGATCGTCGAGCGGCGCAGCCATGCCCGAGAGGTTAGTGCCCGGCGCTTGTCGCGGAGCGCCACGTCAGGCGAACGTGATCTCCTGGATGGCGCCGCGATACGGGTTGTCGGTGCAGCTCGAGTCGGGTCCGAGTTCGTTGAACGACACGAGCACGTAACGAGCGGGAGTGGAGATGTCGACGGTGACGGTCTGCGGTTCCTGACCGTTCGACGCGTCGATCTCCTGGCCCCATCCCGCGTAGCTGGTGGGCGGTTCACCGTCGGCGGTGGCGAACACCTTCAGCTGGAACGGTGCGCTGCCGAGTGCGACCGACAGGGTGCCGGTGCGGGCGCTGCCGAGATCGGCGACGAGGCCGACGCCGTTCTTGCCGCCGAGGAACTGCGACTGGTAGCAGACCGTGGTCCACGCGGTCGACGTGTCGTTGTCGATGACCAGCGACGCGAGCTCGTCGCGCTCCACGTTGTCGCCGTCGGGGTCGAACGTGCGCACCGACACGATGGACGCCGAGCTCGTGTTGTCGCCGGTGTTCTGCCCGTCGACCACCGAGGTGTCGGGTGCCGCCGTGCTGGCCGGGCTGAAACCCTGCGGGTCGTCGTTGCCCATGGTGACCCAGAGCACCAGCCCGACGATGAACGCCAGGAGCAGCAGCCCGCCGACGACCAGCGACGAGGGTGTGCTCTTCTGTTCGAACTTGCGGTTCGGTTGCTGGCGCGGCCGGACCGTGGCCGGCGGCGTGCGGTCCGCACGCACGGGTGCACCCGCCGCGCGACCGGGGCGGACGGGTTGGTAGCCGCTCACCGGCGTGGGGCTGCGGCCGGCGGTGACCGGGCTGCTGCGCCGCGCCGCCGGGCCGGTGCCGCTGGGCACCGTCGGCGTACTGCCCGTCGTTCGCGTGTCGGTTCGAGTGTCGGTGCGCGGGTTGTTCCGCGTCGTGGCCGGTGGGGTGCCGCGCGAGGGGGTGGCGTTGCGAGCGACATCGCGGCTGGTGTCGCCGGTGTAGTCGTTGCGCGGCTGGCCGGCGATGCGTTGCAGCTCGCCGCGCACCTCGGCGCCGGTGCTGTAGCGGTCGTCGGGCTTGCGGCACAGCAGCCGGTGGATGAGCGGCGCGAGCCCGTAGGGCAGTGTGGGGCGCAGGCGGGTGAGGTCGGTGGGGTCGCGGTTCAGGCGCGCCAACGCGGTGTCGGCGTCGGTCTCGCCGAGGAAGGGCACGCGGCCGGCGAGGCACTCGTAGAGCACGAGGCCCAGCGAGTAGAGGTCGGCGCGACCGTCGAGCTTGCGGCCGCGCACCTGCTCGGGCGACAGGTACTTGGCGGTGCCCATCATCACGTTGGGGCTGGTGAGGTCGTCGTCGCTGCTGCCGAGCCCCTTGGCGATGCCGAAGTCGGTGAGCAGCACGCGGCCGTCGGGAGTGATGAGGATGTTGCCCGGCTTCACGTCGCGGTGCACCAGGTTGGCGCGATGCGCGCAGTCGAGTGCGGAGGCCACGCACGCGCCGATGTGCATGGTGAGGTCGGGGCTCAGCCGCTTCTGCTCGTCGAGCAGCTGGCGCAGGCTCTTGCCGTTGACGAGCTGCATCACCACGGCCTGGCGAGTCTCGCCGCCGATGGTGTCGCCCACCGCGTCGTACACGGCCACGATGTTGGGGTGGCTCAGCTGCGCGACCGCGATGGCTTCGCGGCGGAAGCGCTCGGCCACGATCGGGTCGGCGGCGAGTGCGGGTTTCAGCAGCTTGACTGCCACCTGACGGCTCAGCGACAGGTCGGTGCCGAGCCAGACTTCGGCCATGCCTCCTTGCGCGAGACGTCGCTCCAGCCGATAGCGCTGGGCGAGAATGGCGGGTGGCAGCGAGGTCGGGCTCGCGCCGGGAGAGGTGGCAGACATGTCCGCACACCGACGATAGTGGCGTGGCGGTTCAGTTACCGGGCAATGCGGAACGAGTCGCGCCGGGTGGGGTCACTTCGCGACGCAGAACGCGATGCCGATGGTGCCGCGACCGCTGTGGCTGCCGACCACCGGACCGATGTCGCCGACGACGATCTCGCCCGGGTAGTGCGGGCGCAACATGTCGACGAAGGCGTCGACGTCGCTGCAGTCGGCATTGAGCACCATCAGGTTCTCGACGGGCCCCGCCTTCGACAGCGTCTCGACCAGGAACGCGAGCGCCTTCGACCGCGTGCGCTGCTTGCCGCCTTCCTCCACCTTGCCGTCGCGGACCTCGATGATCGGCTTGATGGAGAGCACCGAGGCGAGCATCGCCTTCGCGCCGCCGATGCGACCACCCTTCTTCAGGTTCTCGAGCGTGTCGAGCGCACCCCACACCTTCGTGCGCGTGGCGAGGTCGTTGGCGCGGTCGACGACCGCCTGATGGCTGGCACCGCCCGCGGCCAGGCGGGCGCAGTCCATCACGATGGCGCCGAGGCCGAGGGTGCACTGGCGGCTGTCGACGACGGTGACGGGGATGACATCGGCGACGCCACGCGCGCCGAGTTCGGCCGACTGCATGGTGGCCGAGAGCGCGGCGCTGAGGTTGATGGCAACGATGCTCGTGGCACCGTCGGCGGCGAGTTGCCGGTACGCGGCTTCGAACTGGCCCGGTGCCGGCGCCGCGGTCTCGGGCAGGTTCGCCGACGCCGCGCACTTCGCCCAGAACTCGGCGGGCGTGAGGTCGGCGCGGTCGACGTACTCGTGGCCGTCGATGCGGATGGTGAGAGGGACGATCTCGATGCCGAGCTCGTCGGCGACGTGCTGAGGCAGGTCGCACGCGGAGTCGGTGACGATGCGGACGCGGTTTGTGCTCACGAAGGGGGCAGGGTACTCGTTGCGGCGTCGGGCGACAGTTCGGTGTCGTCGGTGCGCACCACACGACCGCCGGGGTGGCGGGTGGCGGCGATGGCGGCCGCACGCTTGCGCCGGTTCTGGCGCACGTGACGCACCCACCAGGTGAGCACCACCAGCAGCAGCGCGCCGGTGATGAGGTTGCCCAGCCCGCTGAGTGCGTTGACGTTGGCGACCAGCGGCACCGGTGGCGCCAGCTCGGAGTCGCCGATGGGGGTGAACACCTGCAGGGTGACGGGGATGCTGCCGCGGGTGCGTGCTTCGATCCGCACGCGCACCTCGGTGAACGACTGCGGCGGCAGCAGCACGGTCTGGTCGCCGTCGGGGAACAGCAACTTCGACGAGCTCATCCGCACTCTCACGGTGAGCGGGTCGTCGCTGGTGTTGCGCAGCTTGATCGGCACGGTGGTACTGCGGCCGGTGAGGGTGAACGAGAAGCCGTCGGGCACCTCGATGGCGTCGCGCACCTCGGCGTACTGAGCGCGCAGATCGGTCGCGAGCTGCTGCACCTGATCGTCGGTCAACGCGCTGGTGGGCAGCACGGCGATGGTCTGGCTCCACTGCGTGGCCCGCGGGTCGCCGGGCGGCAACATGCTGCCCGCGCTCAGTGCCTGCAGGGAGAGCGAGGTGACCAGGTCGAGGCGTTGCGTCAGGTCGCCGCCGACCGACGTCGGCAGCCCGACGACGACCTCGTTGCTGTTGAGGATGGCGTGGTCGGTGCGCACGCCGAGCACGTCGAGCGTGGTGGGTTCGATGCCCTCGGTGCCGGAGAGCATGGTGGTGATGGCGGCATAGGTGGTGGTGTTCGGCAGCGACAGGTCGGGGGTGCCGAGCGTGACGCCATGGCGCCGTGGGTCGTCGTCGGCATCGACGATCTCCTGCCGGTAGGCGAGCAGATGGGTGACGGCCATGATGCCGGTGAGGGCGGGGCTGTTGGTGGCTCTCGCGAGGACCGGGCCGAGCACTCGTTCGGTGACGGCGGCGTCGACCGTGACGCCGGGAGCCACCTGCAGCTGCACGAGTTGGCTGAGGTCGGTGAAGATGCCGGTGGAGAGCGGCAGCGCATCGAAGACCTCGGGCGTGGTGACCATCAGTCGCGCACCCAGGTCGCGCAGAAGGGCTGCGCCGTCCTCGCTCAACGGTTGGTCGGCGAACACCATGGTGCGGCGCGACGGGTTGGCGACGGCTTGTGCGAGGTCGTCCTCACCGTCGCGCAACCACTGCGTGTAGAGCGCGTCCTGGTCGGCCGCGGCGGCCAGCGACGGGTCGAGCGGCAATCGCGGCGACGAGAGCAGTTCGTTGCGGGCGAGTCCGGCCGCGAGGCGCGCGGCGAGCGCCTCCCCTTCGGACCCGAGGTCGGCGACGGCCAGCAGCAGTGCCGGCGGCACGCGAACGGCCACCGGGTGGTCGCCCACTTCCAGCAGGTCGGCCAAGTGCGTCAGCTCCGCGACGGTGGCGTCGTCGATCTGCACGTCGAGCGCGTCGCCGCCGAGCACGACGGGCGAGGTGGTGGTCATCGCGATGGCCACCGGCAACGGCACCAGTGTCGGCTCGTCCTCGGTGGGCAGCCGATGGACGAAGGTGGTGAGCTCGGCGAGCACTTCGCCGCCGTCGATCACCTCCACCAGCACCGGGTACAACCCGGCCTGGGGCAGTTGCAGTGCCTCGGCCGTGCGCGCGGTGGTCTCGGTGGGCACGGTGACGGTGAGCTGCCCGGCCGCGGGTGACGGCACCGAGGCCAGTGGCAGCTCGACACTGTCGCCGCCGCGCACGAGCGTGCCCTGCTGCACGTCGGCCACCTCCAGCCGTGTGACCACCGGACGGTAGGCGGTGACGACGATGGCCGCGTCGGCGTAGTTGGCGGCATCGAGTGGTGGCGTGAGGGTGGGGAGGTCGAGCACCATGGTGACCGTGCCGTCGGCGGCCAGGTCGAAGGGGGTCTGCGAGATCAGCCCGATGCGGATGGCCAACGCAGTCGGCGACCCGCTCGGGCGCGGCGCCTCTGCGCCGGTGGGCGACGCGACCGCGAGCACGACCGCGGCCGCAATGACCGCGCGCGTGGCTCGGACCAGCGCGGGGCGGCTCATCGGAGTTCCAGTTCGTACACGCGCAACTGCTCACCGAGCCGCCGGAAACCGAACTGCTCGTACAACGCGAGGGCAGGCTCGTTGTCGACGGGCGTGTTGACGAGCACGCGCTGCACGCGCCACCGAGCGGCCCACTGCAGGGAGTCGTGCACCAGCGCCCGTCCCAGTCCCTGCCGCTGCAGGGTCGGGTGCACCGCGAGGCGCTGCAGGAAGCCCTGCTTCGCGTCGCGTCCGCTGATGGCATACGCGCCCGACGGGCTGCCGGCGCTGCGCGCCCGATGTCGCGGGGTGGCCGTGCACACCCCGTCGATGGCGTGGGCGTCGAGGGCCCAGTCGGTGCCGAACGCGGCCAGATCGATCGCACTTGCGGCGACATGCTGATCGGTCGCCAACCGGTGAGTGGCGGCGAGGGGGCCGAGTCCTGCGATCCGCCTGCTGCGTGACGGCTCGACATGTGCGAGCAGCACCAGCTCCTGGATGCATCGGTAGCCGGCCGCCTCGGCGCGGTGTGCCGCCGTCGCGGCCAGTGCGGTGGTGCGCACTGTGGTGTAGCCGAGCGAACGGAGCCGGTCGCCCCACTGCTGCAGATCGGTGAGCGACGGCAGCTGTGCCTGCTGGTAGAGGACCAGTTGTGCGGTGGTGGGCTGGTACGACCACTGCTGCACGCGACAGGAGACGCCGGAGCCGCGCAGCACCAGCGTGGGGCGTTCCAGGTTGCGCTGGTCGGCCTCGCTCTTCACGCTCGTGACGGTAGCTGCTCGCCGACCCGCAGGTACCTCGCCGGCCGTGTCGGTTTCGGACGGAGACGGGTGCAGGTCGGGCCGATAGCGTCGCGAGAGTGACCGTGCTGTTCGCCACTCATACTGCGTATCTCGACCACCTGGCCGGGCCGCGCCACCCGGAACGCCCGGAGCGGTTGCAGGCGGTGCTCGACGGAGTGCAGCTGGCCGGTCTCGTCGACGCCATCGAGCCGCTCGAGCCGGTGGCGGCCACGCGTGCCGAGCTCGAGCTGGTGCACCCGACGGCGTACCTCGATCGCATCGAGGGCATCTCTGCGGCAGGCGGTGGCCGGCTCGATGCCGACACCTACGCGAGCCCCGGCTCGTGGACCGCGGCAACCTTGGCGGCCGGCGCGGGGCTCACCGCGGTGCGCGCACTGCAGCAGGGTCGCGGCGACGCGGCCTTCTGTGCCGTGCGCCCTCCGGGGCACCACGCCACTCGCGACGAATCGATGGGCTTCTGCTTCGTCAACAACGTTGCGGTCGCCGCTGCGGTGCTGGCCGAGCAGGGCGAGCGAGTGCTCATCTTCGACTACGACGCGCATCACGGCAACGGCACGCAGGCGGTGTTCTACCACGACCCGCGCGTGCTGTTCGTGAGCCTGCACCAGTGGCCGCTCTATCCCGGCACGGGGCGTCACACCGAGGTCGGCGAGGGTCCCGCCCGCGGGCGCACGGTCAACATCCCGCTCCCGCCCGGTGCCACCGGCGACGTCTACCTCTACGCCTTCGACCAGCTGGTGGCCCCGATCGCGGAACGGTTCGCGCCCACGTGGGTCATCGTGTCGGCCGGGTTCGATGCACATCGCAACGACCCCATCACCGAGCTCGCGCTGGCCGCCGGCGACTACGCACCGCTCACGAAGCGCGTGCTCTCGCTGGTGCCACCCGGTCGCCGGCTGGTGATGCTCGAGGGCGGCTACGACCTCGATGCGCTCACGTTCTCGTCGGCCACGGTCATGCGTGAACTGGCCGACGAGCCGGGTACGCCGTTCGAGCACGCCACGTCGGGTGGGCCGGGTGGTGGCGCCGTGCGCCAGGCGCTCGACTACTGGCTCGTCGAAGACCTGCTGTGATCCCCGCACGCTTCCAGCCGGTGCTCGCCGAGCTGGCTCCGCTCGGTCAACGGTTCCGCGACGCAGGCCACCGCCTCTACCTCGTCGGCGGCACCGTGCGCGACCTGTTGGCCGGCAACGAGTCGTCCGCGGCCGATCTGCTCACCGGCAACGATCCGGCGAGTGGCGAGCTCTACGACTTCGATGCCACCACCGACGCGCATCCCGACGAGGTGAAGCGCCTGCTGCAGGGCTGGGCCGACGCCATCTGGACCCAGGGCGAGCGCTTCGGCACCATCGGCGCGAAGAAGCACGGCCCCAATGGCGACCGCATCTACGAGATCACCACGCATCGTGCGGAGGCCTACACCGACGACTCGCGCAAGCCCGACGTGCAGTTCAGTGACCGCATCGAGACCGACCTGTCGCGCCGCGACTTCACCATCAACGCGATGGCCCTCGAGCTCACCACCGACTCACCCACGCTGGTGGACCCGTACGGCGGCGCGGTCGATCTGCTCACGCGCACGCTGCGCACCCCGCTGCCGCCGGAGGTGAGCTTCAGCGACGACCCGTTGCGCATGCTTCGTGCCGCCCGCTTCATCGCGCGCTTGCAGTGCACGCCGGTGCCCGAATTGGTCGAGGCGGTCAAGGCATTGAAGGGCCGGCTGGAGATCGTGTCGGCAGAGCGAGTGCGCGACGAGCTCGACAAGCTCATCACCGTGCCGCACCCGACGGCCGGGCTGTGGTTCCTCATCGAGACGGGCCTGGCCGACGAGTTCCTGCCGGAGCTGCCGATGATGCAGCTCGAGCAGGACCCCATCCATCGCCACAAGGACGTGCTCACGCACACGTTGGCGGTGGTCGAGAACGTGCGGCCGCCGGCCGAGCATCCCGAGGGTAGCCTGCCGTTCGACTTCCGCCGCACTCGTCTCGCGGCGTTGTTCCACGACGTGGGCAAGCCGCGCACTCGCGGCTATCAGAAGGGCAAGGGCGTCACCTTCCACCACCACGACGCGGTGGGGGCACGTCTCACCCGCAAGCGCCTCGAGGCGTTGCGGTACAGCAACGACGACGTGCAGGCCATCAGCGAACTGGTGGCGCTGCACTTGCGGTTCCACACGTACGCGATGGGGTGGACCGACTCGGCGGTGCGCCGCTACGTGCGCGACGCGGGTCCGCTGTTGCAGGAGCTGAACGTGTTGACCCGCTGCGACTGCACCACCCGCAACGAGAAGAAGGCGTTGGTGCTGGCGCGGCGGATGGACGATCTGGAGGTGCGCATCGCGGAGTTGGCCTCGAAGGAGGAGCTCGCGTCCATCCGTCCGGAGTTGAACGGCGCCGAGGTGATGGCGCACCTCGACCTGACGCCCGGCCCGATGGTCGGCAAGGCATTGAACCACCTGCTCGAGATCCGTCTCGACGAAGGGGTGCTGGGCGACGACGCGATTCGCGCCCGTCTCGACGAATGGTGGCGATCCGAACACTCGGAGTGATATTCTTCACACATTCACATGAGACGAGAGGCGGCGGGACGCAATGCTGGGTGAGGGGGGCGAGCAACGCCGCGTGCCGTGGCAACCCAGCCGCGCGTGGGGCGTAAGTGCTGCGGGCGTCTCCGTCGCAGTGATCGCGCTGCAGGACCTTGCCGCGCTGGTGGCGGGCACCAGCGGTGTCGACGAGTGGGCTCGCTGGATGCACCTGACGCTGCTGGCCCTGTCGCTGCTCGCGCTGGGCGTGTCGTGGGCTCGATCGCAGGTGGAGTCGCGCGGGCACTGGTGGCTGGTCACGGCTGCGCTCGCCGGCAGCGTCTTCTCCCATCTGGTGCTCAGCCTCGGCTGGGCCGAGTGGCGTGGCGACGGGGTCACCGTGGCCGACGCCGGCATGCTCGTGTTCTACGGCTGCTTCCTCGCGTTCATGGTGCGCCATCTTCGCGGCACCACTCCGTCGGCTGCGCTCGTGCACGTCATCGACGGCGCGCTGCTGGGCCTGGCCATCACGTTCTTCCTGTGGGAGCTGGTCATCGCGCCATCGGGGCGCGATCTCGCCGGCTACTCGTTCGTCGGGCACCTCGAGCTGCTCGTGTACCCGGCGCTCGACGTGTTCCTGGCCTCCGTGCTGTTCATGATGTTGATGGTCGACCGTTCTCCGGCGCGGCTGCTGTTCTTCCTCTCCATGGCGTCGCTGGCGGTGAGCCACGTGGTGGCCGGAGCGTCGCGCGGCGTCGAGAGTCCGGGCAGCATCGCGGCCACGGCGACGGCATGGATGCTCTCTACGGTGCTGCTCGTCTGCGCGCTGGCGGTGCCCGCCGGCGGGCGTCTCGTGGCGCGACGACCCACGCTCGGACGACTGGTCATCGTGCACGGGCTGTGCGCCGCAGCCGTGTGGTTGGCCACCGTCCGCTACATCATCGGCGACGAGGAGGCCGACCGCGGCACGGCCGTGCTCGGGTTGATGGTGGGCACGCTGTGGGCGGTCAGCCAGCTCGCCGGCTACCGCCAGTCGGCGCGGTGGGCGCAGCAGCTGAACGACAACATCGACGAGTTGCAGCACGCGCAGGACGAGCTCCGCCGTCTGCTCGACGACTTGCCAGACGCAGTGGTGGTGCTGGGCCAGGGTGGCCGCATCCGCGACGTGAACGCCAACACCGAGTCGCTCACCGGCCGCACGCGCGACGAGCTGTTGGGCCACTTCCTCACCGACCTGTTCCACGAGGACGATCGGCCGCGCCTGGTCGAGCTGTGGCGTCAGGTGCACGCCGGCGGCAGCATGGTCACGCCGACCCTGCCGTTCCAACGACCCGACGGATCGCTGGTGCTGCTGGAGGCCGACGCCAACGTGCCGTTGCGCGATCCCGACCGTGTGGTGATCGCGCTGCGCGACGTCACCTTCCGCGAGGCAGAGGCGCGCCGGCTGGAGAAGGCCCGCGAGCGCTTCCGTCTCGCGTTCCACGGCGCGCCCACCGGCATGGCGCTGTCCACCGCGCCCGGCGGTGTGCTGATCGACGTGAACGAGTCGCTGGTGGCGATGCTCGGGCGATCGCGCGACGAGCTCATCGGCCAGACCGTGGAGGACATCAGCCACCCCGACGACTGGCAGCGCAACCGCAACCTGCTGGTGCAAGCGGCCACCGACGACGCCGACAGCTACCGCATGGAGAAGCGATACATCCGTGGCGACGGCGGGGTTGTGTGGGCGCGCACCTGGGTGTCGATCATGGACGACGGCGAAGGCGAGTCGCTCGCCATCGCACACATCGAGGACGTGACCGAACAACGTCACAACGCGGAACGCCTCGAATGGGCGGCCACTCACGACGGCCTCACCGGGCTGCCCAACCGCTTCCGTTTCCTCGAGCGGCTCGGCGCGTATCTGGAAGCCGCCGAGCCCGGCTCCATCGCGGTGCTCTTCATCGACATCGACAACTTCAAGGTCATCAACGACAGCCTCGGTCACGATGCCGGTGACCAGCTGCTGCAGGCGATGAGCGAGCGGCTGCGATCGGTGGTGCGCGACCGCGACCTGTTGGGCCGCTTCGGTGGCGACGAGTTCATCGTCATGCTGCGCGACGTGAGCGGCAGCTACGACCCGTTCGAGGTGGCCGAGCGGTTGCGCGCCGAGATCGCCCAGCCGTTGGTGCTCGACGGAGCCGAGCTGTTCGTCACCGCCAGCATCGGCATCACCGTGTCGGACCGCGAGGGGGTCACCACCACCGAGATGCTCCGCGACGCCGACGCCGCGATGTACCGCGCGAAGGCGCGTGGCCGCGATCGCGTGGAGGTGTTCGCCCCCGGCAGCCACGACGCGACGGTGCTCACGCTACGCACCACCAACGAGCTGCGCCGCGGCCTCGAGCGCGGCGAGATCGTGCCCTACTACCAACCGATCGTGCAGCTCGGCAACGGCCACCTGGTCGGCTTCGAGGTGCTCGCACGCTGGCGTCACCCGGATCGCGGTCTGCTCGGGCCCGATCAGTTCCTGCCGATGGCGGAGGAGACCGGGCTCATCGGGGAAGTGGGCGCGGCCGTGCTGCGCGAGTCGCTCGCGCAGCTCGGTCAGTGGCGCAACAACTCGCAACGCTTCGGCGACCTCTCCGTGTCGGTGAACGTCAGCGTGCGCCAGCTGATGAGCAGCCAGCTCGTCGACATCGTCGCCGATGCGTTGGCGGAGGCCGGCGTGTCGGCCGGCGCGCTGTGGCTGGAGATCACCGAGACGGCCCTGATGGCCGACGTGAAGGCAGCCACCGTGGCGTTGCGCGAGTTGCGCAGCCTGGGCCTGCACCTCGCCGTCGACGACTTCGGCACCGGCTACTCGTCGCTCACCTACCTGAAGCGGTTCCCGGTGGAGGCCATCAAGGTCGACCGCACGTTCGTGAACGGGCTGGGCATCGATCAGGAGGACTCCACCATCGTGGAGGCGGTGGTGAACCTCGGGCACTCGCTCGGCCTGTCGGTGGTCGCCGAAGGCGTGGAGACCCCGCTGCAGCTCACCCGCCTGCGCGAGATCGGCTGCGATCGTGGCCAGGGCTACCTGTTCGGCCGCCCGCGCCCCGCGGAACTGGTGGAAGCCGAGTACTCCCTGGCCTGACGCACCGTTCGCTGGTGGCTCAGACGCCTTGCTTGCGAGCGCGCACCACCAGCACCGACGGGTACAGCGGGTCGCGCACGCGTCGGTCGTTCAACTCGTGCACCACGTCGAGGCGGAAGTTACTGCGCTCGAATGCCATGTACAGCTCGGTGAAGGTGGTGCCGTTGGCCCCGTAGGCGTAGGTGGCGGTGGCGTCGGACCCGAACATTGCCGCCACCGGGTGCTTGAGTGCCACCACGAACGGCGCGCCCGGCTTCAGCACGCGGTGCACCTGGCGCAGCAGGCGCGGCAGGTCGTCGACGGAACCGAGCGAATGTGCGGCAACCACCAGGTCGACCGACGCGCTGGTGGCGAACCCGAGGTCGGCGAGGTCGGCGTGATGGCACTGCACCGTGACCTCGGCGCGCTCGGCCGCGGCGCGCACGCCGGCGATGGCCTGCGCGTCGGGATCGAGGGCGATGGCGCGTGCGCCGGCCTGTGCCATGACCACCGAGTTGGGGATGACGGGTGGTGCGCCGCTGATGCCCAGTTCGATGACTCGCTTGCCGGCCACGTCGCCGCACAGACGCAACTCGGACTCGTCGGCCACGTGGGCGCCGTACCAGATGCTCATGCGCACCAGTGTGCCCCTTCGCCGAGGAACCGTGGCGGATGTCCGTCGCCGGTAGCCTTGCCGACCATGACGTTCGGTGCCGGTTCGTTCAGTGCAGGAGCTCTGCGCGGCGCCGGCGGGGTGGTCGATCACCGGCTCTCGCGACGGCACCTCATCAACGAGTACCGGCGCGGTCGCCTCCGTCTCGATCAGGTCTGCGACGCGCATCCCGAGCTCATCCGAGCCGCGAAGAACCTGGGCACGCCTGCCACCATCGCGTGCCCCATCTGCAGCGAGCAGGAGCTGCGGCTGGTCACCTACGTGTTCGGGTCGCGTCTTCCGGCACATGGTCGCTGCGTCAGCACCGCCGCCGAGCTCGCCAAGCTCAACGCTCGACCCGACGAGCTCACCGCGTACGTGGTGGAGGCGTGCGTGTCGTGCCGTTGGCACCACCTGTTGCGCGTGCTGCCGGTGGGGCGTCGCCCACCGCGTGCTCGCGCCAGCTCATGACCGGCGCCTCGCCCACGCACCTGTTCGTCTACGGCACGTTGCGTCCGGGCGAAGTGCGGTGGCAGCACCTGGCGCCGTTCGTGGTCGGCGACGGTGTGCACACCACCACCTCCGGCGACGTGTACGACACCGGCCTCGAGTACCCAGCGGCGACGTTCGGCGGGCCCCGCTCCATCCACGGTCGCGTGTACGAGCTGCACCCGGCGCGCATCGTCGACGCGCTGTCGCACCTCGACGAGGTGGAGGGCGCCGTGCGCGGGCTGTACCACCGCGTCACGGTGGTCACCGATTCGGGTCACACCGCCTGGGCCTACCAGTGCGGTGAGGAGGCGTTGCTGGTGCGCCGCATCGAGGGTGGCGACTGGCTGCTGAGGTAGCCGCCGCAGGTCAGAACGGGCTGAGGCCCATCCGGTTGCGCACGCTGATCGCTTCACCGACGTGTGCGTGCCCGTGGCCGATGACCGGCCACTGCACGAACCACCACAGCGCCTTGCCCTCCCACATCGAGTAGAGCCATGGCACCAGGTCGGCGTCGAGGCCGGCACGGTGGGTGAGGCGGTAGGCGGTGTTCGGTTCGATGTCGAGCGCCAGCGAGCCCAGCGGAGCCAGCCACTCGGCGGTGCGGTCGAACACCGCGGTGAGGTACTCCTGCAGCGGCATCGGCGCGACGAGCTCGGTGGCGTCGCGCTGCTCGCGCTCGGCGAGGCCCACCTCGGGTCCGAAGGCGGCGAGGCCGAGCGCCTCGCAGTGCTCGGCGAACAGCGGCTCGTGGTTGCGGATGACGGCGTTGACCGCCAGGTCCTGGTGGCGGGCCAGGTGCAGCAGCAAACCGGTGATGGTGCTGCCACCGCCGTCGGCTTGGTCGTGCCACGCGCTGGTGGGCACCATGCGGATGACCGAGTCGAACAGCTTCGAGCGCATCGAGGCGAGGTCGGCGATCATCCATGCATGCAGGTCCACGGGCACGACGGTAGCCCAGCCCGCAAACTCTGTGAGACCCCTCAGGCATGCTGCCGACATGACTCGCACCGCATCGCTCGCCGCCTCCCGGAGCCGTGCAGCTGCCCTGCCGCGCCCCGGCCGGGTCGCCGCGAATCGCCGCTACACTCACCAGGTCATATTGGCCCTGCCCCATCGTGGGGCCCCGGGAAACCCCCGGGTCCGAAGGGAGGAAGAACACGCATGACGCGTGCCTACGAATTCATGATCATCCTCGATGGTGATCTCGACGAAACAGCAGCGCAAGGTTGGGTGAAGACCGTCACCGACGGCATCACCAAGGCCGGCGGCACTGTTCACGGCAAGCCCGAGTGGTGGGGCCGGCGCCAGTTCGCCTACCTCATCAACAAGAAGGAGTACGGCTACTACGCCGTCATGAACGTGCTGGCGCCCGGTGGTGCCCTCGACGAGTTCGAGCGTTCGCTCCGCATCGCTGACGATGTCGTCCGCCACAAGTTGCTGCGTCTGCCCGATGCCGAGGCGGCTCGCCGCGGCATGACGGTCGCGGCCTGACCTTCCGTCCTCCACAAGGAGCCACCACCATGGACAGCACCGTCACCATCGTCGGCAACCTCACACGCGATCCCGAGCTGCGCTTCACCGCCGGCGGAAAGGGCGTCGCCAGTTTCGGTGTCGCCGTCGGCCGTCGTTTCCAGCAGAACGGCGAGTGGCAGGAGAAGACCTCCTTCTTCAACGTCACCGCGTGGGACACGTTGGGCGAGAACATCGCGGCGTCCCTCACCAAGGGCACGCGTGTCGTCGTCACCGGTCGTCTCGAGCAGCGTGAGTACGAGACCAAAGAGGGCGAGAAGCGCAACGTGGTCGAGATCGTGGCCGACGAGGTCGGCCCGTCGCTGCGTTGGGCACGTGCCGAGGTCGAGCGCATCAGCCGCGACGGTGGCGGCAACTCCGGTGGGGGCAACTCCGGCGGCGGCGGTGCGTCCAGCAGTGGCACCCGCGCTCCCGACCCTGTGTACGGCGACGAAGAGCCCTTCTGATCCGTCGAGATCATTCGAGATTCCTGACATCCTCCTGAAAGACCCTGAGCAATGAGCAAAGACAACAACAACAAGAAGTCCAAGCCGAGGGCGCCCAAAGATGGGGCCAACCCGAAGAAGTTCAAGAAGAAGACCAGCGTCCTGGTCACCGACAAGATCGAGTACATCGACTACAAGGACGTCAACCTGCTCACCCGTTTCGTGAGCGACCGGTCCAAGATCCGCAACCGTCGCGTCACCGGCAACACGGTGCAGCAGCAGCGCGAGATCGCCAACGCCATCAAGAACTCGCGTGAGATGGCCCTCATCCCGTACACGAAGCGCGTGGCCCAGACCCGCACCTCGCGTCCGCCTCGCGACGGCGACAACCGTCGCGGTCGCGACGAGGATCAGGTGAAGGAGAGCCAGGTCGCTGCCGCCGAGGTCGAGACCGAAGAGATCGACGATGTCGAGACCGAGGCCGCTGAGGTGGACGCCTGATGAAACTCATCCTTCGTTCCGATCACAAGGGCATCGGCAAGCGCGGCGACGTCGTCGAAGTTGCCGACGGCTACGCCCGCAACTTCCTGTTGCCCAAGGGCCATGCCATCAAGGCCACCGACGGTGCCGCCTCGCAGGCCGTCGCCATGCGTCGTGCTCGCGACCTGCGCGATGCGCACGACCGTGAGAGCGCGCAGACCGTCGCGTCGGCACTCGTCGCCAAGACCATCACCATTCCGGTGAAGGCCGGCGCCGAAGGGCGTCTGTTCGGCTCGGTCACGGCTGCCGATGTGGCCGCCGCTGTCGAGGCGCAGGCGGGCATCGTGCTCGACCGCAGGAAGCTGCACGTCGATCACGTGAAGACCACCGGCACCTACCAGGTGGCCGCGAAGTTGCACCACGACGTCGAGTTCCCGATCACCATCGACGTGGTCGCCAAGTAGCTCGTCGCCGAGCGCACGTCGCTCGGCCCATTCGTGTCGCTGCCAGCAGCGACGCGTTGTCCACAGACTTTCCCACAGCCCCGGTGGCACCGGTCACGGTTGCTTGCCGGGGCTGTGCTGTCGACCACCCATAGCGGTTGTCCACAGCCAATCCACAGGATGAACCCCCTAGCGATCCCCAGGGCCAGTCAGGCAAGGTAGGTGCACCATGACGGACTTCCGCCGAGATTCGGGCAACTCCCGCGATTCCGGCCGCGATCGCCCGGCGCCACGGCGCGGCGACGGTCGCGTGCCACCACACAACTTGAGTGCAGAGGAGAGCCTGCTCGGCGCACTGCTGCTGTCGCGTGAGGTGGTGGGCCAGGTCGCGGAGCTCGGCGTGCAGGTCGAGCACTTCTACAAGCCGTCGCACCAGCACATCTACTCGGCGATCCGCGGGCTGATGGCCAGCGGTCAACCGGTCGACGTGGTCACCGTCGCCGACGAGTTGCGCCGCAACGGGCTGATCGAGGAGATCGGTGGTTCGCAGGCGTTGCTCGAGCTGCAGAACGCCACGCCGGCCATCTCCAACGCGAGCCGCTACGCGAAGATCGTGCAGGACACGGCGGTGCTGCGCCGGCTGATCAGCGTCGCCGGCGAGATCACCGAGATCGCCTACCTGGAACCCGACGACGTCACCAAGGCGCTCGACGAAGCCGAGACCAAGGTGTTCGAGGTCGCCGAGGATCGCGTCATCGACTCGACTCGTCCGCTCAGCGACCTGCTGCCGCTGGCGATGGACAAGCTGCAGGAGACGTTCGAGCGCGGCGACACCATCACCGGCACCGCCACCGGCTTCAACGACCTCGACGAGATCCTGTCCGGCTTGCAGCCGAGCACCCTCAACATCATCGGCGCCCGCCCCGCGATGGGCAAGTGCGTCGCGTGGGACACTCCTATCGCCGACCCGCGCACCGGGGTCATCCGCACCGCGGCAGAGTTGCTCGACTCGGCGTTGCTGATGCCAGAAGTGCCGCTGGTGTCGCTGGCCGACGACGGCTCGCTGGTCGAGATGATGGTGAGCACCCTCATCGACGACGGGGTGAAGCCGCTCTACCTGGTCGAAACCGAGTCGGGTCGACGCATCCGCATCACTGCCGTTCACCCGCTGCTGTCGCAGCACGGTTGGCGTCCGCTCGAGCACCTGGCCCCGGGCGACTTCATCGCAGCACCGGCCATCCTGCCGGTGTTCGGCGACAGCGAGTTGACGCCCACGCAGCTCGGCGACCTCATCGGTCAGGCGCGTGCCTGCGCGGTGGTTCCGGGCGAGGTGTTCACTGCACCCGAGGCGCAGATCGAGCAGTTCCTCTCCGGCTGGTTCGGCGCCGCACCGTCCGAGGCTCGTGGCCGCTCGGTGCGCTGCGCCGACTGGAGCGCGGCCGGCCAGGTCGCCCACCTGCTGCTGCGCCTCGGCGTCGGATGCACTCGTCGCGAGGTCACCGACGGGGTGATGGTCACGGTGGCAGCTCCCGTGCTCACGTTGCCGATGGAGGCGTGGGACGACGTCGTCAAGGCGAAGGGCGAACGCTCATGGGCGTCCATCAGCGAGGCGGCCGGGAAGTCGAGGCACCACAACTGGCATCCGTATCGCCGTCGCCTGCAGCGCGACACCGTGGCACTGCTGGCCGACGTGCTCGACGACGATCGCCTGCGGTGGTGGGCGTCGCCCGCGGTCACCTGGGACCGCATCACGTCCATCACGCCCGTGGGCGACGACCGCGTCATCGACTTCACGGTGCCGCAGTTGCACAACTTCGTGGCTGCCGACCTGTTCGTGCACAACACGGCGCTGGGTCTCGGCATCGCCACGCACGTCGCGAAGAACACGTCGAAGCCGGTGCTGGTGTTCTCCCTGGAAATGGGCCACGCCGAGCTCACCCAACGTGTGCTGTCGAGCGAGGCCGAGGTCGAGTCGCAGAAGCTGCGCAGCGGTCGTCTGGTCGAGGCCGACTGGACCAAGATCGGTCGCGCGATCAACCGCATCGACAACGTGCCGCTGTACCTCGACGACAACCCGCGGGTCACGGTCATGGAGATCCGCGCCAAGGCTCGCCGGCTGAAGGCTCGCCACGGTGGCCTCGCCCTCATCATGATCGACTACCTGCAGCTGATGAGCGGCGGCATGAACAGCGAGAACCGCCAGCTCGAGGTCAGCGAGATCAGTCGTGGCCTGAAGATCCTCGCTCGCGAGCTCGACGTGCCCATCATCGCCCTCAGCCAGCTCAGCCGTAACTTGGAGAGCCGCGCCGACAAGCGCCCGATGCTCGCCGACCTCCGCGAGTCCGGCTGTCTCACCGCCTCCACGCAGCTGGTGAGGGCCGACACCAACCAGCCGGTCACGCTGGGCGAACTGGTCGAACAGGGTGCCACCGACGTGCCGGTGTGGTCGCTCGACGAGCACTACCGGCTGGTGCAGGGCACGGTCACCAACGCATTCAGCAGTGGCGTGAAGGAAGTCTTCCGGTTGCGCTTCGCGTCGGGCCGGGTCATCGAAGCCAGCGGCAACCACCCGTTCCTGTCGCTCGACGGCTGGGTGCGCGTCGAGGCCATGCTGGTCGGCGACCGCTTCGCCGGTGCCCGCCGCCTGCCGACTGCTGCGGCCCCGCATACTGCGTCGATGCTCGACACGACGTCGAACCTGGACGTCGACAGCGTTCCTTCGGCGGTGTGGGCGCACGTGCTCCACAAGGCGTTACCAGATGCCGGCATGAAAGAGAGCGAGCTCTCGACAGCGCTGGAGATGCCGCACGGTGGTTCGGCGCTGTACGAGTCCGATGTGTCACGGGCCTGGTTGGGCCGCGTGGCCCAGGCAACCGGCGACCAGTGGTTGACCGACCTCGCCACCTCCGACGTGCTGTGGGATCGCCTGGTCGAGATCGAGTCGATCGGCGAGATCGAGGTGTTCGACGCCACGGTCAAGCCGCATCACAACTTCGTGGCCAACGGGCTGGTGGCGCACAACTCGCTCGAGCAGGACGCCGACGTGGTGATGTTCCTGTACCGCGACGAGGTGTACAACCGCGACTCGCCCGACAAGGCCAGCGCTGAGCTCATCATCGCCAAGCACCGCTCCGGCCCCACCGGCGTCGCCCGACTCGTGTTCCGAGGCCAGTACACCAAGTTCGGCAACGCCGCCCGCGGGGTGTAGTGCGTCCTGAGTGTGCGCTGCGGTGCGCCCAGCGCAACACATCGCGCAATTTGACAACAGTGCCGTGAACGCGTCCTGCACCACGCCCTCGGCGGCGACTCGGTCGGGGTCAACAACCATGCAGGTCGGATGGCCCCTTCCCGGCTCGACTCGTAGAAGCCG
This sequence comes from Actinomycetota bacterium, assembly GCA_030685215.1. Classification (GTDB taxonomy): domain Bacteria; phylum Actinomycetota; class Acidimicrobiia; order Acidimicrobiales; family Ilumatobacteraceae; genus UBA668. Next base: position 23,359 of record JAUXQB010000219.1, read on the forward strand.
TGCGGAACGCTGCACGGTGAACCGATTCGCCGGGCGTCAGGACGAGGGCGTGAGCCAGCGACTGAGGATGACGATGTCCTGCAGGTGGCCGGTGTCGTCGCGCACCTGGCCCTGCATCGTCGCCTCCACCTGGAAGCCGAGGCTTAGGAACGTTGCCTGCCCGCCGGCGTTGGCGGCCATCGTCTCGACGGTGAGCTTCTCGATGCCCATGCTCGCGGCCAGTTCCACGCCTGCCTCGGCCAACGCCCGCCCCACACCGCGACCACGGTGACTGCTGCGCACCAGCACGCGCACGTCGGCGGTGTGTGCCGACCACCCCACGCCGCGCGACACCGTCACCAGGCCGCCCACCGATCCGTCGTCGTCGACCGCCACGAGTCGTCGTTCGGGCACGGCCTGGGTCCAGCCGGCGACCTTCACCTGCGAGATGAGGGTGCGATCCACGAACACGCGGTCCTGCTCGGAGATGGACTCGACGAACGCCGCCAACGCGTTCCGGTGATCCGCGGCCAGCGGCTCGATCCTCACCGCCGGCACATTAGCGCCACCCCATCGGTCAGTCCGACGGCACCGAGCCGAGCATGATGGTGGCTTCGTCGGCGACCCGGCCCGCGGTGTCGACGGCACGGATCACGAGCTGGTCGTCGAAGACGGCGACATCGGTGAAGTGGATGAACGAGTACGCGACCGCCGTGAAGTCGTCCTCACCCGTGCGCCGAGTGCCGGAACCGGCGCCCGACACCACGTACGTGACACCGTTGATGGGCTCGCTGCGCTGGTAGTCGTGGTCGTGTCCGGAGAGCACGAGCTGCACGCCGTAGCGCTCGAAGATGGGCGAGAACGTCCGGCGGGCGTCCTTGCTCGACCCCTGGTAGCCGGCCGAGTACGGAGGATGGTGCAACGCCACGATCTTCCAGTTCGCCTCGCTGTTCGCCAGTGTCGACTCGAGGAAGGTGAGCTGCGCGGCGTCGTCCATCTCGGTGGAGTCCAGGCCGACGACGAGCACCTCGCCAAACGTGCGCGCCCAGTATCGACCGGGCATTCCGAGGTCGTGCATGATCTGGTCGCCCTGATCGCTCTTCACGTCGTGGTTGCCCAGGATCGCCAACAGCTCCGCCCCCTGGTCGAGCACGCCGGCGAACGGCTCGTCGACCAGTGACTGCAGCTTCGAGGGGTCACCCGATGGGTAGACGAGGTCGCCCAGCAGGAGCAGTGCGTCGAACGGGTACTGCTCGCCGATCCGTTCGATTGCCACGCCCGTGCTGTCCAGCCGCGAACCAGCGTCGCCCGTGTCGCCGGCGGCAGCGATGTGGAAGTTCGGCTGCTCCGGGAACGGGAGGTACGGCTCGGTCGAGCTCGGCCCGCCCTTCCAGTGGGTCAGGTACGAGATGATCTGACGGCGGTACTCGATGAACGCGATCGCGCCTGCGGTGATCACCACCACGGAGATCACCGAGATCACTCTTCGAATCCTCCGCCTGGGGCGGCGTGGACGTGACTCGACGATGATCGACGCATCGTCCATGACTGCATCGTCAGCCCGGAGCGATGCGCCGCACAGGGACTTACGTCCCGAGACACGGGCCTCGGATGCACGTACCGTGCGAAGTGTGAGAGACCACGCGTTGGTGGTGGAGCTTTCGGACCCGGTCGCGACCACGTTGGGCCTGACCGGTGCGAAGGCCGCGAACCTCGGACGCTGCGCGGGAGCAGGCATGCCCACGTTGCCTGGATTCGTCGTCACCACGGAAGGGGTGGCGCGAGGGTGGAGCGATCAGGAGTTGCTCGACCAGCTGCACGCGGGATGGCAGCACATCGGGGGTGCGTCGGCGGCGCTCGTCGTGCGCTCCTCGTCGACGATCGAGGATGCCGGACGGTCCTCCATGGCCGGCCGGTTCGTCTCCGTCCTCGACGTTCGTGGGTGGGACGCGTTGCTGGCCGCCGTCGTTCGTGTGGTCGCATCCGCCGACGACGTGCGCGACGCGGACGGCGTCGCGAGACCGATTGCGGTGCTCGTCCAGCCGCAGCTCGACGCGGTGATCAGTGGTGTCATGTTCGCGGTCGACCCGGTGACCGGGGCGCGTGACCGCGTCGTGGTGGAGGTCGTGGCCGGGCAGCCCGCCGCCCTCGTCGGCGGAGTCGCGACGGCGGACCACTACGTGCTGTCGGCGCGTGGACGAACCCTCGAGCACACCACTGCCGCAGGCGCAGTGCCACTCGCCGGGCGAGTGCGCCGGGATCTCGTCCGCCTCGCCGAACGGGCGAGCCGCCTCTTCGGCGTGCCACAGGACCTCGAGTGGGCGGTGGATGAGGCCGGTCGCCTGTGGTTGCTGCAGAGCCGGCCGGTCACGGCGATCGCCGAGACGGGCACCGGTCCGCAGCCGATCCTCGGCCCGGGCCCTCTCGCCGAGACGTTCCCGGAGCCGCTCAGCCGGCTGTCGGTCGATCTCTGGCTCGATCCGCTGCGTGACGGCATGGTGCGTGCGCTGTCGGCGACCAGAGCGGCCTCGCAGGAGTCCATCGCGCGGTCGCCGGTGGTGTCGGCCGTCAACGGCCGCGCTGCCGTCGACCTCGAACTGATCGGGATGACCGCGCCGCATCGATCGTGGCGTCGACGGATCTCGCCGAGCGCCACGGCTCGGCGGCTCGCGACCGCGTGGCGAGTGGGGCGGCTCCGGGTCGCCCTGCCGCGGTTGGCCGAGGCCATCCTTACCACCGTCGACGCACACCTCAGTGATCTCGGAGCGCTGACGACGCGCTCCGACGACGATCTGGTCGACCTGCTCGTCCGTTCACGCGCGGAGCTGGCCACGGTGCACTCGTACGAGATCCTGTGCGGCATGCTCGCCCGGCCCGGCGATGTCGCACCGCCGGCGCCGCTCGTCGCGTTGGAGGCGCTCGGTCGCGGGCGGGATGCAGGACTCGACGACGCCGAGATCGTCGCCGCCGAGCCGGTGGTGCTGACGCTGTCGCCCCCGTCGTTGGTCCATTCCGTTGTGCTCCCCGTCGTTGCTCCGCGCCCGTCGACCGGTGAACGGTCGGTCGACGAGCTGTCCGATCGGGACGGCCTGCGTGTGCGCATTCGCTGGTTGCACGAGCTGCAGACCCGGATCGTGCTCTTGCTCGATCGCCGGTGGAGTCACCACACCCGGCTCGGCGCTGCCGGGCTGGTGGCGCATCTCTCGCTGGCCGAACTGCAACGCGTCGCTGCCGGTGGTTCGCCACCGCCCGACCTGCTCTCGCGGCTCGACGAACCGACGTCGGCGCCGTTGCCGCCGGCCTTCCGGTTGAGCTCCTCCGGCGCGATTCGCGCGGTGCACCATCGTCATCGCGGACGGGACGGCGATGGCCTGGCTGCCGGTGGAGGGCGCGGGATGGGTGTCGTGACGTCGCGACCCCTCATCGGGGTGTCGATGCGCGCGGGCGAGCCGAGCGCGGGATCGGTCCTCGTGATCGAGCACCTGGAGCCGCAACTGGCGGGCGTGCTGCCGCACCTGGCGGGTCTGGTCGGTGAGACGGGAAGCGCGCTCTCCCATCTCGCGATCCTCGCCCGCGAGATGGGAGTGCCGACGGTGGTCGGTGTCACCGACGCACGTCGCCGATTCCCACCGGGTACGAGCGTGGTCGTCGACGGCGATGCCGGCACGGTCGACATCGTCGATCCCGTCGGCCCGATGCCGAGTCATCCGCAGGTACCCGAGAGCGATGCCGTCGTCGCCCGGGCGGGGCGGCCGTCGTGAACCGGCGCCTGGCCCGCGGGTTGGCACTCGCGGTCGCGGCGTTCGTGCTCGCCTTCTCCGGCCTGTACGTCCTCATCTACCTGGCTCGCTGGGAGTGGAACCGAGCGATCATGTCGGGGTTCATCTTCCTCGCGATGCTCACCGTCGTGTCGACGGTGACGATCCTGCGTCGCCTGCGAGAGCTGTCCGAGCTGTGGTCGTCACAGCACGCCGAGCCGGACGAGACCGTGCACGCAGCGCTGGGTTCGGCGGGGCGCGATGTGGCCTCGCGCCGATTCGAGTGGCTCCGTCCCGATCGGCCATCGGTGTTCGTCCCCATCCTGCTCGGCACCGGCATCGTCCTGTCGGCGTTGGCGTATCTCATCGAACGCATCGCCGGCCTCGTGGCCAGTGCGACGACCGATCGGCGAACGGCGGCCCTCCTGCCGCTGCACCTTCCCCTCGCGACGCCGACCGCGCCGGCACGCCTGCCCGATCCATCGGTTGGACTGCGTGCCCCCGGTTCGACGGTACTTGGGCGGTCGGACTCGGCCGAGCGCCGGCGGGCTCGGCGTCGGAGCCTCGCGTTGCTGGTGGTCATCGTGCTCGCGGTGGGGGCTGGCACCGAAACCATCCGCCGGCTCACCCAGTCCGGCACCGGCGACATCGTCAGCCCCGGTGCGACCACCATGACGATCGAGATCCGCACGACCGGTGAGCGGACACCGGAGACGCTGATGTCGGCGCTGTGGACGGTCTGTGCCGGCCGGCTGTCGAGCGAGGTGCGGATCACGTCGATGCGATCGGACGGCCCGACCGTGACGATCACCATCGATCACGCGCTGGGCGAGACCGGTCGTCGTCGCCTGGTCGGTTGCCTGGAGGACCTCACCATCGAGCGCGTCCTGGCCGAGGTGACGCACGTCCACTCGGAGACGACGAACTGATCCGCGGCCAGCGGCTCGATCCTCACCGCCGGCACATTAGCGCCGGCATCCGCAGGGCTCCGACGACCTGGCAGGATCGAGTGGATGACACCCGGCTATCGACTCGAGATGACCACACCACCGGTGGAGGCATACCTCCGGCTGCGCAAGGAGTCGGGACTCACACCGAAGACGGAGGCGCAGGCGGTGGCCGGGCTGCCGGGCAGCTGGGCGGCGTGCCACGTGGTGCACGAGGCCACCGGTGAGGTGGTGGGCATGGGTCGCGTGCTCGGCGACGGCGGCTGGTACTTCCACGTCGTCGACATGGCCGTGCTGCCCGAGCACCAGCGCCGCGGCCTCGGCGACGCGATCCTGCAGGCGTTGCTCGACCGCATCCGCGAGGTGGCGCCACCCGGCGCGTGGGTGAACTTGCTCGCCGACCCGCCCGGCCGAGCGCTCTACGCACGGCACGGCTTCACCGACACCGCGCCGCGGTCGGTCGGCATGGCGCGCTTCATCGACGCTCCGTAGCGATCAGGCGTCGAGCAGCGCCGTCATCTCGTCGATCTCCGCCTGCTGACCGGCGATGATGGCGTCGGCCAACGCGATGACCTCGGCGTTGCTGCTGTCGGCCTTCACGTCGTCGGCCATCGCGATGGCGCCTTCGTGGTGCTGCACCATCATCTCCAGCCACAGCCGGTCGAACTCGGCGCCGGTGCTGGCGGCGAGCGCCTCCATCTCCTCGGCGCTCATCATCCCGTCCATCGACGACATGTCGTGGCCATCGCTCGTGTCCATCTGCAACGGCATGCCCCACGCGGTGAGCCAGCCGGTCATCAACTCGATCTCCGGATCCTGCGCGCCCTTGATGCGGCCCGCCAGATCGAGCACTTCGGCACCTGCGCCGACGGTGGGGTCGAGTGCCATGTCGGCCATCTCGATGGCCTGCTCGTGGTGCGGGATCATGCTCTGCGCGAAGAGCACGTCGGCATCACCGAAGTCGGCGCCGGCCGGCGCACCGGCGGTGGTGCCTGCCGGGTTGCGGGTGTCGTCGGACGAGTCGTCGCCGCATGCGGCGAGGCCCGCCGTGAGCGCGAGCGCAGCGAGTGCGGAGACGAGGGTGAGCGAGCGACGGGACATGGGGGCCTTTCGGGAACACGAGACCAACGAACGAGTAGCTACTACACAGTGTAGAGACGGGCGGTCCGGATGTCAGTTCAGGGCGGCCAGATTCCGAGCGCGGTGGCGGTGACGCGGCCGACGATGCCGTCGACCAGCAGCCCCTGCTGCTCCTGGAACGTGCGCACGGCGGCATCGGTGGCCTCGTCGAAGATGCCCGGCGTGGCTGCTCCGTACTGCAGCACACCGACGCGGCGCAGCGCCTGCTGCAGGCACTCGACGTCGTAGCCGACGTCGTCGAACTGGACGCTGGCCGCTTCGATGGTGCAGTCCAGTGGCACGGACGGCAGCGTGCCGACGGTCGGCGCGACGGTTGCGGTGGGCACGGTCGTCACCGTGGTGCTCGGCGCGGCGCTCGATCCGCTCGCCGACTCGGCGCTGGCAGGCGTCGACGCGACCAGACCGGCGGTGACGCCGATGATGACCACGCCGATCGCGAGCTCGGTGATCATCGCCCTGCGCAGGTTCGCGAGCACTCGCGGCTGCACCTGGTCGCGCTCGGTGATGCGGGCCGCGACCCGTCGCCGGTTCACGTCGGCCGCCAGCAGCATCGCCGCCAGCAGCACCACCTTCAGGAGCACGAGCCGGCCGTGGCCGGTGGTGAACAGCGCACCGGGGCCACCGTCGAGGCGCAGGCTCTGCAACGCGCCCGTCACCACCAGCGTGATGACCGCCGCACGCGCCACGGTGCCGAAGCGACCGACCGCCTGGGCGACCTCACGCTCGTCGGCAACCCGCGTGGCCCACACGCCGACGACGGCCAGCCCGCCCAACCAAGCGGCGGCCGCGAGGTGGTGTGCGACGTCGAGCGGCACGCCGAGCCACGGCCACCGCAACGACTTCGCGTGGCCGGCCCATGCCCAGGTGGCGAGTGCGCACACCACGAGTGCGGCGATCGCCCGCCACCTCAGCTGGTCGTTGCGCGCCGGGCCTGCCAGCAGTGCGGCGATCGCAGTGACGATGACGAGACGGGCGAGCATCGCCACTCCGACGTCGGTGTCCAGCGCCGTGGAGAGAGAACCCCATGCGCTCCACGGCGCGGACGCGGCGAGGTCGCCGGCGACCACGAGCCACTGCGCGAGCGCGGTGGCCGCACTCACCGCGAGGCCCCACCACATCAGTCGACGCATGGTGCCGTCGGTCGCCGCGGCCGGCCAGACGAACACCGCCGCCAGCACGACTCCCGCCACCATCAGCACTGCGAGGTAGGCGGCGACGCGCAGCAACCAACGAATCGCACTCGGAGTGCTCCACGGCTCGGAGAAGGCGGCGGGCGCGGGAGCGTCGGCGGCGACCGTGGTGGGAGTCGCGCCCGCGCCGATGGTCGTCGGCACCTCCGAGGCCGCGATGGTGAACTCGACGCGTCCGCTGATGACGTGCCCGTCCGGGCCGACCAGGCGCCACCGGAGCGTCACCGGACCAGGGGCCAGCGCCGGCAGTGCGGCCACCACTTCCGTATCGCCACTGGGGCCGTGCGCGAAGCCGGTGAGTTCGTTGCGCACGGCGCTGGAGTCGATGACTTCCACCGACACCGACTCGAGCGGCACGGCACCGGTGTACACCAGCGAGACCTCGGTGGGTGCCGTCGCCAGCGTTGCGCCGTCGGCAGGAGTGCTCGAGCTGAGCGTGTTGTGCGCGTTCGCCTGGCCGCTCGGAACGAGCGCGGCCACGACGAGCACGGGGAGGAGCAGCAGGAAACGTCGGATCATGGCGGAACGTGCGTGCTGCCCGATGACAACTACACCGTGTAGGAATGTAGTGCAGTGGTCGTTGTTAGTCTGTGCGCCCGGAGGTGGAGGCGTGGGAAAACGTGCTGACGGTGCACTCGAGCTCGACGTGATGCGGGTGTTGTGGGCGGCCACGGCGCCGCTCACGCCCGGCGACGTGCGCGAGCAGTTGCCCCACCCACTCGCGTACACGAGCGTTGCCACCGTGCTCGGACGGCTGCAGTCGAAGGGGCTCGCGCGCAGGATGGACGCGGGCAGAGCGTTCGGCTACGAGGCGGCCATCGACGAAGCACAGTGGGCGGTGCAACGGATGACCGAGGTGCTGTCGTCCACCAACGATCGTGCCGGGGTGCTGGCCGGCTTCGTCGGCTCGCTCTCGGCGAAGGAAGCGACGGCATTGCGCGCGCTGCTCGGCGAGTCGTCGCGATGACCGTCACCTCGGCGCTCGTGCCGCTCGCGCTGTCGCTGGTGCTGGCCATGGTGGTCGGGTCCACGCATCGCTGGTTCCCGCCCGCGCTCGCCGCGCGCGCCCTGCTGGTCACGATCGCGGTGGTGGTCGTGGCGGCGGCACCCACGGTGTGGTTGGTGGCCGCCGGCTTCGTCGCGCACTTGCCACCGGTGCGCGGCGCGCTCACGTGGTGGGGCGACCCGTTCGGGCACCATCAACCGATCTCCGCCTGGTTCGGTGTGCCCGCGCTGCTCGCCGCCGTGATCGGGCTGCACCGTGCACGCGCCGTGCTGCGCACGTACCGCTCGCTCTGCACGCACGCCGGCGGCGACGTGGAGGTCGTGGTGCACGACGCACCGTTCGCGTACACGGTTCCCGGCCGCGGTGGCCAGGTGGTGCTGTCGAGTGGACTGCTGGCGCTGCTCGACGACGCCGAACAGTCGGTGGTCATCGCTCACGAGCGCGCGCATGCGCATCACCGGCACGATCGCCTCATGCTCGCCTCCGAGCTGGCAGTCAGCGTGGTGCCGGTGCTGCTCCCGCTGTCGCGTCGGGTGCTGTTCGCGCTCGAGCGATGGGCCGACGAGTCGGCGGTGCGCGTGTGTGGCGACCGAGCATTCGTCGCTCGCACGCTGGGCAAGGTGGCGCTGCGTCGCATGGCGCCGGCCGGCGCGCTGGCCGTGGGAGGTCTCGGAGTGCCCGGCAGGGTGGCGGCGCTGCTGGGACCGGAGCCGGCGGCGCCCCGCCCCTCCGATCGCGTCGCGCTGTACGGCACCATCGCCATCACCGCGGCGCTCGCCGCGTACCAGCTGCACCACCTCGGACTGCTGCTGCTCGAGATCTGTCGTCACTGAACGGCCGGCGACGTCGCCGGCGGTGACGTCAGCCGACGGGTTCCTCGACCAGCGGCTTCCACACGCTGATGGTGGGCGGGTCGGTCTCCAGCTCGGGCGCCGGGTTGCTCACCGTGGCAGCGGCGTGTGCGCGCTCGTCGTCGGTGAACGGTCGGGTGCTGTGGCAGAACTCCACCATGTTGCCGCTCGGGTCGGTGATGTAGATGCTCACGCAGAACTCGTGGTCCACTTCCAGCACGGTGTGCCCATGGCTGCGCCAGCGGTCGCGGTGGCGGTGCAGCTCGTCCATCGACGGCGCGTCGAACGCGATGTGGTTCACCCACACCGGCAAGCCGTGCGACACGTTGACGTCGACCGGGAAGTCGTCGCCGATGGCCGGGTCGTGGATCTCCCAGAACGCCATCATGCCGGTCTCGCCGTTGGGTGACTCGTCGGTGGCGTAGAAGAAGTGCTTGCTGAACCCGGTGCTGACGCCCTCGGCGTTGGGAGGTGTGGGCGTGGCCACCACCTTCACCAGGTGGAAGCCCATCACCTCGGTGTAGAAGCGGTGCGTCTCGGCAGCATCGCGGGTGGCAAGTGCAACGTGGTGGAAGCCCATCGCAGAATTCTCGCGCTGTCGCGCAACCCGGCTCGCACCGAACGGCACACTGTGCGCATGTTCTTCGGCAAGGACCTCATTGTCTGGTTGTTGCTCGCGCTCGGCGGCGCGCTGTTCGCGGGCAACCTGATGGCCGTCATCCGCCCGCCGGAGGCGCCCCGCGCCGACACCGACCTCGAGCAGGCGCCGCGTGCTCGCAGCCTGGCGATGGCCGCGCTCGGCCTGGTGGTGGCGGTCGCCGCGCTCGCGGCCCTCGTCACCCGTTAGCGCCTCAGCCGATGCCGACCAGCGCGACCGCTGCGACACCGAGGAACGCCAGGCCCGCGAGCACGGCCAGCAGTGCGACGAGGTGCCGCCGATGGTTGGGATGCGGAATCGCGTCGTAGGACACGCGCAGGTGCTCGGCGCCGTTGCGCATCGCGGCATCGTGGAACTGTTGCGCCTGCGCCGAGGATGCCGCGCCGAGGTTGCCGAGCTCGGAACCGGGGATCATGCTGCCGTCCATCGCGCGGACCCTAGACGACACGCTCAGGGCATCGCGGCGGCCAGACGTGTCACGTCGTCGAGCTGGCCGCGTGCCACTTCGAGTTCGGGGGCGGGGAACAGCGCCACGTCGTGCGCTCCAGCGTCGGCCAGCGCGGTGACGTGCTCGACCGCGTCGTCGAACGTGCCGATCGCGCCCAGCTGCAGCCACCACTCGCGAGGCATCGAGACCAGGGCGTCGGCGCCGCCGTCGGCGAAGCGGGCGCGTACCTCGTCGGCGTGGCTGTGCGCGTCGATGGCCGGGTTCGGCGCGCTCAACCAGCCGGCCACCACGGGTGCCATCCACTCGTACGCCGTGCGTCGGTCGGCCTCGATGCACAGTGCGCTGAACGCGCTCACCCGGAACGCGCCGGCCGGTGCTGCCTGCTGCAACACGGCGCGCACGTACGCCGGGCCGGCGCCTTCGGCGAGCACCACCCCGTCGGCCACTCGACCTGCCATCGCCATCGACTTCGGGCCGCGCACGCCGGCGCACACGGGCGGCGCCTGTGCGGGCGGCTGGTCGAGGCGTACCGCGTCGAGATGCACCTCGCGACCGTGGAACGTGACCTCCTCGCCGCGCAGCAGGCGGCGCACCACGGTGATCACTTCCTCCAACGTGGTGAGCGGACTCGGCGTGCGCGCACCCATCTGCTCCATCCAGCTCTGCACCCCGTGGCCGATGCCGGCGATCAGCCTGCCGGGTGCCAGGTTGGCCAAAGTGGCCACCTCCATCGCGGTGATGGCCGGGTTGCGCGCCACCGCCGGCAGGATGCCGAGGCCCACCTGCAGGCGCTCCGTGCGGGCCAGCGCCGTTGCCGCCAGCGAGATGCCGGCGGTGTAGAAGCAGTCTTCGATCACCCACAGCTGGTCGACCCCGCCGGTCTCCAACCGTGTGGCGAACTCGACGATGGCCGCAGGCGGGTACGAGCGGTCGAAGCACATGCCGATGGACGGGCGCATGCCCGAACTGTATGCCGCCTCAGTCGACGATGGCGCTGTACACCAGGCTGCGCAGCTGACCACGGAAGTCGAACGACATCGATGGCATCAGCTGGGTCATGAACACCACCCACATGTCCTCGATCGCGTCGACCCAGAACACGGTGGAGGCGGCACCGCCCCAGTAGTAGTCGCCGCGGGTGAGCGCGCCGGTCGCCACCTGGTCGATGGTGGAAGCGAAGCCGAGGCCGAACCCGACGCCGACGTTGCCGTACTGCGTCAGCAGGTCGACGTCGTGCGTCGCCAGGTCGCCGCCACCGGGCAGGTGGTTCAGTCGCATCAGGTCGAGCGTGCGCGGCCCGATGATGCGATGGCCGTCGAGCTCGCCACCGCGGCGCAACATCTCGCAGAACCGGGTGTAGTCGGCCATCGTGCCGGTGAGTCCGCCGCCGCCGGAGACGAACGTGGGCGGCCGCGTGTACGCGCTGGTGGTCGGGTCGTCGAGCAGGGTGGTGGTCTTGTCGGGGTTGCGGGCGTAGTTGGCGGCGAACCGGGGCAACTCGGAGGGCGCCACCTGGAACGACGTGTCGACCATGCCCAGTGGCCCGGTGATGTGGTGCTGCAGGTACTCGGCGAACGGCACGCCGGAGATGCGCTCGACCAGCGCACCGCACGCATCGGTGGCCAGCGAGTACATGTAGGCGGTGCCGGGCTGGAAGCGCAGCGGCACCTGCGCCAGCTTCTCCATGAACTCCGTCATCGTCGACTGCACGCCGGCGCTGCGGATCTTCAACGAGCGGTAGATCGTGTCGACCGGATGCTGGTCGCCCATGCCGGGCAGCACGCCGCCGTAGGTGAGTCCGCTGGTGTGGGAGAGCAGGTCGCGGAACGACACGGGTCGGTGCGCGGGCTCGGTGACCATGTCGTCGCCCGCGCCGGAGACCCACACTCGGTGCTCGCGCCACGAGGGGAAGAAACGAGCGACCGGGTCGTCGAGCTGGAACATGCCCTGCTCGAACAGCTGCATCAGGGCGATGGAGGTGAGTGGCTTGGTCATCGAGTAGATGCGGAAGATGGTGTCGTCGCCGAGTGGCACCTGTCGCTCGCGGTCGCGCAGCCCGAGCGAGGCCGCGTACGCGAGGTGTCCGTGCCGCCCGACCGCCACCTGGCAGCCGGCGATCTTGCCCGGCTCCACGTAGTGGCGCTGCAGGTGTGCGGCGATGCGGTCGAGTCGAGTCGGGTCGAAACCGGCTGCGACAGGATCGTGGTTCATGTGTCCTCCGAGGTACCGAGCATGCGGATGCGGCTGAGCCACTCGTCGACGTCGACGTAGGCGCCGTGCAGGGAACGTCGGCCACCGCCGGGGTCGAACGCGGTGCGGCCGTGCAGCACGCGCCGGTTGTGGAACACCATCACGTCGCCCGCCTGCAGGTGCACGGTCACACGCGCTCGCTCGCTGCGGCACAGCTCCTCGAACGCGTGCAGCGCGCGGTGCATCGGCTCGATCAGGGCGTTGGCGACGTCGAGCGGCTCACGCAGCGCCGTGTGGAACCGCACCTCCCGAACCGCGCCGTCGTCCGTGAGGCCGATGACCGGTGCGCGCCAGCGCAGGTCGTG